>CAZZYS010000001.1:0-61953 GCA_964658285.1 uncultured Verrucomicrobiota bacterium
CAGTAAGCTTAGCGACGTCAAAGACCTTCTCTCCATCGCCACGCTGGGGTTTCGTGGCGAGGCGCTGCCGAGCATCGCCAGCGTGTCGCGCTTCCGGCTGGCGACGCGCGAGGCCGGCGCGCTGGCGGGCACGGAGATCATCGTCCAGGGTGGGCGGGTGGAGAAGGTGCGCGATTGCGGCGACGCGCCCGGCACGAGCGTGGAGGCGCGTTCGCTGTTTTTCAACCTGCCCGCGCGGCGGAAATTTTTGCGTAGCGAATCGACCGAATCCGCCCACGTCGAGTCGCAGCTCCACCTGCTCGCGTTGGCGCACCCGGCGGTGCGGTTCACCTACGTGCGTGATGGCCGCACGGTGTTCCAACTGCCGGGCGTGCGGAGACTGCTCGACCGTATCCGCGATCTGGCGGGCGAGGAAGCGGCGGGGGAACTGACGCCCATCGATGCTCCCGGGCAGGCGGCGGCGCTGGCCTTAAAGATCACCGGTTTCATCGGCAAGCCCGGGGTCAGCCGCGCGACGCGCAACAGCCAGCGGGTGTTCATCAACGGCCGCGCGGTGGAAAACGCCGTGGTCAACGGGGCGTTGCGCGAAGGATATCACACGGCCTTGATGAAGGGACGATACCCGGTGGCGTACCTGTTCCTGGACATGGACCCGGCGGCGGTGGATGTGAACGTGCATCCCGCCAAGCGCGAGGTGCGGTTCCGCGAACCGGGCGCGGTGCGCGAGGCGCTGGTGGCCGCCGTGCGACGGTCGCTGGAGGCCGGGCGGGCGGACTGGACGCGGTCTTTTCACCAACCTCCGCTGCCCGAGCCATCGCCGCCGCCGAAAGCAGAACGGGACGAGGCCGTCGTGCCGCCGACCGTCGTGGCCGACCACATCAGCCCGCCCGCGCCGCCAGCGGACAAGGTCGATCAGCCGGACGGCTTGTTCCCGCTCACGACCACGCCCGCGCGCGGCGTTACTGCCTTCACAATTCCGGCGGTTCCGGCGGTGACGCCGAAGCGCGAGGAACCCCCCCGCGAACGGGGAGGGCACTCCGGGCAATTCAACGTCCTCGGTGTGCTCGGCCGACTGTATGTCCTCATGGAAAACAAGGACGGTCTCGTGCTGGTCGATCAGCACGCGGCGCACGAGCGGATTTTGTTCGAGGAACTGCGCCGCCGCCTGGAGGCGAACGACACCCTGAGCCAGCAGCTTCTTTTCCCGCTCACCCTGCAGATGAATCCCAAGGACGCCGATTGGCTCCGTCGGCATCTGGAACCGCTCCAGCGGATGGGAATCGGCCTGGATGAATTCGGGGCGGGGGCGTTCAAGCTGGACAGCCTGCCGCCGTTCCTGCAAGTCGAGGAACCGCTCCCGCTCCTGCGCGAGATCATCGATGCGCTCCAGGCCGCGGGCACGGGCACGTCGAAGCTGCGCCTCGGCGAGGAAATGATCGCGAAAACGGTTTGCCGTCACGCCGTCAAGGCCAACGACCGCCTGCGCGAGCGCGAACTCATCCGCCTGCTCGACGACCTGCTGGCTTGCGAGTTGCCGTACTGCTGTCCGCACGGGCGGCCGACGATGATCCAATTATCCTACGCCGAGCTAGAACGGAAGTTCGGACGGCGGACCTGATCGAAGATCGCGTCCACCGCCCGGGCGAAGCTTTCCTCCGGCGCGCCGGGCGCACTGGTAATATCTGCCGCTGCCTTTGCCAGCGCGTTGCCGCCGTCCATCGCAACACCGAGTCCCGCCCAGCGCAGCATCGGGGCGTCGTTCTCGCCGTCACCGAAAGCCAGGGTGTTCTCCTGCGCGACTCCGTAATAATCGGCGCACACGGCCAGCGCCCGCGCTTTGTTCGCTCCGACCGCGCTGAACTCCAAATTTTCCGCGTCGGTCGAGAGCACGTCCACCCGGCCCCGGTATTCACCCTCCACGATGGGACGGGTCTGCTGCATCGCGGAAGGTTCGCCGTACCAGACGATCTTCAGGGCGGCTGCGCCCGCGAGATCGCGCAGGCTGCCCGGGTAGTGTTCGGCGCGCTCGCCGACCCGCGACTCGTAGAGGTCCGTCCAGTGGTTGGTCGTCGTCACGTATAAATGGTCGCGGTGATAATAGACGACGGTGTAACCGGCTTTTTCTCCCTCGGCGACGAGACCGTCCGCGAGATCGGCCGGGATGAGCACCTCGTGGAGCGTTTTGTCGGTCTGTGGGTCTTTGACCAGGGCACCCGCACACGAGATGAGGAGGCCATCGAGACCGAGCTGACGCTGGAAACGCAGGCTGTTCTGGTGGCGTCGGCCGGAGGCGAGGATGAAGTGCGCGCCCGCGTCCCGCAGGCGGCGCACGGCGGCGGCGTTGGCGGCGCTGATTTCCTTGTGCGGGCCGAGCAGCGTGCCGTCGAGGTCGCTGGCGGCGAGTTGGTACGGAAACGGCGCGGCGTTCATTCTCGTCGGGTCCATACCACGTTCTGGCGGCGAAATCCCTTGGCAATGGCCATTCTTCGGGCCAACGTGGCTGCCCGGCCGTGGGAACCCCACGCCAGTCCGTTTCCCCTTTCTTTGTATCGATGGACCATTCGTCACGCCCGGAACTCAAGATTTTCAGCGGTTCAGCCCACCGCGATCTGGCCCAGAGCATCGCCAACTACGTCGGCATCCCGCTCGGCGAGGCGCAGGTGAAATCTTTTCCCGACGGCGAGACCAGCGTGCGGATCATGGAGAACATCCGCGGGCGGGACGTGTTCATCGTCCAGCCGACCTGTCCGCCGGTGAATCACAATCTGATGGAACTGCTCATCCTCGTGGACGCCGCCCGGCGCGCGAGCGCGGCGCGGATCACGGCGGTGATGCCCTTTTTCGGTTACGCGCGGCAGGACCGCAAGGATCGTCCCCGCGTGCCCATCACGGCGAAGCTCGTGGCCAATCTCATCGCCGCCGCCGGGGTGGACCGCGTCCTGACCGTCGATCTCCACGCGCAGCAAATCCAGGGGTTCTTCGACATTCCGGTGGACCATCTCTACGCGCTGCCCGTATTCCTCAAGCACCTGCGCGGACGCGATCTCGGACCGTTGGCGGTCGTGTCGCCCGACGTGGGCGGCATCAAGGTGGCCGACTCCTTCGCCAAGGAACTCCACGTCCAGGTCGCCACCGTCGCCAAGAAACGCAAAAGCGATACCGAGGTCGATTCGTCCTACCTGATCGGCGAGGTGGAAAATCGCAACGTCCTCCTCGTGGACGACCTCACCACGACCGCCGGGACGCTCACGAGCGCCGCGCGTATCTGCAAGGCGCACGGGGCGCTCTCGGTCAAGGCCGCCGTCACCCACGCCGTGCTCACCGACATGGCTGTCGAGCGGCTGCGCGAATCGGAAATCGAGGAACTCATCACGACCAACAGCATCCCGACACGCAAGGCGCAGCTCGACGACTGCCGCATGACGGTGCTCTGCATCGCGGCCCTGCTCGGCGAGGGCATCAGGCGCATCCACGGCGACGAGTCCGTCAGCGGACTTTTTAACGTGGATGCGGTCATCTGAAACCGCCGCGCCGACGGCGGTAGGAAACGTGGGAAACGAGGTTGCCGCAATGTCCAGTTGCAATCTGCGATCTATCCTCCATCTTCTGTCCCTTCCTTTTCTCTTATGGCTATCCAACTGAAGATCAACGCGCAGCCCCGGACCGAGTCCGGCCGCAACGCGGTGAAAAAGATCAAGAGCGCGGGGTTCGTCCCGGCGGTCATCTACGGGGCGAAAGACCCGGCGCGCAATCTCCAGCTCGTCGAACGCGACGTGGAACGGCTGCTTTCCCATGCCACGAGCGAGAGCGTGCTGGTGGAAGTCGCCATCCAAGACGCCGCCGGTGCGCAGACCCGCACGGCGTTGATCCAGGAGGTCCAGCATCATCCGGTCACCGGCAAGGTGCTCCATGTCGACCTGCACGCGGTCTCGATGGACGAATTACTCACCGCGGAAGCCAGCCTCGAAACGGTCGGCGAGCCCGTGGGCGTCACGACCGGTGGCGGGGTCATGGAAGTGACCTTGCGCACGCTGGACATCGAGTGTTTGCCGGGCGACCTGCCCGAGTCGATCACGGTGGATGTCAGTGCGTTGCAGATCGGCGATTCCATCCACGTCCGCGACCTGAAGCTGCCGAAGGGCGTCACGGTCCTCAATGACGAAGACCTGACGGTGGTGTCCGTCGCCGCTCCGACCGTCGTCGAGGAGCCCGAACCGGCCACCGCGGCAGCGGGCGCGCAGCCCGAGGTCATCAGCGAGAAGAAGCCCGAAGAGGGTGCCGCTGCCGCGTAACATTTCTCTTGCCGCCCGCGCTGGCCTTCACCGGGTCGGTGGCGGGCGGTTCGTGTTTTCCTCCGTATGTCTTCCGCCGGTTCCGCCGCTCCCGCCATCCGTCTGGTGGCCGGTCTGGGCAATCCCGGACGGGAATACGAGAACACGCGGCACAACGCGGGTTTCATGGTGGTTGACCGCATCGCTGCCCGGCTCGGTCTGACGCTCGGATATTCGAGCAGTTGGCAGACGTTTTGGGCGCGCACCGGTGACGGATGCACGTACCTGAAGCCCATGACCTACATGAACGCGAGTGGGCGGTCCGTGCGGGCGGCGGCGCAATTTTACAAGATCGACCCGGCTGAGGCGCTCATCGTTTTCGACGATCTCGCCTTGCCCCTCGGCCACCTACGGTTGCGCAAATCCGGCTCGTCCGGCGGGCAGAACGGCATGGCATCGGTCATCGAACACCTCGGCACGTCGGGCGTTCCCCGTCTGCGGGTGGGGATCGGTGCAGCCGAAGGCGGCCGGAGCATGGTCGACCACGTCCTGAGCCGTTTCAGCGTCCGCGAACGCGAAGTCCTGGACAGCGCCATTGACCGGGCCGCCGATGCCGTCGAACATGCCCGCCTGCATGGGGTCGAGGCTGCGATGAACGTTTACAACCGCGTGCCGGAATCCGCGCAGCCCTCCTGAATTTCTCTCAACCACACCCGAAACACCACATCGCTTATGAAGAATCGCTACGAGGGCCTGTTGGTCCTGGACACCCAAGGCAAGGAAGACACCGTTAAAGACGTGATCGACCGGCTGGAAAAAGATTTTAAAAAGGAAGGCGCGGACGTCGAGCAGGTCCAGAAGATGGAAAAGCGCGACTTTTCTTACTCGGCTGGCGCGCTGACCAGCGGCTACTTCGTGAATTTCGTGTTTCACGCCGAGCCGACTGTGGTGGACAAGCTCCGCGCGAGGTTCAAACTCGACCCGGAAGTGTACCGCCAGCACTATCAGAAATTGAAGGCAAAAAATACTGTCAAAAAGAGCTGATTCTGCTACATTTGCTACATGGCGAATCTCAATAAAGTCATGCTGATCGGCAACTTGACCCGCGACCCGGAAATCAAGTACACCCCCAAGGGTTCGGCGATTGCCGAACTCGGCCTCGCAATCAACCGCTACTGGACCACCGAGAGCGGCGAAAAGAAGGAGGAGACTACGTTTGTGAATGTGACCCTCTGGGGACGGCAGGCCGAAATTGCTAAGGAATATCTTACCAAGGGAAAGCCTGTTTACATTGAAGGCCGACTTCAACTCGACACTTGGGACGACAAGCAAACCGGTGAGAAAAAGTCCAAGCTGAAAGTGACCGGCGACCAGATGCAGCTTCTCGGCGCGCGCGGAGAGGGCGGAGGCGGCGGAGGCGGCGGATCGTACAGCGGCGGCGGTCAGCAGTCGCAACAGGGTGGCGGGGATGAATACGACCAGCGGCCCCAGCGTTCGCAGCCTCCACAACGCGGAGGTGGTTCGTCACAGGGCGGAGGATCGTCACAGGGCGGACAACCGCAACGTGGCGGTGGAAGGCCCCAACCAGCGGCCGCCCAGAACGAGGTCGAGGAAGACGACGACATCCCGTTCTGAGAAGGCTTGTTAACGGGTTGCTCTAAACCTGCTTTCGAGAAGATCGGTGGTTCTTGAGACCGCCGATCTTTTTTGCTTACACACCTATCAAACCGATGAGTCTCCGCCTTGAGATGGCGATTCAAAGGCATTGCACTTTGGAGTGGTGCCCGGATGATCTCCGGAGCGCCAACGGCGCGGCCTCATAAAAGCCTGGGGCAACGCCCCAGGTCCAAATGTCTCACGAGCCAAGCCCTGAAGGGGCGACTCCTCTCGACTCGCCGCCTGGATGAATCGCCACTACAGGGCTTGCCCCTTGGTCGGTGTTAACCTGGGGCGTTGCCTCAGGCTTGCACTAAGGCCGCGCCGTTGGCGCTCCCGGAAGTCCGCTACACCTCAAAGTAAAATGCTCCGATGCTCCTTGGAAGGCACGTCCAAACCTCGCGGATGATCGGACGACTTGATGAATCCAGAAGGGGACTGCAAAAGAAGTGCTCGGGGGGGGACTTGAACCCCCATGCCTTACGGCATACGCCCCTCAAACGTACGTGTCTGCCATTTCACCACCCGAGCGGAAAGGTTGCGTGGCGTTATTAGTACCATGGAGCGGCACTTAGGCAAGTGACTTTGTGCGCGGTGGCAGGGCTGTTTCCCGAGGATGCCGCGAGCGAATCGATGGTCCCGGTTATCTGGTGCGGCGGCTGCTTTCACGGTTGCATGGGCTCCTTTACCGTTCGTAAGATGCCGGGCGTGGCCGGACAATTGCTCGATCAATCACTGACGTGGGTCAAGGCCGACCTGCACCTCCACACGGCGGAGGACCCGTTCGACGAAATCGACTACACCGCGCTCGAACTCCTCGAACACGCCGCGTCCCACGATTTCCGGGTGCTGGCGATTACCCTCCACGACAAGGTTTTCGATGACGAAGCTGTCTTTGTCCGAGCGCGCGAACTCGGCATCCTCCTCCTGTCGGCGGCCGAACTCCGCATTGAGGGCGCGGACACCGTGCTGCTCAACGTCACAACGCGCGAGGCTGCCGCGATCAAGACCTTCGCGGACCTGCGTCGTCTGCGCGCGATCCGGGGCGACTCGCTGTTCGTCCTCGCGCCGCATCCGTTTTACCGGTTCGGCGGTTCCATCGGCGCGCGGATCGAAAAGTATCTGGATTGCTTCGACGCCATCGAGTTTTGCCATTTTCACGTGCCGGTCTTCGACCCCAATGTCCCTGCGGCCCGCCTAGCCCGCCGCACCGGCAAACCTCTGCTCGCCACGTCGGACGCGCATCGCCGGCAATTCTTCGGGCAGAATTACTCGCTCCTGGGCCTGCCGCCGGGAGACCCTCCAACCGCCGCCAACGTTTTTGCCGCCATCCGTTCGCACCGCCTTCACCGGGTCAGCCCCACGGGCGGGCTGGCGAGGCTGCTGGCATTGCTGCTTTTCCTGTTTATCGTGCATCCGGTCCTGGTTCGGCTGCCCGGCTCGAAGCGGCGGCAGCTTGGCAAAGACCACGGCGGTCATCCGCAAGCGCCCGACACGGCAGAAGAAAATGTCGTGCCCGTGTAAACAATCTCCTTTTCATGAAAATCCACCTCCGTCTCGCTGCCTGGCCGTTGGTCGGCGCAATCGTCGTGTTCGGCTCGTCGTGCAAGACCACGCCGGACGCGGAAACGCCCAAGACCGCCGCCAAGACCAAGGACAAGCCGAAAAAAATCGTCACCACCATGCGTGACGAGAGCGGAGACGTGGCCTTCCAATCATTCATCGGTCGCCTGCGGCAAGCGGTCGCGGCGAAAGACACCACCGTCATTGCCAGCCTGATGACGATGAATTTCGGTTACCACATCAACCCCGACCAGGAGGGCGAAGGCGTGTTTGCCTACTGGGATCAGAACAACATCTGGCCGGAGTTGCAACTGGTCATCCGCGAGCGGTTTGTACCGTTCGGCGATTTGAGCGACGGCTTTATGGTCGCCCCAGCGGAGTTCACCACGGCGCAAAATTACACCGGCTACCGCGCGGGCATCCAACTCGTGAACGGAAGCTGGAAGTTCGCCTATTTCGTCAACGGCAGCGACACCGCTGGCAGGTGAAGCCCCGAGAGTCCCCTCGCGTCAGGGCTGGAGGACAGCGTCAATCGAATGGAGGACGCCGTTGTTCGCTTCCAGGTCGCTGCCGAGGATTTTGGCGTCGTCCACTTCGATGACCTTGCCGTCAGGGGTGACATCGACATCGATCTCCGTCCCTTCGAGCGTCTTCACCTCGTCGGTCTTGGCGAGGTCCACCGACGACAGCTTCGTCGCCGCCACGTGGTAGGAAACCAGAGCGACGAGCTTTGCCTTGTTCTCTGGCTTGAGCAATTCATCCAGTTTTCCGGCGGGCAGCTTGGTGAACGCCGTGTCCGTCGGGGCGAAGACGGTGTACGTGCCCGCTTGCTGGAGGGTTGCCGTGAGACCAGCGGCCTCGACGACTTTCAGAAACGTGGTGAAATTCCCGGCGGACTTCGCCACGGTGATGAGGTCGTCCTTCGCCGTGGGAGCCGGGGAGGTCGCGGCGGTAAGCGAGGGCTTGGTGGATTCGTCCTGACCATAGGCAGGCTGCGTCGGTACGAAACTCGCAAGAAATACGGCCGCGACCGCTGTAAAAGAAAGGCTGACAACGGCAGGGCGAAAAACTTTATCCATAAATCTGTTGGAGCTTTGTCCGGGAACGGGAACAAAACAACGTTTTCTGTTGTTCGGAACCCGCGGCATCGTTGGACGGATGAGAACCTGCGGCTGGTTTGCAAGCCCGCGCGGCCATGATAGTTTGCTGCCCCCATGCACGGACCGGTCCCGCGTCTTCCGCTGCGCCGCGCTTGCCTGTGCTTGTTCACGGCGTGCGTGTTGACCGCTTGCGGTGGTACAAACCGCGCGCTGATCCTGCCCAAACAGGCGGGGCCCGTGCCGGTCAGCGCGCCGCGGCCACCCACCGCGGCCGAGCAGGCCTATTGGGACCAGTTGGCGCCGGCGCGGGTCATCTACATCGGCGAGACCCACAACAGCAATTCCGATCACGAGTACCAGTGGGACGTGCTGAAGGGTCTGAAGGCGCGCGGGACGCATTGCACCGTGGCCTGGGAGATGTTCGATGTGACCCAACAAGGGCTGCTGGACCAGTGGAGCGCGCGGCAACTCAGCACCGAAGGACTGCTCCAGAAAACCGACTTCCAGGCGCACTGGGGGACGCTGTCGGTCCTGTACGAAAAGATTTTGCGCTGGAGTCTTGCTGAGGGGGTACCGAGTCTGGCGCTCAATGCCCCCGCAACGTTGAGCCACAAGCTCGCGCTGGGGCAACCCATCGACGCCAGCGAAAAAGCGATGCTGCCGAGCGGATTCCACCCGCTGCCCGGGGGCTACGACCATTTTTCCGAGCAGATGACCGGCAGTCCGCACGCCGGGGCCGAAATGAAAAACCTTTTCCAGGCCCAACTCCTCTGGGAACAAACGATGGCCACCCGGATCGTGGAATTCCTTGCGTCGCATCCCGACGAAAAGTTGATCGTGCTCATCGGTCGCGGGCACGTGGAGGACGGTTTCGGCGTACCGGCGTTCGTGATGCAAAAGACGGACGCGGCCCAGTTGGTCGTTTTTCCGGGCGGGCTCCCGACGGGTTCAAACGGCGGCGGTCATCTCGCCGTGGCGGGGGACACGCCGCCCCGCGGATTTTCGCGGGAGGGACAACCGGGCCGCGAAAGCTGGACGATGCCATATTGATTCCCGATGCGCTTCATCGACCCTGCCACAAACGAAGGCGAAAGCTGGCAAGGACTGCTGCTGGCGGCTCATCCCAGCTTGAAGGACCCAAACTTCCGCCGCAGCGTGCTTTTTCTTTCCACGCATGAGTCCGAGGTCGGCGCGTTCGGATTCGTGCTGAATCGTCCGCTCGGCAAGAACGCCGCCGAATTGCTCCCGCAGCACGAGCGGAGCGAGTTGCTCGGAAACATCCCGGTGTTTCTCGGTGGTCCGGTCGGGCACGATCAGCTCAGTTTTGCGCGGGTGGAACTCGGGGCGTCGAAATCCGACCACCGCTTCCAGATCAACCTCTCACTCGACGAGGTAGCGGAAATGAACGCCGACCGGCCGGGAAGCGTCCGGGCGTTCGTGGGTTATTCAGGATGGTCGGCGGGTCAGTTGGAGGGCGAGTTGGAGCAAAAGGCTTGGGTCCTCGTCAAGCCGGACGGCCGTGCGGGCGCGCCCCTGGGTCACGAGCGTGCCTGGTACAAGATCATGAACGCGCTGGGACCTGTTTATAAATTGCTGGCGGCGGTTCCCGACGACATCTCGTTGAACTGACCGGCGGGCGCGCTAGTGTCATCCGCATGAAGATCGGCATCCCCAAAGAGATCAAACAGCAGGAAAACCGCGTGTCGCTGCTGCCGTCGGCGGCCTATCAGCTCACCAAACGCGGTCATCGGGTGTTGGTCGAGCGCGGCGCTGGGGTCGGTTCCGGCTATGCGGACGTGGATTACGAGCAAGCGGGAGCGACGATGGTCAAGGACCACGCCGGGGTGTTCGAGGAGGCTGATCTCATCGTCAAGGTCAAGGAACCGCTCTCGGACGAGTACCCGCTCCTGCGTCCCGGCCAGCTCCTGTTCACTTATCTACATCTCGCGGCAAACCGCACGCTGACCGAGGCCCTCGCCAAGAGCGGCGCGACCTGCATCGCGTATGAGACCATCGAGGTCAACCACCGCCTACCGTTGCTGGAACCCATGAGCGAAATCGCCGGGCGCATGTCCATCATCGTCGGCGGCTATTTCCTCGCCAAACACCAGGGCGGCGCGGGGGTGTTGCTCGGCGGGGTGCCGGGCGTTTTGCCGGGCAAGGTCGTGGTGCTCGGCGGCGGCAGCTCGGGCGTGAACGCCGCGCGCATGGCGACCGGTCTCGGTGCCGACGTGACCATTCTCGAAGTGGACCTGGAACGGATGCGTTTCCTCGACATCACGATGCATACGCACACCCTTTTTTCCAGCGAGGCGCACCTTGTGAGCCTCCTGCCGACGGTGGACCTCCTGATCGGTGCGGTCCTCGTGCCCGGCGCGCGTGCGCCGAAGTTGATCACCCGCGAGATGCTCAAGCAGATGCGGCCCGGCAGTGTGCTCGTGGACATCGCCGTCGATCAAGGCGGCTGCGCGGAGACCACCCGTCCGACGACCCACGACGACCCGGTTTACGTGGAGGAAGGTGTGACCCATTATTGCGTGGCGAACATGCCGGGCGCGTACGCCCGGACGGCGACGCAGGCCCTCACAAATGTCACGGGCAGGTACGTCGAACTCCTCGCCGACCAGGGCCTGTCCGAGGCGCTCGTCCGGCAGCCGGCCCTTCTCGGCGGCATTAACCTTTATGACGGCAAGATCACCTGCCGCGCCGTCGCCGACGCCCACGGGATGGAATACCACGATCCGAAGACCTTGCTGGCGGGCTGATGAAGCGCCGGAGCGCCCCGCGCCCGAAACCGCGACCGGAGGAGGCGTTCCACCATTACGTTTACGTCGTCCTGCTCGATCCGAAGGTGGCCGAGCATCCGTCGGTCCGGCGTCTCAACCCACGGCGCGATCCCGCGAAGCCGTGCCTGTACGTGGGGATGACGGGACTTGACCCAGTGGAACGGTTCGCCAACCACAAGCGCGGCTACAAGGCGGCGTGGACGGTCAAGCGCTACGGCCTGCGGCTCGTGCCCGAGATGTACGAATGTTACAACCCGATGCCATTCCACGCGGCGGCGGAGATGGAACAAGGGTTGGCGGAAGATTTGCGCGCCGAGGGGTACACGGTGACCGGCGGCAAGTAGTGGCGTTAGAACGCAACTCATTCGTGTCAGCCACGTGTGGGCGCACCACTTCTCTTTCTGTCATCCTGAGAGGGTGTGTAGATAATGTGGTAGGGTGGGTGGATAGAACGAAGGTATGCGAGTGATCTGAGCGATGCGCAGTGGGCGCGGCTGGAGCCGCTCTTGCCGCGCCACGGGGGCAACGGGGGGCGGGGCAAGCCGGCTAAGTACGCGCGGCGCGCGATGATCAATGCGCTGCTCTACCAGGCGCGTACGGGCTGCCAGTGGCGGCTGTTGCCCCCCGGCCACTTTCCGCCCTGGAACAGCGTGTGGGAGCTTTTCAGTCGCTGGCGCTAGGCGGGCGTGCTCCAGAACGTGCACGCCGCGTGCGCGACCATTGTCGGGCGCGGGCGGGCCGACGGGCCGCGCCCTCGGCCGCCATCCTGGACAGCCAGAGTGTGAAGACCACCAAAAAAGGGGGCTGCGCGGCTTTGACGCGGGCAAGAAGGTCAAGGGGCGCAAGCGCCACCTGCTCATAGACACCGACGGCCTGCTGCTGGCCCGCCATGTGCACGCCGCCGACGACATCCAGGAGCGCGCCGGGGCCAGGCTTTTGCTGGGCCGCCGCGCCCCGGGCTTTTCGGCCCGGCGACTGCGCATCATCTGGACGGACAGCGGCCACTGGGGTGCGCCCTTTGCCACTTGGGCGCGCGCTGGCGGCGTGTCGAGGTCGTCGCGCTTTGCCGCAATGCCCTGCTGCCCACCACAAGGCACCCGGCCAGCCCAGCTTCCTGCCCCTGCCGCCGCGCTGAGTCATCGAGCGCACCTTCGCCTGGCTAAGGCCGCTGGCGGCGTACCGCCAAGGACGACGAACAGAACCCGCGCTCTAGTGAAGCCTGGCTTTACCTGGCCATGACCAGCCGCATGCTCAACCGACTCGACCCCTGATTATCTACACACCCTTTCAGGATGACAGAGAAAAGGCGTTTGCCCGCTGCCTTGCCGCTACAAGCAAACGAAAAACGCTTTAGCTGCCTTTGACCGCCGCGAGTTGCACGGCGGCCTGGATTTTTTCTCGAAACGCCCGATCCGTGATGCGTCCGCCTTCCTCGTCGGTCACATAGAAACTGTCGATGGCCGCACCCCGGTCGGTGGCGATCCGGGAGAGAACGACGTTCACTCGCAAGCGGCCCAGCGCGCGCAGCAAATCGTACAGCAGGCCGAGACGATCCGGCGTCTGTACCTCCAGCAGCGTGTAGAGGTCCGTCGCCTCGTTGGTGATGACCGTCCGCGTCGGGAAATCGGCACCCTGCATCCGCGAGGGCGGTAACCGACGCCGGCGCGCCTTCTGGAGCAACGGGGCGAAGTCGAACGGCTCCGGCTGGAGCGCCTGCCTCAAGACGCTCTCGACGGCGGCAAAATCGCGGGATTCCATCGCGGCGCGTTGCGAGGGGTCGCAGACGCGGAAGATGTCCACCGCAACGTTGTCGGCGCGGGTGAAGATGTCGGCGCTCAGGATGTTCAGGCCCGAAGCCGCGAACGAACCCGCGATCCGTGCAAACAAACCCCTGCGCTCCCAGGTGCACACGCGGCATTCGGTGTGGCCGCGTTCGGGCTGCGGATTCCACGAGATCGCGGGCGCGAGAGCCGCCGAGGGTTGGTCGTGTTCCTGCCGGTAGGCAAAAAACTGTCGGATCACGCGCAGGTGCTCGACGATGGCCGCCGGGTCAAACGTCTCGAAGTACCGGGCGGGCATCCCGTGAAAATGCGCGTCGATCTCGTCGGCGTAACCCGGGTCCAGCGCGGCGGTGACGGCCTGCCGCTGGCTTTCGCGCTGCTGACGCTCGGCGACGTAACCCGCCTCGCCGTCGGCGAGGTATCGGGCGGTGGCGCGGTAGAGTTGCCAGACGAGCGATTCCTTCCAGTCGCTCCACGCCTCGTCGCTCGTGCCCTGGCCGTCGGCGAGGGTCAGGAGCATCAGGGCGTCGAGGTTGGCGCGGTCCTTCACGCTGCTGGCGAATTCCACGACCGTGGCCGGGTCGTCCAGGTTGCGCCGCTGGGCGGTGGACGACATCGTGATGTGATGGTCCACCAACAGGATGAGCGAACGCCGCCGCTCGGGGGATAGCTGGAGCCGGGCCGCGACCTTTTGCGCGAACAGCGCGCTGGCTTCCGCGTGGTGACGCGCACCCGTCGCCTTGCCGGTGTCGTGGAGCAATAGAGCGAGGTACAGCACGAACGGGTCGGCGAGATTCTCAAAGAGCTTGCTGTAATCGGCAAATTTTGTGTTCGCGGGGTCGAGCAAGGCGTCGAGTTTTTCGATGCAGACGAGCGTGTGTTCGTCGGCCGAGTAACGGTGGAAAAACTCGTGCTGCACCAGGCACGTCAGTTCTCCGAACTCCGGCAGATAGGCCCCGAGCAGGTCCACCTCGTGCATCGCGCGCAGGATGCGGCCGACCTGTCCGCGCCGTGAGAGGATGGCGATGAACGTCTCCCGCGCCGCCCGCGCGTATTGGAACGTCCGGTTCACGAGCCACAGGCGGCGGCGGATGAGTTGCTGCAACTCGAAGCTGAGCCGCAGCCCGCGCACCTGCGCGTGCTCGAACACGCGCAAAAGGCGCACGGGGTCCTGGTTGAACACGTCGCGCGTTTCCGAATAAATCATCCCGTCCTGACTGAGGAAACCGTCGAATCGCTCAATCGGGCCACCCTCCCGCTGACCGAACAAGCGGAGCAGTCCGGTCGCCGGATTTTCCGGGGTGATCGGCCCGGCCTGGATCAACCGCTGGAAGAGGTTCTCGGTGATGAGCGAGACCGCGCGGGCATAGTGATAATAGTCCCGCATGAACGCCTCGCTGCGCCGCAACGTGGTTTTCTCCGGATACTGGAAACGGTCGGCGATCTGACCCTGAAAATTGAGCGTGAGCGCGTCGGTCGAGCGCCGCGTGAGGTAGTGCAGGTCCGTGCGGACGCGCAGCAGGAAATCGTAGGCGCGTTCCAGGGTCCGCCGTTCGCTCTCGTTGATGAGCCGCTGCTCGGAAAGCTCGGCGAGGTTGCACACCCGCTCCTTGAAATACAGGCTCCAGAGCAGGTTGTGGTAGTCTCGCAGGCCACCGGGGCTCGATTTGATGTTGGGTTCCTGCAAAAAGACGGTCGGGCCGTACTTCTGGTGGCGGACGCGCTGGTCTTCCAGACGCCAGGCTAGATAGGCGGCTTCCTGCCCCTGGACACAGGCTTCCTCGAAGCGTTGCCGGAATTCGACGAACAACGCGCGGGGCCCGGCGAGGTGGCGCGATTCGACCAGCGCCGTCTTGCTCACGTTGTCCTCGTTGGCGTGCTCGCAGGCTTCGCGGATCGAGCGCGTGGAATGGCCGACCTTGAAGCCGATGTCCCAGAGGGCGTAGAGCACCTGCTTGATGAGTTCGTTGATCTCGGCGGGCACCTCCTCCGGACCGAAATCATGGAGGAATAGGATGTCCACGTCGCTGTACGGGTTCAGTTCGCCGCGCCCGTAGCCGCCGATGGCCAGGATGCTCAGCGCGGGGGCGTCCGTGTCGGCCGGCAGGCAAGCGGCGACCGCGTCGGCGAAGAGTCGGCGCAGGAAAACGTCGAGGAGCTGCACGCGCCGCCGGCAGATTTCCCGGCCGCCGCCACCGGCCTGATGCGCGAGCCGGAGACGGTGGTTCTCGATCTTGAGGAACTTGCGGTACTGCGGCAGCCGCTCGGCCAATTGGCCGACGGGATGCGACATGCGCGGGGCAAGCTCTCGCTCGTCGTGGGCGATGATCTTTTCGAGGTGCGCCATGAAGAAACCCTGTGACTACCGTCCGGTGGCAGGCCTGTCCCCCGCCGAACGCAGCGGTTTCCGTGCCCACGTGCCCGATACAGACTCAACGGTGCTCATCTTTCTCAAACGGCGATCCCGTAACGCTTCATCTTATTATAAAGCGTTGGACGATGGATGCCGAGGATTTTAGCGGCCTTGAGCTTGTTGCCGTGGGTCTGGGCCAAGGCCTGGAGGATGGCCTGACGCTCACGGTCATCGAGGTTCAGACTGCCGTCGAGGTCCACCCCCGGCACCGCACCGCCCCCGCCGCCGGTCGGCGCGGTGCCGCTGGCGGAGGAAAACACGGTGATCTGATCGCGCAGCATCGGTGGCAACAGCAGTTCCGAGGGCAGGCTTTCCTCGGTGATGATGTTTTCCTTGGCCAGGACAACCGCGTACTCGATGGTGTTTTGCAACTGCCGGACGTTGCCGGGCCAGGGAAAATCGCGCAGCCGCGCCAGCGCGTCGCCCGTGATCTGGGGCTCGGGCCGGCCCATTTCCCGGGCGTAACGTTTGATGAAGAGGGCCACCAGCGGGGCGATGTCCTCCCGGCGGTCGCGCAGGGGAGGGAGTTCGATCTGGAATGTATTGATCCGGTAATACAAGTCTGGCCGCAGGACACCCTCGCGCAGGGCACGGGTGATCTGTTGGTTCGTGGCGGCGACCAGGCGGAAATCGGCTTTGAGCGTCTTGGTGCTGCCCAGAGGGCGGAACTCCCTCTCCTGCAGGACTCGCAAAAACCGCGTCTGGAGAGTCGCGGGCATCTCCGCGATTTCGTCGAGGAACAGCGTGCCCCCGCCGGCGGCGGCGAGCATCCCCGAAAAATCGTTCACCGCGCCGGTGAACGCGCCTTTCACGTAGCCGAAGAGTTCGCCTTCGATCAGATGCTGTGGCAAAGCCGCGCAGTTGAGCTTGACGAGCGGTCCGCCCGCGCGCCGGCTGCGGGTGTGGATGAGGTTGGCCACCACTTCCTTACCGACGCCGCTCTCACCGGTGACCAAGACGTTCGCTTCGGAGGGCGCGATCTGGGTGATGAATTCTTCGATCTCGACCATGCGGCGGTTTTTGAACACCGGGGCGTGCCGCGCCTCGGCCTTGCTCAGGAGCGCCTTGAGTTCCTTGGTCTGCGCACGCAGGCTCGCCGTTTCGCGCACGAGTTCCTGCTGTTCAAAGGCGCGCTGCATGAGGGAAAGCAGTTCCTCCGGCGCGTACGGTTTGCCGATGAAGTGAAACGCGCCCAGCTTGATGGATTCGATGGCGTTGCTCAACGAATCCTGCCCGGTGAGCACGATGATCGGCAGGTGGGGGGAGGCTTGCTTGACCTTCGTGAGCACTTCCAGGCCGCTCGCGTCCGGCAGGCCGATGTCGAGGAGGATCAGGTCCGGGCCTTCCGGCGTCCGAACGGCCATCTCGAGGCCGAGCGCCGCCGTGCGGGCGGCTTCCACGCGGTAATGATGGCGCGTGAGCAAGGCGTCGAGGGTCATCAGGATCGGACGTTCGTCGTCGATGATCAGCACCTTTTTGGCTGCGCCGTTGGTCATGGATTCTTGAAGGATGAACGCCGGTGCGGTGAGGAATCAGTCGGCGGCGCCGGCGGGGTCCAATGGCATGACCACGGTCGTCACCAGGCATTGATCCGCCTCCGAGTGGGCAAAGCGCAGCGTCCCGTTCTGCAACGCGATGATGCGCCAGGCACGGAACGCCCCGAGACCGTAACCGTCGCGCCGCGACGAACTCAGCGGGCTGCGTCCCCACTCCTCGGGTGAGTCCGACGGGGCGAGGGCCGACTGCTCGCGGATGGTCAGCGTCAGACCGTCCGGCCCGGCCGTCGCGTGGACCTGGACGGTGGATTTGCCCACCGCGTAAAGCAGCGCGTTCCCCAGCAGTTCGAGCAACGCGGCCATCGTCAACTCCGGGTCGATCACGAGCGATCCCGCGCCGACAGCGACCTCCCATTGCACCCGTGCCAACGCGTCAGGATGCTGACGGTCAAAGCGTTCCCGCAGGTCCTCCAGAAAATCGGCGGCCGGGTAGGCGAACAGGTGAGGGGTGGGAGCACCGGTCGAAAGCCGTACGGCCTGGAGTTGACGCGTCACTTCGGCGACGGTGCCGCGCATCCGCTTGACCTCGGCCTTCGCGACGGGATCGTCCGAAATCTCGCCGAGGAGAGTCAATTGCAACTCCAGAGCGTTCAACCCGTTACGAAGATCGTGCGTGAACAAGCCCACGAACCGCTCGACCCGCGACCAGGGCACGTTGAGACCTGTGGTCAATGCGGAGGAAAGGGCGGGGCTGGCAGCCATCGGGTGCTGGAGTGGACACGGCCTGTCTGCCGCTGATACAAAGACACCGCGAACCGCCATCCGTTCTAAAAAACCTCGGTCGATGTGTAAAGAAAGTTTACAGCGCGGGCCTTCCCCGTAGCACGATTTCACGCGTTGCCACGGCGAAAAAGACTGCCGCCATCGCCTCCGGTCCGGCGCGCACCAGGACGGGCGCGGCCGTGTCCTGCTCGACGGCGTTTTACTTCGTCCGCCGGTAGCGACGGATCAACGCGTTGGTCGAACTGTCGTGGGCCAATTTCGGCTCGGCCGGTTCTTCCAATTCCGGGATGATGTTCTGGGCCAGCACCTTGCCCAACTCCACGCCCCACTGGTCAAAAGAGTCGATGTCCCAGATGACTCCCTGGGTAAAGACGCTGTGCTCGTAAAGCGCCACCAGCTTGCCCAAAGTCTCGGGGGTGAGCCGGTCGGCGAAAAGCACGTTCGACGGCCGATTGCCCTCGAAGACCCGATGCGGCACGAGTTCGTCCCGGGTGCCCTCGGCCTCGACCTGTTCGGCGGTCTTCCCGAACGCCAGCGCCTCCGCTTGCGCCAACACGTTGGCGATGAGGATGTCGTGGTGGCGGCCGAGCGGCGTCAGCGCGTGCGAGAACGCGATGAAATCACACGGGATCAGCCGCGTGCCCTGGTGGATCAACTGGTAAAAGGAGTGCTGGCCGTTGGTACCCGGCTCGCCCCAGTAGATCGGCCCCGTCTGGTATTCGACGTGTTTGCCGTCGAGTGTGACGTGCTTGCCGTTGCTCTCCATCGTCAACTGTTGGAGGTACGCCGGAAACCGCTTGAGGTACTGTTCGTAGGGCAGAACCGCCACGGTCTGCGCGCCAAAGAAGTCATTGTACCAGAGCGACAGCAGGCCCATCAGCACCGGCAGATTGCTCTCGAAAGGCGCGGTACGGAAATGCTCGTCCATCTGGTGGAACCCGTCGAGCATCGCGCGAAAACCATCGGGGCCGATGGCCAGCATCGTGGATATACCGATGGCCGAATCCATCGAGTAGCGTCCGCCCACCCAGTCGCTGAACTCGAACATGTTGGCCGCGTCGATGCCGAAAGCCTTGACCTTTTCCGCGTTGGTGGACACCGCCACGAAGTGCTTGGCGATGGCCGCCTGGTCCCCGCCCAGACCGGCGAGGAGCCAGTCGCGCGCGCTGCCCGCGTTGGTCATGGTCTCCAGGGTGGTGAAAGTCTTGGAGGAGATGATGAAAAGCGTCTCCGCCGGGTCTAGATCGAGGGTAGCTTCCACGAAGTCGGTGCCGTCCACGTTGGAGACGAAGCGGAAGGTCAGGTCGCGCTGGCTGTAGTGGCGCAGGGCCTCGTAGGCCATCACGGGCCCGAGGTCCGAGCCGCCGATGCCCACGTTGACGACGTTCCTGATCCGCTGGCCGGTGAAACCTTTCCAGTCGCCGCCGCGCACGCGGTCGCAGAATGCCGCCATCTTGTCGAGCACGGCGTGGACACCGGGCACGACGTTTTTGCCGTCCACCAGGATCGTCGCATCCTTCGGTGCACGCAGGGCAACGTGCAGGACGGCGCGGTCCTCGGTGATGTTGATCTTCTCACCGCTGAACATGGCCCCGATCCTTCCACCCAAGTCGCAATCCCTGGCGAGTTGGAAGAGGAGTTTCAGCGTCTCGTCGGTGACCCGGTTCTTCGAATAATCCAAGTACAGACCGACCGCTTCGGCTTGCAGGCGTTCGCCGCGCTGCGAGTCCTCGGCGAACAGGTCACGCAGGTGCCGCCCCTGGATCTCCTCGTGGTGGGCGGAGAGCTTCTGCCAGGCGGGCTGTCGGGTGAGCGGGGTCGTGTTCATCGCCTCTACTTCGTTTGGGCGGATGGATTCAGGCGTGTCGTGCGCCCTTCGCTCAATACTGCTTGCGCATGTTGCTCGGTAAGATGCTCAGCTCGTTGCGATACTTCGCCACCGTGCGACGGGCGATGGGGATGCCGCGCTCGCTCAGGATGGAGACGATGTCCTTGTCGCTGAGCGGGTTGGTGGCGCTCTCGCCTTTGATGAGATCGAGAATGGCTTCCTTGACGCTCGTGTTGCTCATCGACTCGCCGCTGGCCGTCTGGTAGCCCGGCGTGAAAAAGTACCGCATCTCGAAAACTCCCTGCGGCGTCGAGATATACTTGCCGGAAATCGCCCGGCTAACCGTGGTCTCATGGACCCCGACCGCCTCGGCGATCTGGACCATCGTCATCGGCCGCAGAAAAGCCGTGCCGTTGTCGAGGAACTCCTCCTGGCGGCTGACGATCTGGTTGGCGATGTTGGAAATCGTCTGCTGGCGTTGATGGATGCTCTTGATGAGGAACTTGCCGCTGCGGATTTTTTCCCGGATGTAGTCTTTCACGTCGCCGCCGCTGCCGCCCTGGGCCATCAGGTCCTTGTACGTGTTGGAAATCCGCAGGTGGGGGATCTGCTCGCCGTTGAGCATCACCATGTATTTCTCCCCGATCTTCTCCACGCTCACGTCGGGCAGGACGTAGTTGTTCGGGTCGGGGGCGAAGATGGCACCCGGCTTCGGATCGAGCGTGGCGATGGAGTACGCGGCCTGCTGGATTTGATCCACGCTCACGCCGAGCCGCCGCGCGATCTCCGGGAAACGCCGCTTGCCGAGTTCGTCGAGATGCTTGCTGATGATTTGATATTCCAGCGTGTTCTCCTTGCCCAGTTTGCGAAGCTGCAACAGGAGGCAATCCCGCAAATCGACCGCACCCACGCCGGCCGGATGGAAGCTCTGGATCACGTCGAGGATGCGACGCAGATCGGCGACCGCCACGCCGGTGTTGGCGTTCATCTCCTCGGGTGTGGTCTGGAGAAAACCGTTGTCGTCGATGTTGCCGATGACGAGTTCCGCCAGACGGCGGTCGCTGGGGGCAAGTTCCGCGCCGTTGATTTGGCCGATGAGGTGCTGTTGGAGGGTCTCCTGGTTGGCGATGGAATCAAAGAAAAACTGCCGCCGCTCCTCGTCGTCGTCGCTGCGGCTGTTGTAACCGCTGCTCTGCGCCATGTATTCGCGCCACTCCTCGTCGAGCTTGGCGAGCTGGTCGAACTCCTCTTTGAATTCTTCGTTCTGCTGGGTTTGCTCCTCGGCGGTGGGAGTTTCGGGCGACTCCTCCTCCAAAACCGGGTTGGTCTGCAATTCCTGCTGCACGATGTTGCGCAGTTCGAGCATCGGCGCTTGCAGGATCACCAGGCTTTGCTGCAACTGAGGTGCCAGCACCTGCTGCATTGACAGGTTCTGCGTTTGTTGCATTCCGGGGCCAGCCATACGCTCAAAATGAAGACATGTTCTTCAGACGGCAAGCACAAAATACAAAAAATCTGATTTTTGGAACGTTTTTTGCTGCATTACGAGGAAGCTGTCTGCCAAACCTATGATCCGGTCTCTCGTTTCCCGCCGTTCATCCCGAGTTGCGCTACTGCCGCTGCTCACGGTCGCCGCCTTGGGTGTAAGCTGGTTGTTCGTGCCGGAGGGTCGCACGCAAGCCCCTACCGCCAGCACGAATAACGCCGCGCTCACTGCCCTGCTCACCAAGCTCAAGACCCAGCAGGACGAGCTTGCGGCGAACCAAACAAAAATTGAAGCCCAAACCGCGCAACTGAAGGAAGAACTTCGTCAGGCCAAAATTTTCAGCGGCCGGGGCGGAAGCCGTCGCTGAGTCCCATCCGCGACAAAATTCGGTTTTTCTTAATCACTCCCAATGAAATTTCTCCATTTTTCCCCGTTCGCCGTCGCGGCCGCCTTTGCTGTGCTCCTACCCGCAGCGCGGATCGAGTCGCAGGTCGTCGCCCCGGCCGATCCGCTGGCGGCGATTCAGGCGCTCCAGACCGCGAACGACGACCTGCTCAAGAGACAGGCGGCGACGCTCAAAGACCTGTCCGACATGACCGACACCGCCCGCGAGGTGCGCATCTTCGCCAAGCGCGGCTGATCCGCGCGGTCCACGGCGGACTTTAAGCGCCGATGGCTTCGGTCAGCGCATGGGCGATCTGATCTGCCTGCCGCTCGATCAGCGCGGCGTCTCGTCCCTCAATCAGAAGACGGACTTTGGGCTCCGTTCCCGAGTAACGCAGCAATACGCGCCCCTTACCGGCGAGCGTTTTTTCTGTCTCGCGAACGAGTTGGCCGACTTCAGTCAACTCTTCGAGCGGTGGTTTGCGCGTGACCTTCAGGTTGCGTTGCGCCTGCGGATATTTGGAAAGGCATTGCTTGAGTTCGCTCAACGGTTTGCCCGTATCCAGCATGATCCGGAGAACCTGCAACGCCGTGATGATCCCGTCGCCGGTCGTCGTGTAGTCGCGGAAGATCATGTGTCCGCTCTGCTCACCGCCGACGTTGAGACCGGCCTTGACCATCTCCTCGATCACGTACCGGTCGCCGACCTGCGTGCGGACCACCCGGCCCCCGGCTTCCTCGACCGCCGCGTCTAGCCCGTAATTACTCATCACCGTGGCGGCGAGCGTGTTGTTCATGAGGCGGCCCTGACGCAAAAACTCCCGCGCCGCGATGGCCATGACCTCGTCGCCGTCCACGAGTTCGCCTTTTTCGTCGCAGAGCAGGACGCGGTCGGCGTCGCCGTCGTGGGTGATGCCGATTTGCGCGCCGGTCTGGCGGACGAGGAGCTGGATTTCCTGGGGGAAGGTACTGCCGCAATCGCGGTTGATGTTCGTGCCGTCCGGGGTGTTGTGAAAGGTCAGCACGTCCGCGCCGAGTTCGCGCAGGATGCAAGGCGTCGATTTATAGGCCGCGCCGTTGGCCACGTCGACGGCGATCCGCAGCTTGTCGAGCGTCAGCTTGCGGGGGAAACTCGTCTTGGCGAACTCCACGTAGCGTCCCAGGGCATCGTCGATGCGTTGCGCGCGGCCGATCTTGCCGGCGGTCGGCCGGATGCTTTCGATCTCGCCGCTGAAAACGAGGTCCTCGATCTGCCGCTCGATGCCGTCGTCCAGCTTATAGCCGTCGTGGCGGAAAAACTTGATCCCGTTGTCCTCGTAGGAGTTGTGGGAAGCGGTCAGCACGATCCCGGCGTCACAACGCAGCGAGCGGGTGATGTAAGCGACGCCGGGCGTGGGCAGGGGGCCGAGTTGGAGCACGTCCACGCCCAGGGACATCAGCCCGGCACAGAGCGCGTCTTCGAGCATGTAACCGCTCTGGCGGGTGTCTTTGCCTAGTGCCACGGTCGGTCGTGGGTTGGCCCGACCGTGCCCGCGTCTGGACTGCGCGATGACGTGGGCGGCGGCCCGGCCCAGCTTGAGCGCGGTCTCCGCGGTGACCGGTTCGACGTTGGCCACCCCGCGGACGCCATCGGTGCCGAAGATGCGCTTGCGAGCCGGGCGATCAGAGAGAGGGGAGGGGCTGCTCATAAATTCGTGGCGACCCCGGCCGGATGCCGGGAGGCCCAGTGTTGGCGAGGGCAGGGGCGGAATCAAGTCTGATTCCCGCCGCCCTGTGGAGGCACGAAATGCGGCGGCGGCGGCGGTACGGGAAAGGGGGAAGGCAGTAGCGGCGAATAGTTGATGCTGTGCCGGATGAACAGCCACAGGAGCGTGGCCAGCGCGAGGGACATCAGCTTCGCGCGCCATTCGTGGGTCAGGACGGAGTGCCAGCGTTTCATGCGTGGAGAGGATCAAGCGGCGTCGAGGTCGTCGGCCTCTGTCGCCGGGAGGGTGGCAACCGCCGGCGCGGGTCCGCTGACGTTTTCAAACAGGAGCGCCTGACCCAGCAGTCGGCGCAGTTCCGCACGGGTCAGGCCGCGCCGGATGCTCCGTCCGTTGCACAGGGAGACACTGCCCGTTTCCTCGCTGACCACGAGCGCCAGGGCATCCGTTTCCTCGCTCAGGCCCAGCCCGGCACGGTGGCGCAGGCCAAAGGAACGGTCCAGGCTCTCACGCTGGCTGACGGGGAAGATGCACGCGGCGGCCACGACCCGGCTGTCGCGCAGGATCACGCCGCCGTCGTGCAGGGCGGTTTTCGGATGAAAAATGGTGAGCAGCAACTCGCTCGAAAACGCCGCGTCGAGGTCTACGCCGGACTCCGCGTAGCTTCGCAGGCCGATGTCCCGCTCGATGGCGAGCAGGGCACCGAAATGCCGCCCGGCCAGCTCGAACACGCAATCGCAGAGCAGGTCGAGCGTCTGGTTGTCCTTTTTCCCGCCCGCGAAGAACGATCGGCTGCCGAGTTCCGCGAAGACGCGTCGCAACTCCGGTTGGAACATGACGACCAGGGCGACGGCGAGGAAGATCGAATACCGCCCGATGAGCCAGCGGATGACGACGAGGTTCAGCGCCTCGCTGAGGACGGTCAGCGACACCAGGAATAGAATCAGCCCGGTCAGCACGCGGGCGGCCCGGGTGCCACGGAAGTAGATGTACGTGAAATAGATGCCCGCCGAGAGGAATCCGATTTCCACCAGCGAATTCCAATGGGCAAGCGCGTTGCGTTGCTGCTCGATAAACTGGAGGAAGGTCTCCCACATCGTGGTATCAGATTAGCACTTCGTGGAGGGAAAGTTCGCCGCGCCCCAGCCTTCAACGGTCGCCGAGTAGAGCTTCGACGGCTTGCAGCGCCAATAAATTCGGACGAACCTCGTGTACGCGCAAGATGCGGGCCCCGCGCTCGCGCAAAAGCGCGGTCATCGCCACCGTGGGCCAGAGTCGCTCAGGAACCGTCGCGGCCGCGGAAATCTTCGTCAGGAAGGACTTGCGCGAAACGCCGAGCACGAGCGGCCGGTCATCGACCGTCAAAGCGGCAAGGTCTCGCAGCAAACTCAGATTGTGAGCGACGGTCTTGCCGAATCCGATCCCCGGGTCGAACGCCACGCGTGCGGCTGGAATGCCGGCGGCCACGGCCACCGCCAGACGTTCGGCGAAAAAAGCCCGCACCTCGGCGGTCACGTCCGCGTACACGGGATGGTTTTGCATCGTGCGGGGCTCGCCCTGCATGTGCATGAGGATGACGCCCGCGCCGTGCTCCGCCACCACGGCGGCGGTGGCCGGGTCGCCGCGCAAGGCGGTGACATCGTTGATAATCGCCGCGCCGCGTGCGAGGCCGGCGCGGGCGACGGCGGCCTTGGAAGTATCGATGGAAACCAGACAATTCGGTCTCTGGCGGAGGAGGGCTTCCAGGACCGGCACGACGCGCCGGATTTCCTCGTCGGCGGGAACCGGCGCGGCCCCCGGCCGGGTAGACTCGCCACCGAGGTCGATGATCGCCGCTCCCTCGTCGAGCATCGTGAGGGCCTGCTCGACGGCGCGGCCCGCGTCGAAGAAGTTGCCGCCGTCCGAAAACGAGTCCGGTGTGACGTTGAGAATGCCCATCACGACCCCGCGTTCGGAAAGGTCGAGCGTGCGTCCGCCGCCAAGTTGCCAGATCATGCCGAGACCGTGGCGCGGCCGGTCGAGATTGCAAACGCCTCGCGCGGCCGGGAGCACATGCTACAGTCAACCGTACATGCGCGCGTTGCGGACCGTCCTGATCACGCTTTGCCTCGCGTTGGCCGTCGCGCCGGGCCGGGCCTGGGACGGACCCGACCCGTCTAGCCAAGGATCGCAACTCGCCGAGGAAAACAAACGGCTGCGTGCTGACGCGGACTTCGCGCGTCGGCGCATGGCGCTGCTGGAGGAAGAGGCTGACCGCCTCCGCCAGGTGGTCAAAGCCCGGCAGGACGCCGACGATCTGGCTGCCAACCGCACCCGGCGTCAGGAGATCGAACACGATGTCGAGCGTCTGCGGGGCTTGCGGTTCCTGCATCCGGTGGATTACCGCGAGATCCCCCGGGTCGAACTCCCCGCCATCCTGCGCCAGAAACTCGCGCAGCAGGTGCCTGACCAGGAGTTTGAAAGCGCGGGTGTCGCTCTAGCCGCACTCGGGGTGCTGCCCGCGAACATCGACCTAAAGAAGTCTTATCTGGCGCTTCTCGGCGAACAGATCGGCGCGTTCTACGACCAGCACGAAAAACAGCTTTTCACGTTTTCCGGCCAGCCGCTCTCCGCTCCGCAAAACCGCGTCATCATGGCGCACGAGTTGACGCATGCTCTGGAGGATCAGCATTTCGACCTTTCTCGCCTGCCGATTGAAGCGAGAGGCAACGACGACCGCGCCCTGGCCGCCACCGCGCTCGTCGAGGGTGACGCCACGCTCCTGATGAACCGTTACATGGTCGGTGACCTGTCGGCCGCCTCCCTCCGCGACGCGCTCGCCAGTACCCTGACTACCGACGTGCGCCAACTCGCGTCCGCCCCGCGCTATCTGCGCGAAACTCTGTTGTTTCCGTACCTGCGCGGGCAGGAATTTTGCGATGCGCTCTATTCTCGCGGCGGCTGGGACGCGTTGGCGGAAGCGTTCAAGCACCCGCCCGCGTCCTCTTCGCAAATCCTTCACCCCGAGCTTTATTTCGCCGATCCCCGCGAGGAGCCGGTTGAGATCAAGTTTCCCGACCTCGAAATCGCGGGGCAAAAGCCGGTCGAGGACAACGTGCTCGGTGAGTTCGGCGCGAGGCAGTTGTTTCTGGCGTGGCTGCACGACGAACCGCGCTCCAGCGATGCCGCCGCCGGTTGGCGAGGCGACCGTTACGTCGTTTACCAGCAGGGCAACAGTAGCAGCTACGTCTGGCGAATTACGTGCCGCGATGAGAAATCCGCCGGGGCTTTCTACCAGGCTCTGAAGGCATTTACGGCCGCTCGCTACCGTTCGACGGACTTGCAGGAGGGTCACCCCGTAATGGATGAAGCAACCTACGGCAAGCCCGCGGATAGACCCGCCTCCGAGACACTGCTTTACATCACGGCGCATCCCGGCGCGCGGCGAGTCAGATGCGCCTGGACGAAAAACCACGAACTGCTGGTCATCGACGCGCAGGACGACCAGTGGTGGCATGTGCTCAGCGAGCGTTTCGCGGCGAAGTTCTGGGATGCCGATGAAAAGTAGCCGCCAGGTCATCTACGCTGGACGCGTGCAGGGCGTCGGCTTCCGATACAGCGTGAAACAGATCGCCACGGGCTTCGACGTGACGGGTTGGGTGCGAAATCTCGCCGGCGGAACGGTCGAGATGAGAGCGGCAGGCGAGGACGCGGAAGTGGAGGCTTTCGTCGCGGCGATAGCGACCAGCCATCTCGCCGGGTACATCAAAGAAACCCGGCAGCACGACTTGGAAGCGGTGGAACAGATGGGCGGGGGGTTCGAGATCCGTCACTGAGTGCTACCTCGTCCCGGCCCGGACGGCCGAAATCTCTCGTGATGGCCTGCCAGTTTTGTGCAATGTAGTGGTGTTGACGACGCATCCCCCGCGATGAGTACCCCTGCCATTGCCATCCGTAATCTGTCGAAGGTATTCCCGATCCCCTTCAAGCGGGAACGCGTCGTGGCGGTGCACGACCTTTCGCTGGAAGTCGCTCCAGGCCAGGTCTACGGCCTGCTCGGCCCGAATGGTTCTGGCAAAAGCACCACGATGAAAATCGTGCTCGGGCTCATCTCGCCGAGTGCGGGCAAAACGGAGATTTTTGGTCGGGACAGCCAGGAAGTGGAAAGCCACGAGGAGGTCGGATTTTTGCCGGAAAATCCGTATTTTTACAAGTACCTCACTGGAGTGGAGACACTTCGGTTCTACGGAAAACTGTGCGGATTGTCTGGATCGACCCTCCGTGACAAAGCCGACGAGCTCCTCAAGCTCGTCGGCCTGGAGGACGCGCGCGACCGGCGACTTGGAGGATACTCAAAGGGAATGCTGCAACGGATCGGCCTCGCGCAGGCATTGATCCAGGAACCACGTTTGCTTGTGCTGGACGAGCCGACCGCCGGAGTCGATCCGCAGGGATCGGCCGAGATCCGGGACCTGATCGTCAGCTTCAAGGAGCGCGGCATCACGGTCCTGCTGTGTTCGCATCTGCTTGGTCAGGTCCAGGAGATTTGCGACCGCATCGGCATCCTGGCGCGCGGGGTCCTCGTGCGGGAGGGGAAGCTCAATGATCTGATTTCGATTGAGGACCAGACGGAAATCATCTTCCGGGATGCGCCGCCCGAGCTGTTGGCGGAAATCCAGGCGATTGTCCGCAAATCCTATCCGCAAACGAGCCTGGTAGAGACCCGTAAGCCACAGACGACCCTCGAACGATATTTCCTTGAAGTCACCGCCGGCGCGGAGCATCACGACCACTAGCCATTTCCCGTCTTTCGCTCCGTTTATGCCCACCGCCGAAGAACCGATGCCTGTGGCTTCCTCCCGTCCGCGGATGGTCAGACACCGCTTTTTCTCGCCCGCGCGGGTCTGGGCGCTCGCCACGAACACCTTGACCGAACTCATCCGGCAGAAAGTCTTTTATTTTCTGCTGATTTTTGCGCTGCTGCAGATCGGTTCCTCGCTGCTGTTCGTCCGTTTCACCTTTCAAGGACAGTTTCAGATGCTCAAGGACACCTCGCTCGGCGCGATGTCCATTTTTACGAGCATGTTGGCCATCCTGGCCACGGCGAATCTCATTCCGAAGGACGTGGAAGACCGCACCCTGTACACGATCCTGGCGAAGCCGGTGCCGCGTTTCGAGTACCTGACCGGGAAACTGCTCGGGGTGTTTTTGCTCTTGCTCGTCAGCATCCTGTTGATGGGCGTCATGTTTGCCCTGGTCCTTTGGTGGCGAACGCACGAGGTCGCCGGCGAGGTCCTGACGAGCGGCGAGTCGAGGGAGGTCATCAACCAGAACCTCAGCGATCTCTATGCGACCGCGTTCGATCCCGCGTTGTGGGCTGGCGGTCTCATCATTTACGCCAAGGCCGCTTTGCTGGCGTCGCTGACGCTGTTCGTCTCTACCTTCGCGTCGTCGTCGATTTTCACGATCATGGTCTCGGCGGCGGTGTTTTTCATCGGCCAGTTGCAGGGGACGGCCCGGGACTACTGGCAAACCACGGGGACGCTGACGCCGAACAGCCTTTTGGACCTCGCCCTTTTCAAGCCGGTGGTGCTGATCTTCCCGGATTTGCAGGCGTTCAACCTCGTCGAGGAAATCGTCGCCGGCACGCACATCGCTCCGTGGCTGGTTGCCAAGACCATTGGGCTCGGCGTGACCTACGTGTTCGTTTATTTGTTCGCCGGATATTTCATGTTCGCCAAACGCGAAATTTAGAGGCGATGGACGCTCTGACACCGTCAAACCGTCTCGTGGTTTTCGCCCGGCGCTATGCCGCCGGGATCGCCTTGATCCTTGTCTTCGGGCTCGTGAGGCTGCCGTTCGAGCGGGGGCTGGCGCGTGAGCGGTTGGCAAACTCCGTCAATCCCGTCCCGCTCGACCTGAGCCTGCGCGAACGCGTCAGCCAGAACGAGTTCATCGCGGCGATGGGTGGATTTCGCTCGCTGGTGGCCGACCTGCTCTGGATCGAGGTCATGACCGATTGGGAAAGGGTGGAGTATGGAAAGATGAACGTGAAGTTTGGGACGGTGACAACGCTCGTACCTCACAATGTCATGTTCTGGGACATCGCGGGCTGGCACATGGCCTACAACGCGAGCGTCGCGGTCATGGATGACCCCAAGGAGCCGAAAATTGCTATCCGAAAGAAGCGGCAACGTGAGTATTTCCTGCTGGGCAAGGATTATATCGAGCACGGCATCGTCAACAATCCGCAGTCGGCCACGCTGTGGCACATGCTCGGCGAGATCGAGCAGCGGAAGTTTGAAAACCATCTCGCGGCCTCCATCGCCTACGACAAAGCTGCCGCGTGCCCGCACGCGCTCACGTACGAGAAGCGCGACGCGGCCTACGAACTAGCGAAGGTGCCCGGCCGCGAACACGAGGCTTGGCAACGGCTTCGCGCTCTTTATGATATGGGACCGCAGGAACGTCTCCCGACGCTCGAAAAAGACCTCCGGGAACTCGAGGAGAAACTTCACCTCCCGCAGGAACAAAGGATTTACAAAACTCCCGAGAGCCCTTTGTATTAAAAAACACCATGCGTTTTGCGATCTTCGGCGACATCCATGCGAACCTTGAAGCTCTGGAGGCGGTTCTCGCCGATGCGCGCGCGAACGGTTGCACCCTCTTCGTCTGCCTGGGCGACATCGTCGGCTACAACGCGAATCCCCACGAATGCCTGGAAATCGTGCGGGGTCTCGAGTGCCCCGTGGTGAAGGGCAACCACGACGAACAGGCAGCCATCTCCGAATCACTGGACGGTTTCAACCCGCTGGCGGAGGAGGCGCTCAACTGGACGCGCGAGCATCTAACGGTCGAGGACAAGCAGTACCTGAATGATTTGAGGTTGGTGAGACAGGTGCGCGATTTCACCATCGTGCACGCCACGCTCGATACTCCGCACAAATGGGGCTACGTCTTCAACCAACTCGACGCCAGCGCGAGTTTCAGTTACCAGCATACGAGCGTCTGTTTTTTTGGCCATACCCACGCTCCCCGGGCATACATTCGCGACGGTCCGGTGATGAGCATCCCACTCGACAAGCTCAAGTTCGAGATGGGCAAGAAATATTTCATCAACATCGGCAGCGTCGGGCAGCCCCGCGACGGTGACTGGCGGGCATCGTACGTGATTTATCACACCGATAAGAATTTCATCGAGTTGCGGCGTTTGGAATACGACATCCATACCGCGCAGAAGAAAATCATCGCTGCGGGCTTGCCGAAGCGGCTGGCGGATCGGTTGGCGATTGGGAAGTAGGCGCTTGGAGATCGAAGTCCCGCGCTCGTTGCTCGTGCTCAAGCCGAGTTCGTTCGGGGATATCGTACACACGCTGCCAGCGGTCGCCCGGCTGAAGGTGGCGTGGCCTGAATGCCGGATCTCCTGGCTCGCCAACACGGAATGGATGCCGCTCCTCAACGGCAATCCGGACGTGGCTGAGGTGATCGAATTTCCCAGGCGGGAGTTCCGGGGATGGGGTGGGGCATGGGAGGCAACCAAGTGGTTGCGGGCGAAGATCGTCGGTCGGAGGCCCGACCTCGCCTTGGATTTTCAAGGGTTGCTGCGCTCGGCGGTTGTCGGCCGCGCCAGCGGGGCGCGGATGCTGATGGGGCTGAGCGATGCCCGAGAGGGGGCGCGCTGGTTTTACCACCGGACGGTCATTCCACCTGCCCAGCCGATCCATGCGGTCAAGCGATACCTCGCGCTGGCTGAGGCAGCGCTGATTAGCAGGCCCACAAGCAGCGCTCTTGACGCGCCGGACAACATTTCTTTTCCACTGCCGAGTGGTCAAACGTTTGAAAACGGCTTCGATATTGGGGAAGACTTTGTACTGGTCCATCCATTTTCACGAGGAAAAGACAAGTCACTCCAAGGGAACGATATAGATCAGTTATTACGAAGGATGCGTACTAGGCGAATCGTGCTGGTTGGCCGTGGAGATTACGTGATTCCAAGGGATGCGGGCCATTGTACAAACCTTCTGAATCAAACAACCCTTGCCCAACTCATCTGGTTGATGCGTCGAGCCGCTTTCGTCGTCAGTGTCGACAGCGGACCCGCGCATTTGGCAGCCGCCCTCGGCCGGCCAATGGTTGCCATCCACGCGTGGAGTGATCCGCGCAAAGTCGGCCCTTACCGTCCGGACGCGTGGGTATGGAAGAACGGCACCCTGACCCAGGTGCGCAACCTCCCCGCGATGAAGGCGGAATTTTACGAGCCGCGGCCGCTCGTCCTCCAGCAGATGGACCTGGACGCCATCGCCCGGCTGGCTACTTCACCTTCAGATTTTTCCGCATGAACGTCGGTACGTCGAGGTCTTCGCCGTCCACGATGGTCGGCTCGCTCTTGTCGAACCGACCGCGCACCGAGTTCTCGTTGATGCTGACCTCTGCCCCGGTCCGACCACTTCCGGCGGCGGCAGGAACCGTGGTCGGGGTGGGGGCAGGCTCCACGCCTGTCGGCGTCGCGCTGACGACGGGGGCAGTCGGGACGGGCACCGGGTTCGACGGCGTGCGGACGAGTGGCGGATAAGCAGGTCCGGCAGCCGATTTTTGTTGTTCCGCAGGCGCCCCGGCCCCAACCCGTCCGCCGAGTGAACTGATCAGCGTCACACCGAGCCGTCCGTTGAGCTTCGGGTCAACCGCTGCGCCGAAGAGAAGTTGGGTTTGCTCGCCGATGTGCTCGGAGAGGTCTTCCATGACATTTTGCACCTCGGCGAGGGTCAGGTCCGGTCCGCCCACGATGTTGACCAAGATATTCGCCGCCTCGCCGAGGAGCGAACCCCGGTCCATGAGTGGGTTGCGAAGGGCCTGCGCCAACGCGTCGCGGCCACGCGTTGAGCCGCTGGCCTCGCCGTAGCCGAACAGACAGCGGGAATCGTGGCTGCGCAGCGCGCTGAGCAGGTCATCAAAACCCAGATGGATGAGTCCCCGCCGGTTCACGAGATCGACGACCGCCCGCACACTTTGCCCGATGATCTGATCCGCGCCGGCGAACGCTTCGTGGATGCCCGCCTCCGGCAGGATCAGCTCGCCCATGCGGTCGTTCTCGAAACACATCACCGCGTCCGCGTATTGTTGGATGGCCCGCAAGGCTTCCTGCGCTTGCTGCCCACGCCGACGGCCCTCGAAGGAAAACGGCAGCGTCGCGCACACGAGCACGAGTGAATTTTGCTCGCGCGCCATCTTCACGATCATCGGTGCGGCCCCCGAGCCGGTGCCGCCGCCCAGGCCCGTGCACACGATGACGAGCGGCACGCCCTCGACCGCCGTGCGGATTTCTTCCACGGCCTCCTCCGCCGCCGAGAAGCCCAGCTCCGGGTCACCACCCGCACCCAGGCCGCGCGTGACCTGGCGTCCGAGCTGGATTTTCTGCGTGGCCACCGAACCCGCCAGTGCCTGCACGTCCGTGTTACATGCCACGAGGTCCACGTTGATGGAACCTTCCATGACGAGCCGGTCCAGGGCGTTCGATCCGGCTCCTCCGACGCCGATCACCTTGATGCGGAAGGCCGTGTCGGAAGCGTACATGGCATGATTGCGGTGGCTGGTCATCTCGTTCATAAGTGGAGAAGCGGGAAGCGTATTTATTACGAGGAAATCGGAGGGGCACTTCGACGCGGTCAACGGCTGCGTCGTCGGCCGCCAAACACGGACTTGAAACGTGACCACAGCGTCTGCTCCGGTTGTTCCATCCGGCTGAAATGCGCGTACTTGATGAGCCCGAGCGCAGTGGAAAGCTGCGGGTTGGCCAGTGCCGAGGTGATGCCCTGCAAGGGCGGCGGTTGCGCGGGCTGGACGGGTAATCCGAGCACTTCCTCCGCAAGATGGTTGATGCCGTGCATCAGGCTGCACCCGCCGGTCAGCACCGCGCCTGCGCCGAGGTAGCGCAAGTGTGGTTCCGACTCCAACTGGCGCTTGAGGAGGTCGAACGCCTCGCGCAGGCGGTAGTGGATGATGCTGTTGAGAGTCTCGCGCTCGATCTCGCGCCCGGCGAAACCGGGTTCCGGTGGGAGGTAAATCGTTTCGCCCGGTAGACAGTTACCCAAAACGGCGCTGCCTTCATCGACCTTCAAGCGCTCGGCGCGTCCGAGCGGAATCCTCAGCCCCAGACTGATGTCACTGGTCAGATGGTCGCCGCCGATGGCCAGGACGCCGCTCTGTTTGATCGCGCCATCGACGTACAGCAGATAATCGAGCGTGCCGCCACCCATGTCGATGACGAGCACGCCAAGGTTCTTCTGGTTCTGGCTGACGACCACCTGCGCGCTCGCCAGTGAGCTGAGCACCACGTCCTGGACTTCCAGCGGTACGTCCTTCACACAGCGGATCGTGTTCTGAATCCGGGTACGGATGCCGTGCACGATGTGGTAATCCGCTTCGAGCTTGTTGCCGAGCATCCCGACAGGCGTCAGGACGCCGTCCTGGCCGTCCACGTAGTAATGCTGGATGATCGCGTGGACGAACGCGTTTTGCGCGGGGATGTTCACCTCGCGCGCGTTACGCTTCACCTCTTCGAGATCATCGTCGTCGATCTCCTCGCGGCCTTCCGGCAAGGCGACGACGCCGCGATTGTTGAAACTGGCGATGTGGCCGCCGGTGATCGCCACATAAGCGCGGCGGATGCTCACGTCGCTTTTCTGTTCGGCGTCGGCGAGGGCGTCGCGCACGCATTTGTGCACGCTTTCCAAGTGCACGATCTCGCCCTTGCGCACGCCGAGGGAGGGCGATTGGCCGACGCCGAGCACCTTCAACGAGCCGTCGGCACGGACCTCCGCGACGGCAACGCAAACTTTCGACGTGCCGATCTCCAGGCCGACGGCGATGTTGTCTTTGCTCATGTGGGTGATCGACGCCGCTGCTTCGCGTCCGTCAAACGACGAGGCGGTGAGGCGTGCTACTGAATCCCCGCTGGCGTGACGCGGGTGGGGGGTTTCAAAAACGGCTGCGGCGTGTGATCCTTGTGCGGAGTGACGGCGGCTGGCATGTCGGACTTGTGTTTTTTCTCGTTGCTGCCGCTTTTCTTGTCTTTGTCCGCAGACTTGTCCTTGCTCGGAATGATGGCCGCCTTCGTTGGCGACGACAAAAGGGCCGGGCTGGCCGCGATGGCGGGATTGTCCACCGGCTTGTCGGTTGCAACAAGATCTGCCATGTAAGTTACCGGTACATTTTTCTGCACCATCAGATTGATGGTTTGGATTCGCTGGTTGTGTTGGTCGGTGTATTGCAAATACGTGTCGAGCCGCTTGAGCTGGCGATCCATTTCTTCCAAAGGGAAGAGAACCTGCATCCCGTTGTGGTCCGTCACCTGCAGACCGTAGTGCTTGGCAAGATCGATTTCTTGAATCTGGAAACGTGCGGCCACGAGTGAATCCTGGTGAGCGCGCAGCAGATCGAGCGCGGCCTTGATCTCTTCGCCGTCGGTTTGCGTGCCTTCCGCCAGCGTCGCGCCTACGTAGTGACGGATGATCGGCAGGTAACGGTCCTGCGGCGAGAGCTTCCACGGTTTGAGGAGCACCCCGCTCGCATCGATCAAAAGCGAATCCTTCGACGCCACCACTTCATCTCGGGAATCGATGTCACGAGCGGTGGACAACCACGCAACCGGCTTGCGCTCGTTGATCTGCACGGTGATCCGGTTGGGCAACTGCCGGCTGACCTGCACGTGATCAACTTCTGGGATGCTTTCGATGCGTGTTTTGGCGCGATCTAAGTTTACGAAGAAAATGTTGCTGCCTTTGTGCAGGTCGGCCGTCTGGAGCACCTGTTCGGAATCGAGGATGCCGTCGGTCTCCACGTCGAGTTCGGCAACATTGTAATCCGGATTTTTCAGGAGGACCCACGAGACCGCCTTGCGCGCGCCGAAGTACAGGCCGGTGCCGAGCGCGGCGACGATGAGGAATTTTGTCAGCCATCCGAGAATCCGGCGTTGCCGTTGCCGACCGAAGTGGCTCGAACGCACCGTCACGTCCAGCACGTGCTGGTAGCGGCGTTGCGCGCTGCTGGTCCGGCGGGCGTTTTTTTTACGCGAACCGCTGGTTCGGATTTCAGTAGCCATAAAAATGGAGCGGCGGCGAAGACGACTTTCGCGGAAGGCTTGCGGAAAAATGGTCCAACCTCGGGTCTGGCCCGCAAAGGATGATGGAGCCGCGCCGTCGATGTCGCTGTCCGGAGTGTGCGGATGATTGATCCGACAGTCAATCACTCACTCGATTTTCTCACAAAAAACCGACAAAAATATTCGGTGTTAAGCCGATATTAGTCGCAGAGCGTTTCTCTGGAAGAAATGGATGCTCGTAAGTAAGACATCCCGATGAAAACGTTTCATGAACTATCGTCACCTAACACGTGCGCGGATGCCGCAGTTAGTCCTCGCCCACGACCTGCACCTCTGTATCCAGACGGACGCCTCGCTGATCGCGCGCCGTCTGTCGGATAATTTCAATCAACGCGAGAACATCGCTCGCGGAAGCACCACCATCGTTGACGATAAAATTGCCGTGCAATTCCGAGACGCGTGCCGCCCCGACGCGGGTGTCTTTTAGTCCGAGTTCCTGCACGAGTTTGCCGGCCGGAGATTCTTTCGACGGGTTTTTGAAGATGCACCCGGCGCTGGCCGCGATGGGCTGCGATCCCTTGCGTTTGTTGGAAGATAGATCGAGAAGCCGATGGATATCGGCGGTCGTACTCGGGCGACCTTGGAAGACCGCCGCGAGCGCGAACACTTTTTTCAACGTGGGCACGTCACGATAATGTACTTCCAGTTCGGCCGACGTCTTCTCGGTGATGTCGCCGTTGGCATCGACGCAACGCAATCTCGTGACTTGATCGAAAGTCTCGACGCCCATCGCGCCGGCGTTCATCCGCAGGCTGCCGCCAACCTCGCCAGGGATGCCTTCCATCCATTCGAATCCGCCGATGCCGTGTTTCGCCGCGATGCCGCTGAGTTGCTTCAACTTGGCGCCCGCGCCCGCGGTGATCTGCATCGTCTCGCCCTGGACCTCCAGCCGTGCGAAATCCCCACCAGTTGGGTGGATTACCAGTCCGTTGATGCCGCCGTCGCGCACGAGCAGATTGGAGCCACGGCCGATGACGAACACGTCCAGGTTTTGATCACGCGCGAACCGCAAGGTCCGCGCGAACGCCCCTTCCGTGGACGGCTCGGCCCACAGCCGGGCGGGGCCGCCAACCCGCAAGGTCGTGTGCTTGGAAAGCGGCTCGTACAACCGCGCGACACCCTCGGCTCCGAGCTGCCTTTGCAAGTTTTCCAACAAAGATAAATCTTCGGCCAACCGGGCACCCACCTCATGGATATTGCCCGCGCCGAGACTCAGCAATAGATCGCCGGGAGCGAGCGCCGCACCCATCCGCGCCGCCAACCGCTTGAAGACCGGTTCGTAGACGCCGACACCATGACCCGCGCGTGTCATGGCGTCCACGATCAGTTGGCCGCTGACGCCTTCAATCGGAGCTTCGCTGGCCGCGTAGACTTCCGAAACGACGACGTGATCCGCGTGCCGAAACGCGCGGCCGAACTGCGCGCTGAGCGCCTGCGTGCGGGTGTATCGATGCGGCTGAAAAACGACCATCACGCGACCCGCGTGCACGTTGCGCGCGGTGACGAGCGTCGCTTCGATCTCGCTGGGGTGATGACCGTAGTCGTCCACCACGGCGTAGTGTTCGCTCCGGTGCTTGAACTCGAAACGCCGACGCGCTCCGCGGAACGACTCCAGCGCCTGCGTAACGGCGGCGAAAGGCACGCCGAGTTCCAGGGCCAGCGCGATCACGCTGGTGGCGTTGCTGACGTTGTGGCGTCCGGGGACGTTGAGCATCGCCTCGCCGAGAAGCTCGCCGCGCCGGTAAACATCGAAATGGGTCTGGAAATTCTGCGTGCGCAGGTTGTCGAAGCGGTAGTCCGCACGGCAACTCGAACCGAACGAGATCGTCCGGGGCCGCCCTTCGCAGAGCCGCGTGGCGTTCACGTCGTCGATGCAAAAAAACGTGCTGCCGCGGGTACTGTCGAGCAGACGGCGAAAGACGACTTCGATGGCGGCGAGGTCCGCATAATAGTCGAGATGTTCTTCCTCAACGTTGAGCAGGATCGTGTGCTCGGGCTCGAACAGCGCGACGGTCCCGTCGCTCTCGTCTCCCTCGGCGACGAAATACTCGCCGCCCGTGTCCCAGTGGGCGTTGGTGCCGAGGATCGGGATTTCCGCGCCGACGTAATGACTCGGCCGCAGGCCTGCCGCCCGCAAGACATGCGCCGACATCGAGCTGGTAGTCGTCTTGCCATGCATTCCCGCGACGATGATGCCGCGCCGTTCCTTCATCAGCGTGGCGAGTGCTTCCGCCCGGCGGACGAGAAATTTTCCCAGACGTTTCGCTTCGTCGAAAGCTGGATTCCCCGCCTTGATGGCCGAAGAGTAAATCACTAGGCGCGCATCGTGGACATGCCGCGCCTCGTGTGGGCAACTAAACCTTAATCCGAGACTCTGGAGCCGTCGGACCTCGGCGGTGTCCACTTTGTCGGACCCGCTCACCTGGTGACCTAACGAGAGCAGCAACGCCGCCAACCCGCTCATGCCCGAACCGGCAACCCCGATGAGATGGACCCGTTTCGGCGGTCCGCTGGTCAGAGCGAGCACGGCGTCGGGAGCGTTCACAGTCGGCATTGTTGCTCGAGGGTATCGACGAGGAGCGAGGCAGGGTCCGGTGGTGCGAGACGGCGCGCGGCCTCGGCCATCGCGAGGAGTTTGGGCGGGCTGCGGAGAATTTCCAGCACGATTTTGGCGAGATAGTCGCCGGTGGTTTCGTGCTCCTTGAGTGACACGGCAGCCTTCGCATCGGTGAAAATCCGCGCGTTGAAGGTCTGATGGTCCTCCGCGGCAAAAGGGTAGGGGACCAGGAGGCTGGGCAGGCCGAAATAGGCGAGTTCGCTCAGGCTCGCCGCGCCCGAACGTGAGATCGCAAAGTCCGCCGCCGAATACGCTTCCTGCATCCGATGGTGAAAGGCCGCGACATAGGCGCTGACACCTGCCGATTCGTACGCCGCGCGCATGGCCGCCTCGTCGTCGCGGCCGGTGAAGTGAATGATCTGCAACGTCGTTCTCCACTCGGGCAGAGCGCGGATGATCGCCTCATTGATCCCATGCGCGCCCTGGCTTCCTCCCATGACGAGGAGCGTTTTCTTTTCCGCCCCCTCGTACAGCCGGAAAAGCTCCTGTGCCGTGCGCCGGTCCAGTTGTTCGCGCAACCCGGCGCGGATCGGCGTGCCGGTCACTTCGGTGCGGGACTTCGGGAAAAATTTCGCGCATTCCGAGAACCCGAGCAGCACCACTTTTGCCAATCGCGCGTTGAGCCGGTTCGCCTTGCCGGGAATGGCGTTGGATTCGTGGATGAAAGTCGGCACTTTCATCAACCGACCCGCGAGCATCGGTGCCGTCGAGGTGAATCCGCCCATGCCAAGCACGGCGTCCGGTCGGAAATCACGGTAGCAAGCTCGACAACGCGAGACGCTGACCGCAAAACCACGGGCAAACCTGAGCATCGCGGGGGAAACGAGACGCGGCAGTCCGACCGACGGAAGTTTCTCGAAACGAAACATCCCGACGTGGTCGCGGACGGCCAGCGCATCGATTTCCTTCTCGGAAATGAAGATGAGGACGTGGTGATTGCGCTGACGGAGCACCTCCGCCACCGCTAGTCCGGGGAAGAGATGACCGCCTGTGCCGCCGCATGCGATGACCACGTTCATATCGATCCGACGCCGACTTTCGACGGCCTCGCTGCGAAATGCAACCGCCATCCCGGACGGGGGCGGCGCGGTTCAAATCCGGGGCGTCGTCCGGGCCTGCAGCCCCACGGCCTGGGTGACCGGGCTGGTCTCGGCAAGCTGCCCGCGCCGGTAGATGTTCAACAAAATCCCGGTGAACAGCAGGCATAAGCAGAGGTTCGATCCGCCGTAACTGATGAACGGCAGCGGCATTCCCTTGTTGGGCAAAAGCGCGGTCGTCATGCCGATGTTCACGCACGCTTGCAGGCCAATGTTCATCACCAGACCGAAGCCTAGCAGCATCCCGAAGCGGTCGCGTGACTGGAGCGCGATGACGATGCCGCTCATGGTCAGAGCGAGGAAAGCCAGAACAACCAGCAGGGTCGCACGCAGCCCAAGTTCCTCGCCGATGATCGGGAAAATAAAATCCGTGTGCGCGTAGGGGAGATACAACATTTTCTCGACGCTCTCGCCTAACCCGCGCCCGAACAATCCACCCGAGCCGAACGCCTTCAATCCTTCCCGCTGCTGGTAGGCCGAGCCGTCCTTGTGCGCCTCCAGATCCATGAACGCGACGAGCCGGGCCATCCGCTCGGTGATATGCATCGCCTTGTAGAGGATTCCCCCAAATCCCGCCACGGCCGCGCTTACCATGTACAGCGTGTTGCCACCGGCGAGGAACATCATGCCGATGGCGGTCGCCCCGATCAGCAGAGTTGCGCCGAGATCGTGTTCCTCCAATACCAACGCCATCGGGAGACCGACCAACAGCATCGGTAGAACAAAACCGTGAAGGAAACTGGAGCTTTTGGCCTCAAACTTCGTGAACCACCACGCAAGTGCCACGATGCAGGCGAACTTGCTGAATTCACTCGGTTGAAAGACCGCCGGCCCGAGATGAATCCAACGCGGTGACCCGTTGATCCTCATGCCGATGTGCGGCACGAAGCAAAGTGCCAGCAACACGACCGCGAGGCCGAACATCGGCAGCCAAATTTTCGACCAGACGCGGTAGTTGATGAACGTCGCCGCCACGCAGGCTACGAATCCCACACAGAAGTACACCGACTGACGCTTGATATAGTAGTAGGCGTCGTTGTGGCCATCGTGAACATACGCGCTGGTACTATAGAGCATCACGATGCCGAGACATGACAAGGCAGCGACGCAAACGGCCAGGATGAACGCACAGTTTTTGCTCATTTACGGAACGGAGATAAGATGAGCGGTAAGGCGACTACTTTCCCTTATTATGGTTGATCGAAGGGACGTGCAGCGTCTGGCCTGGCTTTAACTTTTTCGGATCGTCGATCCCGTTTAGCTTCAGCAATGCGGAGGCATCCACCTTGAGCTTTTCGGCGATGGAGTAAGGCGAATCGCCTTTCTGGACGGCGTAAGTTTTGCCGGAATCTGCCGGCAGATGGCTGCCCTTATCCACCGCCGTCGTGCCACTGGCGGCAGGCGAACTCGCGGCGTTCGCGTGTCCGCCGGCGATCCGCGCGGCGGCGTCGCTAGCTGCGCTAGGCGTTGCGCCGGCGGTCAGCGGATCGTTCGACACACGCGTGAGGTTATCGCCGGAATGGGTGGAATGCGTGCTCGCCAGGGTCCCGCCAGTGTCAGGAGTCGCATGGTCAGGATCACGGCCTTCTACCTTCGTCGGTGCGAGGTCGGAATCCTCCGCCTCCACCGCGCCGCTTGCCGGATTGCTCGAAGCATGGGTCTGTCCACGCTCCTTGATGAGGCTGAACGCCAGAATGCCGCCTACCGCAACCACGTGTAGCAATAACATGACGAGGATCGCACGCGATAGACGCATGTTCGGTTCCGCATCGGAGACAGCGGATGTGCCGGCTCCAGGATTATGTGCGCGGGGAACGCGGCGGGTGGCGGTCCGCAGCTTGACCCGGGGAGTTGGCGGTACGGCAGACATAGATAGGAAAGATGTTAGGAAGAAATCAGGGAACGATGGAGACAGGATTTACACGTTGGAGCGCAGTGCGTTGACGAGCGCACGGAACTGGTTGCCGCGGTCGGCGTAGCTCTTGAACATGTCGAAAGAACTCGTGCCGGGCGAGAAGAGGACCACTTCGCCAGGCCGTGCGAGGGACCACGCTACGTGGACAGCTTCCTGCAAACTCTCGACCCGTTCGCAAGGGACATGCTCGTGCCACGCCGTGGCGATCCGTTCCGCCATCTCGCCGATCAACACGACCCAGCGGGCTTTCTCACCAACCATGCTGGCGAGCGTGTCAAATTCGAAACCTTTGTCCTTGCCGCCGGCGATCAGGATGACCGGGGCCGATTCCGACGCTAGCGCCTTTGCCAGCGCATCAAGGTTCGTTGCCTTGCTGTCGTTGATGTAAGTCACCCCGTCGAGTTCGCGCACCAGCTCGCAGCGATGAGGTTGTGGACGGTAATCTCGCAAGGCTGGCCCCATCTGCGCGGGAGTGAGGCCACGGGCCAGTCCGACACCCAGGGCAGCCATCAAGTTCTCGGTGTTGTGGGTGCCCCTCAGATGGGTCTCTCGTGGATCGAGCAGCGGCTCGTCTTTGTAATGGATCACCTCGTCACGCAAATGCAGGTCCGCGCCGATCTCGTACGCGCTGAATGTGATCCTTCTGGCCGCCAACGCGGGGAGCGTATCCCGAAAATTCACGACCGCCCAATCATCCGCCTTCTGATTTTCGAAGATCCGAAGTTTGGCGGCCCGATATTCGTCTGGACCAGCGTAGCGGTCGAGATGGTCGGGTGTGAGGTTCAGCCAGACGCTGATTGCCGGGCGAAATTTTTGGATACGCTCGAGTTGGAAAGAGCTGACCTCTAAAGTAATGACATCCAACGGATGCCCTTCCTTGACGATCTCGCTGTAGGGCTTGCCGATATTTCCGCCCGCGTCCGTCCGTGTCCCGGCGCTCGTCAACATGGCGGCGACGAGTTCGGTGGTCGTCGTTTTCCCATTCGTGCCTGTAATCCCGATGACCGGCGTGGAAGAACTCTGGTAGGCCAGTTCGATTTCCGCGATGATCGGGATGCCACGGAGCAGAAGGTTTTGGACCAAGGCACATTTCGGATCGATACCGGGGCTCAGCACGGCGAGATCGTAGCGGGCTTCGGTCTCCTCCGCGCGTTTGCCGCCCAGGAATAGAAGCCCCATCCCACCGAGCTTTTGAAGTTTAGCGGCGTCGACTGACTCGGTTTCCGCGCTGTCGAGCACCGTCACCTGAGCGCCGAGACCGAACAACAAAATGGCGGCTGCTTCCCCGCTGCGTCCCAAACCGAGGACGGCAACATTTTTACCTTTGTAGTTCTTCATGACGCGCGATGTGCAGGGATCGGGTTCGGTGACGAGTTGTCAGCGCAATTTTAACGTCGCTAACCCAACGATGGCAAAGATAATCGAAATGATCCAGAACCGGACAACCACGGTGGTCTCCTTCCAACCGATTAATTCGAAGTGATGATGCAACGGTGACATGGCGAATACGCGCTTGCCCGTCAATTTGAAGCTGGCCACCTGGATGATGACTGACATCGCTTCCATCACGAACACACCTCCGACGATCACGAGAAGGAGTTCCTGTTTGCAGCAAATCGCGATGATGGCGATAAACCCTCCGATGGCCAATGAGCCAGTGTCACCCATGAACACCTGGGCGGGGTGCGCATTGAACCAGAGAAAACCCAGGCCGGCTCCGGCGAGGGCCGAGCAAAGCACCGTCAGCTCGCCGCTGCCCGGCGTGAAGGGGATGTCCAAGTACCGTGTGACGAGTGGATTACTGGCAGCGAAAGTCAAAGCTGCGTAGGCTCCAGCCACCGTCACCGTACATCCCGCCGCCAAACCGTCGAGCCCGTCGGTGAGGTTGACGGCGTTTGAACATCCCACGATCACGAATCCATAGAACAAGAAGGCGATCAGTCCAAAGGCGTACAACCCCATGTTGGGGAAGAGCGCCTTTTTCAAAAACGGAACGTACAGGTCGGTGCTAAACATCGCGTTACGCTGGTTGCCCAGAAACACCGCGACGACAATCGCCGCCAGCACAAACTGCGCGGCCAGCTTCATGCGGCTGCTGATCCCCTTCGAGTTCTTCTTCGCAACTTTCTGGTAATCGTCCGCAAACCCGAGCGCACCAAGATAAACGATGGAAAAGAGCGCGAGCCACACCGACGGGTTCGTGGGACGCGCCCAGAGGAGAGCGGAAACCACCACGCTGCCGATGATCAGCACACCGCCCATCGTGGGCGTACCCTTTTTGCGGCCGTGCGTTTCGTAAAGTTGGTTCACTTCTTCACGCGTGCGCACCGGCTGGCCAAATTTCAGCGAGATCAGCTTACGGATCACGCGTTTACCAAAAAGAATAGACAGCAGGAACGCGGTGAACGCCGCCGCGATGCCACGGAACGTCGAATACTCGAACACCCGCAGGGGTCCGAAATTCTGGCTCAACTTGGAGAGATAGAACATCATCGGGCGTTTGTCAGTGCGGAGGTGTTTTTGTCGGCACTAACAGGTGATTTCTGGAGCAGGCTAGCGAGCGTTGCCAAAACGCGGTCCATCCCGGCCGACCGGCTGCCTTTGACGAGAATGAGGTCACCTTCACGGCTGAACTCGGCAAGCCAGCGTGCGGCCTGGTCGGTGTCCGCCGCGAAGATTGTCTCCGTCGCGCCAGCGATTTGCGCGGTCGAACCGATGACTCGTGCCTCACTCCCGACGGTGACAATGCAGTCAATGCCTTTCGCCGCCGCGAGTTCGCCAACCGCACGATACCCATCCTCGGCGGCATCTCCGAGTTCACCCATTTTTCCCAGGACAGCGATCCGACGGCCGCCGACCGCTAGCGAGGTAAGGGTTTCTAGCGCCGCACTCATGGAGTCTGGATTCGCATTGTAGCTGTCATCCAAAATCCAGCGACCATGCAGCGACTTCTTTTCCAACCGCCCCTTGGTGAGTTCCACGTCGCCGAGGGCAGCGGCGCATTCCGACAGTGGAATGCCGAGCGCCATGCCCGCCGCGACAGCGAGGAGCGCGTTGACGATCATGTGCCGACCCGTCACCGGGATGTGAGCGTCGCTTTGCTCGGTGTCGGTGACGATCGTGAATCGGCTGCCGCTGAGATCTTGGACGATCCCTTTGACGTGCAACGTCGCGTTTTCCGAATCGACCGTCACCACCCGTGCGGAAGTCCGACGCGCGATGGATGGCGTGAACTCGTCGGCACCGTTCAAGATCACCGTACCGGCTGGCCCGATGGCTTCGGCCAACATGCCTTTTTCCTGTGCGATGGCCTCACGACTTCCCATGAATTCGAGATGCGCGCGTCCGATGTTCGTGATGATCGCAACATCCGGCGACGCCATGCGCGCGAGTGGCTCGATTTCTCCCGGATGGTTCATCCCCATCTCCAGAACGGCGACTTCGTGACTAAGGTCGGCGCGCAAAAGCATCTTTGGTAGGCCGATGTGATTATTCAGATTGCCTTCCGTTTTCAGCACCCGGAAACGGCGTGACAAAACGGCGGCGGCGAAATCCTTCGTGCTCGTTTTCCCGTTGCTGCCGGTGATGCCGACAACCTTCAAAGGGAGAGATTGTTTATAACGGGCGGCGATGTTTTGGTATGCGGCAAGGGGGTTGTCCACCTCGACTAACGCGAAATCTGGCGGGAGGTTACCGGCCGCGAATGATCGATCGACAATCGCTCCCATCGCGCCAGCCGCAGCGGCGGCGCGAACGTGGTCGTGTCCATCGAAATGATCGCCTCGCAATGCGAGGAACATCTCTCCGCTACGCAACGTTCGCGTATCGGTGGAAATCGCCGGGACGGGGCACGCCTCGCCGCCCGCGAGCAGTCGTCCGCCGGCGAATTCCACCACTTTCTGTAAGGTCAGTGTTTCCATGTGGATGCACCGCTGACCGGCTGCCGACTTTTGCACCATAACCCATTCAGCCACGACGAACGCCGCCGCAGCGTGATCGTTGCCTGCCGGAGATAATGAGCGGAATCTACGATCTGACCCGGATGCGGAACGGGCGAATCGCCGCTGACGCAAATCGTTTTTTCCGGTTGGCTTGGCATGGCTGGAAGAAGGAAATTTAAGCAAGATCAACCGGGCGTGCGTCGATGGCGGCTTTCGCCACCTGCACGTCGTCAAAGGGCACGGTCGTCCGCGCGAACTGCTGATAATTTTCATGGCCCTTGCCAGTGATGAGGATGATGTCTCGCGGCTGGGCCAACGCCACCGCGCGTTCGATGGCTTGACGCCGGTCGACAACCACCTCGTAATTTTTGCCCTGAAACCCCTTTTCGATGTCGGCGATAATAGTCAGCGGCTCCTCGCTGCGAGGATTATCGGAGGTGATGATGACAAAATCGCCACCCTGCTCGGCGACCCGACCCATGAGGGGGCGTTTCGCTCTGTCACGATCACCGCCGCAACCGAACACCACGATCAACCGGTGGGGATTGAGTTCGCGCAACGTTTTGATGACATTGCTCAATGCATCGTCGGTGTGGGCATAGTCGACGTACACCTGGTAGTTCCGCTTCGCGGGAACGAGTTGCACCCGCCCCGGTACGGACGGTGACGTGGCCAGGGAAAGCACCGCCGCGCGGAGTTGTACGCCCATCGCCGACGCGGCGGCGAGAGCGGCGAGCGAGTTATAAATGTTGAAGCGACCGATCAACGGTAGTCGCACCAGGTAACTGCGTTCCTGCGCATCCAGTTGATAAGAGGTGCCGGCGGACTCGGTTTTGAAGTTGCTGGCACGGAAGTCCGCGCGGTTGCCGACTCCATAAGTGATCAACCGGATACCCTTTGGAAGGCGCGTGCACAATTCCGCCCCGTAGCGGTCGTCGATGTTCACTACGGCGACGGCGCGCTTCTTGGTTTGTTGAGGCAGTATCTCGGTAAACAGCCGCGCCTTTGCATCGAAATAAGCCTGGATGCTGCGATGAAAATCGAGGTGGTCCTGGGTCAGATTCGTGAACACCGCCACGTCGAACTCCACCCCGGCCACCCGGTCCTGGGCAAGGGCGTGCGAGGATACCTCCATCACCGCCGCTTTGCAGCCGGCGTCGCGCATCTGTCCGAGCAGCGCCTGCAGATCGAGCGACTGCGGCGTCGTGTGAACGCTCGGCAGGATTTTGTCGCCGATCTCGTAGCGGACGGTCCCGATCAATCCGCACCTGAGCATCGCGCGTTCGCAGAGATGTTTGAGCAAATAGGTCGTCGTCGTTTTCCCGTTGGTCCCTGTCACCCCGCACATGCGGAGTTTCAGCGAAGGCTGATGGTAGAAAGCACCCGCCAGCTGCGGCATGGCAGTTCGCGTGCTGGTCACTTCGATGTTCGCAACGCTCCCGGCAACCGGGCCGACTTCGTGCTCGACGACGATCCCCGCCGCCCCCCGGGCAATCGCCTGTTCGACGTAGTCATGGCCGTCCACGCGTTCGCCGTGCATCGCCACGAAAAGCGCGCCGGGCTTGGCCTGCCGGGAATCGTAGCAGATCGACGTGATCTCCACGTCGGTCGGTCCGGTCACCGCCCGCGTTGTCATTTTTGAAAGAAGGGCTTTCAGTTGCATGGCCGCGCGTGACGAGATTAGTCGTGCTCGTTCTGCACCACGACTCCTTTCGGATTCGTGCTGGTCGGAGTGATCGGCATCGTCGGCTCGATGTTCAAATAGCGCATGGCCTGGCCCGCGATGGACGAAAAAATAGGTGCGGCTACCAGACCGCCGAAATTTTCGTTCGGCTTCGTGTTGGCGTTGTCGAGCATCACCATGCCAACGAGCTCAGGATTGTTCGTCGGTAAAAAGCCGACAAACGATACAACGTACTTACCGGTCATGTAACCGCCCGCCGGCGAGACCTTCTGGGCCGTGCCGGTTTTTCCGCCGACGCCGTATCCCGCGACGGCGGCACCTACGGCCGTTCCCCGCGGGCTAACCACGTCTTCGAGGGCGGAGATGAGTTCCTTCACCGTCTCGGGATTGATCGCCTGGCGAACCGGCACGGGCGGAAACTCCGCGATGGGCACGTCTTTGTCGTCGGTGATGGAATGCACGATCTGCGGCATCATCAATTTGCCGCCGTTGGCGACGGCACCCATCGCCATCACCATCTGGAGCGGGGTGACGCAAACACCCTGGCCCATCGGAATCCGCGTGATGGAAATCTTGGTCCAGTTGCGGGTCGGGGCAATGCGACCGTTGATCTCACCCGGTAGATCGATGCCGGTGCGCTCTCCGAAGCCGTAGAGCTTGATGTAATTATAAAGACGGTTTTCGCCGAGTTGCAGGGCGAGTTTCGCCGCGCCGATGTTGCTGGAATGCACCAACACATCATGCACCGTGCATTCACCGATGGGATGGGCGTCGTGCAGGAGTTTGCCCGCGTATTCCCACCGGCCGTTCTCGCAATAAACCGTCGTGTCGGGCCGGACCAGGTGCTCGTTCAGCACCCCGGAGAGCGTGACGATCTTGAACGTCGAACCGGGCTCGATCATGTCGATGATCGCGCGGTTCTTCATCTGTTCGGGCTCCGCGGCGACGCGCGCGTTCAAATCGAAATACGGACGGCTGGCCATCGCCACGATCTCACCCGTTTTCGGCCGCATGAGGATCGCCGTGGCGGTCTCCGGAGAATACTTCTTCACGGCGGCATCCAGTTCCTTTTCGACGATGTTCTGGAGGCCGATGTCGATCGTCAGATTGACGTTGTACCCGTCCTGCGACTGCTGTTCCAGACCGCGTAACTCCACGAGTTCCTGCCCTGCCCGGTTACGGGTAATATATCGGTATCCGGAATGTCCTTCCAGATAGCGGTTCATGCTTTTTTCGACGCCCTGGATGCCCGCGCCGTTGAAATCCGTGAACCCCACCACGTGACAGAGCAACGACCCATCCGGGTACACCCGCGTGGAATCAGGTTCAAAATAGAGGCCGCCGAGCTTTTGTTCTTCCGCTTGCTTCTTCAAGTCATCCGCCGTTTGGACCGGCACCTGATGTTTGACGACGAGATAGCGCCGGCTCGGCGTCAGCTTCTTGAGCAGGTCGGCGGCGGGCAGACCCAGCATCTTCGACAACAAACCGGCCATCTGGTCACGGGCGTCCGGCTTGACGTGACTGCCGTCAACCACCACGCGCCGCAACGGCATGTCGCTGGCGAGGATTTCCCCGTGGATGTCGCGGATCGAGCCCCGCTTGGCCGGCATCACCTGCTTGAGAACCTGCGTCTGGCTTGCCAGGGCAGCGTACGCCGCCCCGCGGTTGATCTGGAGGTAGACCAGACGGCCCGAGAACACGGTGAACACCGCCACCAACGTGCCGCAAACCAGCAATGCCCGCACTCGTGCCGTGCGCATCATAAAAAAGGGAAGTCGAACGGGAATGAACGTTTAGTTGGCATTCGCTCGCGATTTTTACTAGGTCGTTCTTGAATACCAGCCGGTTACCGGTTGAACGGTTCGTACACACGACTCACCGACGTGAGCCACCCTCATGCGATACGGTCTGAAACTGGTTGCCCGAACCCGACTCGGACGCGGTCCAGCGGTTCACCTCCTGGGTGTGCACGTGGGCCAGCGCATGTTCGCTGATCGGCACCATCTTCAACCAGCCGTCATCCAGACGATGCTGGATCGTGGTGAACGAAGTCAATTTGGACACGCGATCTTCGAGGACGTTGTTCTGCGAAATCAGGTCGCGGAGTTCCTGTTCCATGTGGGTGCGTTGGGTGCCCAGAACGTAAAGTTGATTCTTCAGATACAGGTAGCTGAGCCCCGCCACTCCGAGAAAGAGGGTGATAACGACCCAACGCAGCAACGCGGCATACTGGAGACAATTGTTTTGACGCTTGGTGTTCAGGTTCATGAGAATTTACGCACACGGGTGGCGGGCACGGGCTGGCCGCCGGATCATCGTGGAGGGGTTTTGATAGTGGATGCTGATTTACTACGGCGAGGAAATTCTCTCCAGCGCGCGGAGTTTTGCGCTGCGAGACCGCGGATTCGCTGTCAGCTCGGCCGCCGAGGGGCTGATCGCGCGTCGCGTGAGATCGCGATAGGCGTACCGGGGGTTCGGCCGTGGGGCCGGCCACTCGGGGCGGTCGAGCGTGGGGCTGCTGGTCTCGCGGCAAAAGTTTTTGACGATGCGATCTTCCAAGGAATGAAAAGTGATCACCGCCAGGCGTCCGCCGGAGTTGAGTCGTTCGGTCGCGGCTTCGAGTCCCGCGGTGACCGCACCGAGTTCGTCGTTGACGGCGATGCGCAAAGCCTGGAATACCCGCGTGGCCGGATTTTTTGGCCCGCGTTTGGGGATGACCGTTTCCACGATCTTCACCAGGGCCAGCGTGTCTTCGATGGGCTGTTCCCGGCGGGCCTTCACGATGGCGGCGGCCACCCGTGCGGCGGCCGGTTCCTCGCCGTACAAACGGAAGATGCGTGTCAGCTCCGACTCGCTGGAGCCGTTGACCAGGTCGGCGGCGCGAACCGGACCATCCTGGTTCATCCGCATATCCAACGGCCCGGACTTCTGGAAGCTGAAGCCGCGGTCGGCCGCGTCGATCTGCCGTGACGAAACTCCGAGATCGAGTAAAACGCCGTCCACTTTTGAGAGATTGAGTGAATCCAAAACTTGCGCCAGGTCGCGGAAATTTGCCCGCACCAGCCTGACACTGTCGGCATCGTATACTACTAGATGTGGTATGCAATAACCAATTGCACCTGCATCTTGGTCCAACCCAATGATTTTGGCTCCTTTCTGCAAAATAGCCTTCGCGTGCCCCCCGCCGCCCAGTGTTCCATCGACGATGGTTCGGCCCGGGGCCGGGGCGAGTGCCCACAAAACTTCGTCCACCATGACGGGGCGATGGTAATCCCAGGGGCTCTTTGTTTCCTGCCCGTGAAGGGAGTTGGATTCGTTCGCGTTCATACCCATTACATACAGGGCATCACACACGCAGCCGACCCATTTGGCCGGATGGGCCGTGTCCCGACGTGCGCGCACGGAGAAACGCAAGGGTTGCGGCAAGCCAGATGAGTTCGTGTCCGGCGGCAATCTCGGCACGCGTCAGCGGCGAGGACCGGACCGTCGGCAAAAGGTGTGAAACCGCCGCGTCGTCCCGGTAGTCTACGGAACGTGGGCATCTCGGAAGGCTGGAGTCGGCTTGCGATGCACGGGCGCCGCGAACGTGCGTAGTTGCCTCGCTGGTGCGGCCGCGGTTGCCTCCGACGGTTAGCTTTGATGGAGCGAGCGGCGTGGCGTTCATCGCGGGGATCAAAGTCCGATCAGGCTGGCGACCTGCTGGAAGGTGCTGGTCTCGTTGGTGCGAGTGCGTTCCCAACGCGCCGGGTTCCAAACCTCGAAACGGTCGTAGGTGCCCACGAGCACGAGGTCTGTCTCCAGGCCCGCCTGTCGGCAGAACTCGTCGGGGAGCAGCAACCGGCCCTGACGGTCAACCACGCAGTGTTGCGCTTGTGAAAAGAAATGGCGCGCAAACCTCCGCCGGTCGGGAGCGGGAATCCTGGGATCGCTGTTGATCGTGTCGTAGACTTTTTGAAACTCCGACGGCGGCAGGGCGTAGAGGAACCCTCCATCGGGGGATGGCATGACGTAGAACTGCTCCTCCCCACCGCCGCCCTGCCGCCAGCGCGCGGGAATGGTGACGCGATGCTTGTTGTCCATAGCATGGCGGAACGTGCCGGCGTAGGCGTGCTGGTTGGAGATTTCATCAGGCATCGTTCTGGTTTCTCCCACAACGTCCCACTTCGTCCCACTTTGTAACTGCCAAAATGCCTGATCGTCAACGGAATACTGTCAAAAACTTTCTCGGCAGCACCGTCTGTGAACAATCATAGCGCGTAGATTATCATGTAAAATACTCTACGGCAGTATCTTATCGTTTATTTTTCTCATTGAGTTTGCCACGAGACTTTTGCCGGATGGCAGGGCCTCAGGGCCTCTCCAAAGAAGACGTGGCGGCGGTGAAGGGACCAGGCCAAGGACAAATTTAAGAGCCTACCGCCTAGCTAAATGCCCACATTCATCGTTCTGACCCGCAAACGATGACAGAATATGGCGTCATAATAATGCGGAGCAGTAAATATCTATCAGTGCTATTTAGCAGTGAAATATTTCGACCTGAACGAAGATGGCCGGAGTGTGGACGCTCCGGTGGCCCGAACTCGTGCGGCGGCACGTTTCGGTTTGATTTGTAAGGAGTCGTCTCCTAATGCTCATCCAGCCATATCCCATTTGCTTTGAGCATCACGCCACCCGCCGCCAGACTGCTCGGTGCCATGATCGAACGAGTGGTCGTGGCGACACCCGCGCACGACATCCACACGCACCTGTACGCCCCGGCTTTCGGTGGGCTGCTGCGCTGGGGGATCGACGAGTTGCTCACCTACCATTCGCTGGTCGCGGAAGGTTTTCGCCATTGGGACCTGCCGTACGATAAATTCTGGGAACTCGATCCCGCCACGCAGGCCGACCTGATCTGGACGACACTTTTTCTCCGCCGGTCACCGTTGTCGGAGGCCTGCCGGGGGGTGTTGACCGCGTTGCAGGCACTCGGCGCGGGCGCCGAAACGCGCGACCTGTCGGAGATTCGCCGCTGGTACGCGACGCATCACGTGGACGGACTTTTGTTGCGGGTGATGGACCTCGCGGGCGTCCGGACGATCTGCATGAACAATTCACCGTTCGACGACCCCGAACGCGCCGTGTGGGACGGCGGCGTCACGCAGGATCGGCGGTTCACGACCGCCTTGCGCATCGACACTCTGCTGCACGACTGGCCGTCCGCCGTCCGCCGCCTGGCAAGGTGGGGGTATCGCGTGGACGGCGGTTTGACGGCGGCGACCTTCTCCGAGGTGCGGCGTTTCCTGGCGGACTGGTCCCGCCGCATCCATCCGCTTTACCTCGTGGCTTCCATGCCGCCGGACTTCGGCTACCCGACCGACACGGTGACGGGCCGGATCATCGACGAAGCCGTGCTGCCGCATTGCGCGGAACACAACCAACCGCTCGCGTTGATCCCCGGAGTGCGGCGCGCGGTGAACCCGGGACTGAGACAGGCGGGAGACGCCGCGGAACATGTCGATCTGCACGCGTACGAACGGATGATCGGCGCAAATCCGCGCCACAAGTTTATGCTCACCGCCCTTGCGCGCGAGAATCACTACGAGCTGTGCGTGCTGGCGCGAAAGTTCCGCAATCTCCACGTGTTCGGGTGCGCGTGGTTCGCCGGGGTGCCGTCCCTGATGGAGGAAACCACGCGGATGCGGGTCGAATTGCTCGGTCTGAGCATGACGCCCCATCATTCCAACGCGCGCGTGCTCGAACAACTGATCTTTCGCTGGAGCCACGCCCGGCAAGTGATTGCGGATGTGCTGAAAAGCAAATACCTCGCGCTGGCAACGGCAGGCTGGACGGTGACCGAGGCGGAAGTCACCCGCGATGTCGAAGCGCTCTTCGGTGGAGCGTTCGAGGCGTTCCTGAAACGCAGCCTGTGAGGGCGCCTGGCCCAGATTCCGCCTGCAAGCCGGCGGGGATATGGCATCATGCCGTCATCCACCCATTTCGGAAAGCCATGACCCAGGAAACCTACCTCCAAGAATTGTTCGCCGAGCGCATCGGCGGCAACCGTTTCGGCAAGGACACCGCCATCTACAAGTTCGAGAAGATCAAACGCGCCAAACGGGCGGCGCAGGCAGCCAATCCGGGAGTGGAACTCTTCGACCTCGGCGTCGGCGAACCGGACGAAATGGCGTTTCCGGCCGTGGTGGACACGCTCGCTGCCGAAGCACGTAAACCAGAGAATCGCGGTTACTCGGACAATGGGGGCGAGCCGCTCAAACAGGCCGCCGCCCGTTACCTGCGCACGATGTGCGGAGTCGAGGTCGATCCCGAGACGCAGGTCATCCATTCCATCGGCAGCAAACCGGCGCTGGCGATGCTGGCGGCGGCGCTCATCGATCCGGGCGACGTGGCGTTGATGACGGTGCCGGGTTACCCGGTCTTCGGCACGCACGCGCGTTATTACGGTGGGCAGGTACACCCCCTTCCCTTGACCCCGGAAAACCATTTTTTGCCCGACCTTGAAGCAATCCCGGCCGACGTTCTCGGCCGCGCGAAAGTGCTCGTGCTCAACTATCCGAACAACCCGACCGGTGCGAGCGCCACGTCGGACTTTTTTGCGAAGGTCGTCGGTTTCGCCCAGAAGAATCGACTGGCCGTGATCCATGATTTTGCGTATGCCGCGCTCGTGTTCGACGGAAAACCGCTGAGCTTCCTCGCCACTCCCGGTGCGATGGAGGTCGGCGTGGAACTCCATTCCACGAGCAAAAATTTCAACATGACGGGTTGGCGTTGCGGGTTCGTGGCCGGCAACGAACGGTTCGTGAAAGCTTACGGCGCGGTCAAGGACAACACGGATTCGGGGCAATTCATGGCGATCCAGAACGCGAGCGCTTACGCGTTCGACCATCCCGAGATCACCGCCGAAATCGCCAAGAAATATTCCCGTCGCCTGGATGGGCTCGTGCCGATGCTGCGCCGCCTCGGCTTCTCGGCGGAAAAGCCCCGCGGCAGCTTTTTTCTCTACGTGGCCGCGCCGAAATCCGCGCGGGCGGCTGACGGGCGCGAGGTGGCCTTCGATTCCGCCGAAGCGTGCGCGCAGTGGATGATCACCGAACACCTCGTATCCACCGTGCCCTGGGACGACGCGGGGCCTTACCTGCGGTTCAGCGTGACGTTCCAAGCACCGGGCGGCGAGGCGCAGGAACGCCGCGTCGTGGAGGAACTCGAACGCCGGTTGTCGCGCTACACCTATCGCTGGTGATCCGAGCCGCCCAGGTTTATGGCCCACGCCCCGCTCGCCGACGAACCATTGCCCGAGGACACGCAGGCGTTGGTCACCGGCCCGCAGCGCCGGGCGTGTCTGCTCGTCAATCCTGCCTCGGGCGCGGGTCAGCCGCGCGACTACCAGGCGGAGGTCGCCGCGATCTGGGCGGCTTTGCGGGCGGCGGGAATCTGGGCCGAGATCATCGAGACCAAGCCGGACGAACCACCGGGTGACGTGGCGCGGAGGGCGGCGGAGGCGGGGTATTCGCTCGTGATCGCCTGTGGAGGCGACGGCACGGTCGGCGCGACGGCCAAGGGCCTCGTGGGCACGAACTGCCCGCTGGGCATCCTGCCGATGGGGACATTCAACAATTTCGCACGCGGACTGCGCTTGCCGGAAAACCTCGGCGCGGCGTGTCGCGTTCTCGCCCGCGGACGCGTGCGCCGCGTGGATGTCGGCGTCGCCAACGACGAACACTATTTCCTGGAGGCGGCGGGGGTGGGCATCGACGCGGAGTTGTTCCCTCTGGGCGAAGAGATCAAATCGGGCAACTGGCGGCGGCTGTGGCAAGGCGTGAAACTGGCCTACCAGGCGGAGCCGGCGCGGATTCACTTCGAGCTCGATCTGCCCTTGTCCGACGCCTACCGGGATGGCTCGCCGGTCGCAAACCAGGCGCGGACGGAGCAGCCTTACGCCACCGACCAGCGGCGCACCCTGGATTTCTCCGCGTTCATGCTGATCGTCGCAAACGGTCGCTACTACGGCAGCGGCTTCACCGTTGCCCCGGACGCCGTGCTGGACGACGGCCTGTTCAACATCCGGGTATTCAGGAATTTTAGCAAACGCGAGTTGCTGAAGCACTTCTGGTCGATCAGCCGCCGCCGCTACGCTTACAGTCCGAAGATCGACACGTTCACCGCCAGTGAGATCAACATTACGGCCGGGAGCGACTTGCCGTTCCATGTGGACGGCTACCAGGTCGGCCGGTTGCCCCTGCGGCTGCGCGCGTTGCGACGGGCGCTCAAGGTGGTGGCGTGAAACGGGGACTTCCTACGTCCCGTAAACGCCCTTTTCGCCGTAACTCCCGTAGTACCGGCCGGAATAATAGTAATAGGTGCCCAGGCCCGACGGGAGGAAATTCAAGACCACCCCGGCCGGTTGGCAGTTGATGTCCCCGAGGGCTTTCAGCGCGCGGGCGAAAGTCTTGCGCGGGGTCTTGAACGAGCGCAGCACGAGACACGTCACGTCCACGTGCGGCGCGATGAGCAATGAGTCGCTGACGGCCAGGGCCGGCGCGGTGTCGATGACGACCCGGTCATAAGTCAGCAAAGCTTCCTTGAGAATTTCGCGCATCACGGGATTGGCGAGCACCTCCGCGGGATTCGCCACCCGACTGCCCGCGCTCAGAACCGAAAGGTCGGGGATTTCCGTAGCGATCACCGCGTCAGCGAACTCGATCTTCCCTGTCAGGACTTCGGTCAGGCCTGGACGGCGGTTTTCGTTGAAGAAAACCTTGGAAACCATCGGCCGCCGCAGGTCCGCGTCGATCAGCAAAGTCTTGAACCCTTGCTGGCTGAGCGTCGCGGCGAAGTTCGTGCTGCAGAACGTCTTGCCCTCGGCAGGTTGGGCGCTGGTGAACAGGAAACTCCGGCGTTCTCCGGTGTGAGACCCCATCGCCAGAGAAGTGCGCAGCGAACGGAAACCCTCGGCGACCACGCTCTCGCGTTCGGTCACCACGTCGATCACGCGAGACTTCCCGCGCGATTTCCTCGGGATGGCGCTGACGACCGGCAACCCCGCGATCTCCTCGGCCTGATCGACGGTCTTGACCGAGCGATCCAGGAAGTGCAGACCCAGCGCGACGCCGAGACCCGCCGCCAGACCGCCGAGAATGCCGGCGAGATAGACTTTGACCGCGCTCGCCCGCAACGCGGACGCACCGACCGCCTTCTCGTGCACGCGCACCTGGGAATCAGTCATTCCCTTGGTCACGTCGATTTCGGCGAGACGCGTCACGATGTTGTTGTACATCGCGGTATTGGTTTCCAGGGTGCGTTTGAGGTCGTTGTATTCCACCGATTTTCCCGTGGTGGAGATCAACTGGCTCTGCTGGGCATCTCTCGCTTGCTTGAGTTCTTCGTATTGCGCCTGGAACCGGTCGCGTTCGCTGCGCAGGAGCGACACCACGTCCTGAAGCAACTGGGTGCGGCTGCGGCGCAACCCATCGATCTGCGTCTGAGCGGCGATGTAGATGGGGTGCTTGGCGCGGTAGGTTTGCTTGAGCAGGGTGAACTGGCGTTCGGCGTCCGCGAGGGCCTGGTTGGTCTCGGCCACCTTCGGCTGCGAGGCGACGCTGGGCAGACGCAGCAGCGCGTCGACATCGTTCGGCGTGGCACCGGCGGCCTTCAGGTCCCCGTCGAGCTGGACGATCCTGTTTTCGAGTTCATTGAGATTTTTGGTGATTTCGGTGACCTTCGCTTGCGTGCTTTGCTCGGAGTTCTCCAGCGTGGGCGTCCGTTCACGCTCCCGAAAGGCTTGCATCGCTTCCTCGGATTTTTTGACTTCCTTGCGAAGGCTGGCCTCCTTGTCGAGCAGGAATTGGTTGGCGGCGCTGTTGACTTCGATCCGCCGGTCGATCCCGTAACGCAGGTATTCATCGGCGTAGGTGTTTGCCAGCTCGACCGCCAGCGAGCTGTCTGCCTGGGTGACGATGATGTCGATGAGCCGGGTGCGCGGCCGGTAGCTGGCCGTAACCGCACCGGCCAGGTGCTCCGCCGCAGCGTCCGAGGTGAACTCGCCGTGGGGCTTCTCCGGTAAACCCGCGAGGAACCGCGGATCTTTTTGCAGGTTCATGCGTGCCGCCACCCGTTGGGCGAACTGGTAGCCACGGATCAGGTCCACCACGGTATTAATCATGTCCAGGCTGAGGATTTGCTCCTCGCGCAGGCCGGAAACCTTGTCGAGCACGCGGGACTGCTCCTGCTCGATGAACAGCACCGACCGGGCCTGGAACTGCTGGCGCTGGCGGGTCATGTAAGCGGTCGCCACCACCCCGCCGATCACGACACACAAGATCAGGATCCAAAGACGCTCACGGACGGCATGGAAACAAGCCTGCCAGTCGATCCCATCCCGTGCCGCCGTGAGATCGTCGTTGACCTGCAATGCCGAGTCGCTGTCCATGATGTTTTTTGCCGGGGGGCGGTGGGAAGGGGATAGCCTGCGAAAGGAGGACACGGGTTAAATCCGGCCCTCGTGGGGAAAAACTTACGCAGCAGGTTCCGGGCAAGATACCACGGTCGGCTCCCCGTGCGCACTCACAGCCAGGTCTCTCCCACGGAAACGACATCACCCGGCAGCAGTTCAAACTGTTTGCCGTCCTTGGTCGTGAACTTCTTGGTGTTAACCTTGAACGTTTGTTCCGTCCCGTGAACGTTCCGCTTGACGATCACCGCACTGCGGTCGGCGATCCGCGTGAACCCGCCGGCCATCCCGATGGCCTCCATGAGGCCGAGATGTTCACCGCCGGGCATGACGTAGGTGTTGGGCGTCGTCACCTGCCCGAGGATCGTGAATTTCCGCTGGGCATAGGCGATGACGTTGAGGTAAACCTGTGGCTCGACGAGGTAATCCGCGTTGTAACGCTTGCGGATCGTTTCCCGTGCGTCGCGCAAGGTGAGGCCACCGATTTTCAGTTCGCCGATCAGCGGGAACTGCACGGACCCGTCGTTGGCGATCTTGGCCTGGGTTGTCAGGTCCGGCTGGTGGAAAACGGTCATCTCCACTGCGTCGGACGCCGTCAAGATGTAGTCGCCGCTGGCGGCCGCCGTGGACGAGGAAGCCGCCGGCGCGGCAGCGGGTGCCGCGGGCGTGGACGCGTCGGCGGCGGGCGCGGAGGGAGTGGCCGACGATGGGCGTGCCACCGGGGCACGGGGGGGAGGCGGTGGGATCGGATTCTGCGCGGCGGCACCGGCCGCCGTGCCAAGTACAATCACCACCAGGAGAGCGGGAAAAAGCCGGTTTTTGTTCATCCGAGGGGGGAACGCAAGTCTGGGCGGAACCCTCAGAAAGTCAACCGAAAACTGACCGAGGCGCGGGACTGCAAACCTTTCTGGTTGGTCACCGCTCCCGCCTGTCCGGTGTAGCCTCGGTAATAGCTCTGGAAAGCCAGGTACGAGTTGATTTCCCACAGCAGCGAGACTCCCCCAAAGCTGTATGGGTCGTCATTATACGGCTGCTGGCCCGCCGCGACCCGGCCGTAGCCCTCGGATTGCTCGATGCCGGCGGTGAGCGCGAGGTCGACGCGGCCAAACACGCGCTGCTGGATCGACGCCAGGACGCCGCGCGTGAGGAGGTTCTGGTCCGTCTCGTAGGTCGAAAAGTTGCTCGACTGGTAAACCGACAGGTTCGCCGAGGTGGTGAGGCGAAACTGCCAATTCACGTGGAAATCGAGACTCGGGGCCACGTCGATTCCCTCATAACCGAAACGCAGCGAGACCGTGGTCTTCGGGGTCGGGACGTATTGCAGGGTGATGCGATAGATCGGGTGCGGCCCGCTGCGCGCCCGCCCGAGCACCGAAGAATCGTTTTGCACGCCGTAGCCGGCACCGAGACTGAGGTTCAGCTTGGCCGACGGGAGGAAGTCGGTGGAAAAAAGCGCCTGGTAATAAGAGCGGTCCGCCGTGCTGCTGCCGTTGCTGCCCGCGACACCGTCGTTGCCCTGGAGTTGCTGGCCGGCCGCAATCTCGAACCGGCCCCGGGTTTTCGGCGAGTAGGCATACTCGACGTAAACCGTGGCGGTATCGTTGATCGTATCCGTGGCCGCGACGCCACCGCCGCCATAACTTGTATATCCGCCGCCGGCGGTCACACCGAGGCGGGTAAAAGTCGTCAGCACATAGCTCGCCGTCGCCGTCTCGCTGAGCGAGAGCTGGCTGCGTTGCGTCCCGCTCTCGATGTCGTTGCCGTCGCCCTGGGAAAAGCTGGTGCTCGAAGTCACGGCTGACCTCACTCCTTCGACCTGCAGGTCGAGGCCTGCGGTCTGTGAAAAGATACCGCCTCCGTGGGCGGCGGCGATGTACGACCTGTCGAGGTAATAAACGTAGCCCGCCGAGTACCGGGCGGAGACCGTCGCGGGCCCGAGTTGGTTGTTGTAGAAAAACGCGATGCCAGGGGCGGCAAAGGGGCTGTTGTCCGAGCCCGACGTGCGGTTGTTCGTGAGCGCCTGCTCATTCGAGTACTCCCAGCCCACGGCGAAATTGGCACGGGTCTGCAGCGGGCCGTTGCGCAGGACATCGGCGAATGACTTGCGAAAGGCGCTGAGCAAGCCGGCCTGCTCATCGGGGGGGGGCGATGTCGCGGTGACGCTGTCGTTCTGCGGGCGGTCGACCTGATAGTCCGCCCAACGCGAGCGAAACTCATTATCGCGCACGGTGCTGGCGTTCTGGGCGTTCACCGATGCCGCGACCCACAGGGCGATCCAGGTGCCGATCACCGCGGCGAATCGTCCCTGCACCGGGTGAGGGTTGGCTGGCTTTCGACGGGGGAGGACGATCATGGTGGCAAAAACAGACCGCGCGCCGGGTGATCGGCCGGCGCGGCAAGGGGGACATCAGGCGCTGCCGCTGGTGTAGCCGAAGTCCTGCCCCGATGCCAGACGAAACCCTCATGAACGCCGGAGACACGCACGCCGCCGGGGAATTCCTGGCCACGGTTGCGGAGATGGCACCGTCTGTGGTATGCCGGGAGACATCATGCCCGAGAAGCGACCTGCTTTCGATGACGGACCCCAGCACAGGCCGTCGCGGTCGGCGCCGGACCAGCCGCGCTCTGCCATGATCGCGTTCGCGCTCCTGCTGGGAGGGGCGGCGGCGGCCATGTTTCTGGTCGGACGCGCGGACCAGGGAAACATGGGGGTGTTCCTCCTGTGCGCCGGGGCGGCGATGATCGGTTGTCCGCCGCTCGCGAAGGTCAACCCTTGGATCGCGGGAATGGCCGCCTTGTTTTTGTTGTGCAGCGGATTGGCGTTGCTGCCCGCGCGGCTTTTCCATGTGCCCGTCTGGCGGCAGGCTTACATGGCCGCGCCGGACCTGCCGTTGCCGGAGACGGTCAGCGCGGCACCGGAACAGACCGTCTTCTGGCTGGGGGTCCTGATCGTGACGGTCCTCACCGGATTGTTCGCGCTGACCCAACCGTTGCACTCCAGGGGGCTGTCCACCTTCGCGTTGGCGGGGGCCGGAGTTTGCGGCACGTATGCCGCTCTGAGTCTGCTCGCCAAGGTTCCTGGCTCGCCGCACCCGTTTTCAGACGGAGCCACGTTCGGATTTTTCCCCAACCGCAACCACACGGCGACGCTGCTCGTGACCGGCAGCGTGTTGTCCGTCGGCCTCCTGGGGGTCGCGTTCCGGCAACGTCAAACGCGGGCGATCAACATCGCGGTGGCGACGCTGACGTTGTGCGTGGCCGGACTGCTTTTTTTTTCCGAATCGCGGGGCGGAGTCGTCTTTTTGCTGGTGGGCGTGATCGGCTGGGTGGCGGGCCTGGGCCGGTATCGTAACCGTGCGCTGCTCATCGCCGTCGCTTTGGTGTTGACGGTCGGCGCAGGTCTGTTCCTGACCCTGAAGATGGGCGCGCGCGACCGGTTATTGGATTCTATGCGCGTGGGTACGGCAAGATCGACGGGGGACGCGGTACCAAACGGGGAGACCGCGGGCGGACCACAGGCGGGGGGCGAGATCGCGGCAGACGACCGTTTGCGGATCTATCGGGACACGATGGACATGATCCGTGACGTTCCGTTGACCGGGACAGGATTGGGGACTTATTCGCTGGTGTTTGCGCCCTACCGGCAGACCTCGGCCAACGGCAACGTGGTGCTCCACCCCGAGAGCGACTGGCTCATGGTGGCAGCGGAAATGGGGCTGCCCGCGGCGGTTTGCCTCGTCGGTTTGCTTGCGCTGGTCCTGTGCGGTTGGAGGCCCTCGCGCGAGCACCCTTACTGGCCGTTGCGATGGGGGATCACGATGGCGGCCGGGGCAGCGTTGCTTCATGGGTGCGTGGATGTGCCGATCCATCGTGCGGCGCTGGGTTGGTGGGTGCTGGTGCTGGCAGGTCTGAGTTTGCAACCGGGAAGGGTCTCGCAGGAGGGGCGGGGAACCGGAAACAGCGGCTGGGCTGCCAGGTCGGTCTTCGCGCTCGGCGGAGTCCTGGCCGTCTTGCTGGGGGGGCGACTGGTGTACGCCGAGTGGTTCGGTGGTCATGCACTCGCTCCCTACGTCGCCCGCGCGGACCAGCGCGAAGTGGCCCAGACCTTCGCCCGGGGAGACCTGGAAGGGGCCATCGAACGGGCACGACAGTCCACCCGGACCTCTCCACTCGCCTCGCCGTTGTATTACCAGCTCGGCGTGCTGCTGGCCCGCGTGCTGGACACTGATGCCGAGATCGACCGCGCCTTCCGCCTCGAGCGACTGCTCAACCCCTGGGCTCCTCGCGTGGCGCGTGCGCAGGCGGAGGTGTGGCTGCCACTCGATCCGGCGCGTTGCGCCGCGCTTTTCAAAGACGCGTTGGAACGCGAGGAACACTTGCAGCGGATTTCCCGGCAAAGCAGGCCGGTCGTGGAATACTGGAAATCCATCGTGGTACAGGCCAGCGGATATCCGGCCGTGCAAAATCTCTTGTGGGATGTTGGCCTGGAACGGGGCACCGAGTTCGCGGTGGCATGGCTGGAATCCGCCGGTCCGCGCGTGGTAAAAGAGCGACTACCGCAAGTGGCCGGCGACGTCCACTTCCTTTCGCAACTCGACGCCGGGCAGAGAACGCGACTGGCGGCCGTCTGGAAAACAAAGGGTGATCCGGAGACGCTACCGGCGGTCTTGGAACCGAGTGACAGTGGACCGGCGAAGTAAGACGCGCCGCTCTGCGGAGCACGCCGTCCTTTTGCCCGGGATGCAAGGAAACCGCGTTTGCGAAGCCCGAGCGCCAGACTTTGACCGCAAGGTTTTGCGACCGCGAAACGGTCCATCCATTCGGTCACCCCATCGCTTGTCGCCGAGACAAAAAACGAGGGGTTGG
>CAZZYS010000001.1:61963-63046 GCA_964658285.1 uncultured Verrucomicrobiota bacterium
CCCACCCCTCGGAAACGGAATCAGTGGGAGATCAGGCCGCGCGGTTCAGGCGTGACCGGCGAACCGCCACCACCAGGCCCATCGCGCCGAGTCCCAGGAGAGCGTAAGTGGAAGGCTCCGGGATCGAGACAATGATGTTGTCGAAGTAAATGCCGCCGCTGCCCGGGTCAGTGTGGGCGAGGGCGTTGGTTCCTGCCGTGGTCGGGTTGTTAGCCGGTGCAACGGAAGTCTGGTCCGCCAGCGTCCAAGCGTAACCGAATCCGGTGATGTCACCAGTGCCATACGTCGTACCGTTCGGGACCAACGAGATCACGCTGCCGTTCAGCGTTCCGGTGTTGGATTCAGGGGTGAGGGTCGCGCCAAAGGTGCCGCCGGCCACGTTCACGTTGATCGTGAGCTTGTAGCGTTGCGTGCCCAGCGGGATGCTGCCGAGCGCCGCGGACTGCGCACCAGCCGCGCCGGTGCTGTATGTGACGTTGTCGGCGGTCGTGCTGTTGTTCGTCGGCACCACGAAGTTGATGCCGATCTGCCGCCCCGCCGTGCCGGTGAGGTTGATCGCAAAACTATCGTGCGGCCCGTAGAAGCTGTTCGAAGTCACGACGAAATCCGTGCTGAAAGCCACCGTCTGCGCGCCAGCGGTCGGCAAGGTGTGGGTGAGGGTCACGGGTCCACCGGTAGCACCGACGCCGGGGACCGTTCCCTGAGCCTCGCCACCCAAAAACCCCGCGTAGTCCGCGTTGTTCACGCTGAAATTCGGGACAGCCCCCACGAAGTCGGACGAGCCGATATCACCCGACTGGGTCACGCCATAGGTGTATTGTCCTCCCGTGTAGCTGTCGTTCGAGAGCCAGCCACCTTGGGTGTCAAGCTGGGCGTTCGCCACGTAGCCCGACGAAAAGCTTTCGCTGTAAACCGGGTAGGTCTGAGCCGAAGCCGTGCCGGCCAGCGAGAGTGCGGCGAGGGTAAACAAGGAAGCCGTGACAGCTTTGGAGGAGGCAGAAAAAAGATTGGGGCGCATCATACGATTGGAGGGAAAGGAGGAGTCACCAGGCAACGGCAGTGACGGGAAAAACGGTTACTGAG
>CAZZYS010000002.1:0-62375 GCA_964658285.1 uncultured Verrucomicrobiota bacterium
CCGTCCTATTTTTGGCGCGCGCCGGTTCCGTCCAAAGAACGCCCGCCTGCGACGACCCGCTTTCACGGCCAACGTCGCAGGCGGACGGCAAATGCACTTTCTGGATCGTCTCCACTTCCTACGGCAGTTTGGAGGCGGCGCGACGTCCGAGTTCTTCCCGGACGAGAACCCGGGCACTCCGATACCACATCTCGGCGTACCATACCTCTTCGTGGAGGCTGACTCCGGTTCGGCCAGTGATCCACGAAATCAGCTTGCGAACGCCACCTTGCGAATCGCCGTCGAGCGCCCAGGACTGATCGTCGACGCTGATTTGCACGAGGTTCAGCCAGCAGTCGTCGGGACCGCAATCTTCCGGGTGCTCCTCGTGCAGGTACAGCTTGCACATCGTCACGCCCCAATCGGGCAGCACGCCGGTCGGATAGTCACGGAGAAGAATGGCAACAAGGCGTTCCTCCTCCTCTTCGATGCGGTCGTTAGCCTCCTTGAGCAACTGCCAGATAGCCGGCGGCATGCGCGGCGGGCAAGTACCATCTGGTAACGGACCTGGCGTGACTGTAAGACCGGGAGCTTTCGGAGCCTTGGCAGCGACCAAAGCAGGATCTTCGTCGTTGGAAATGTCATTCATCGGTTAAAGGAAACAATTGTTGAAACGAAAAGTGAAAGGCGCGCCGCAGCACGAGGAACAACCTCGCTACGCCGTTTTGAACGCGGCGGGCTGCGACGCGCCTTTTGGTTGCAAATGCTCGCTACGCCGCTTCCTGAAGGAATTGGTCGCGCGTGTCGGCGATCAGCGACGCACCCGCGTAGAGCCACTTGCGGATGGTGTCGTTGTCGGGCTGGCCCTGAGTCCGCGGGACGTCCAGCACGTCCAGTTCGTGGAGCGGCTTGTCCGGCGTCCCGAAGATGAGGCGAACGCGCACTCCCATGACATCTTGGAACTGCACCAAGACATCCTCAACCTGGCGCAGGCCAGCGGCGGGGTAGCCATCGGGCCCCTCGGAGGGACCATCATCGGGGTACTGCTCTTCGGTCTGCTCGACGAGGCGCTTGAGCGCCTGCCCGCCGATCCAGACCGTGTGGTCGCCGAATGCGACGGGAGGGAGGTTGTCTTGCACGACCGTGGAGTGGTGGTCGGGCACGGTGTTAGCGACGGCCTCTCGGACTCGCTCGGCTGCTGTCATTTCTTTCTTCTTCATGTTGTGGTAGGCACAAAGGCCTTTTTGTGTTTTTCTTTTTGGGTTACGCGAGTTCCGTGGACCGCTCGGACATCAGCTGATGGCGACAGCAATTCGACTGCCTTGGGATCGCCAACGACTGCACCGGCGGCACGCAGAACCCGAAAGTGTAAAGGAGGGCGGCCTAGCGGATGCGCTGCAACCAGTCCAGGACGTCGCTAATGAGGAAATTCTTGGTCCGCGTCAGCTTGAGTGCGACGAGTTGGCCCCTGATCTCGGCTCGGCGAATGGTCCGTTTGGAGAAACTGGTGGCCGCGGCCAACTCGTTGAGCGACAGCGAAAGTTTGCCCGCACCGAACAGATGCGCTGCGAGCTTCATCATGCTGTCGGCAGATGAACGCTCGGCGGCGGACGGCTGGCGCTGACGGGCCGAGCCGAGGGGAGCACTCGAGTCTTCCAGAGGATTTGCCTCTGAGCACGCGGGCGTTTGGCGGCGGGGCGCGCAGTTAGTGTTGATGGGTTTCATGGCTTGGATACCATGAACATCCCTCGGGGATTTATATGCGCAATATGCTCACCGCTAACATTTTACTGAACGGACAATCTCTCGTGAATCCGCTAGCTCTGCCTAGAGGGGAGGCGTTTTCTGAACGTCCAAAAAATCGTGAACGAAGAACCGCACGATGTTCTCTCCAGCCTTAGAGTGTCCCCTTCAACAGCAACGCACGTTCGTCACGAGCCTCAGTGAATTCGCGATTTGTTCCGCCCGCTGCCGCCCTTTTCCTTCGTTTGGCTTCAGCGATCTTGCGTCGCTTCGTGTAAGCAACAAACTTCTCAACAGTGGGTCCGGGACTGTAAATTATTCGACCTAGCATCTTGTCGAATTCCTCGTTGTGAAGCTCCGCAAGGAGTTTCGCAAGCGACTGAAGAGGCACGAAATAGCGCTTATTCCAATCATGGACCTGCCAAATCAAATCCAGGAAGGCCGTGAAGGCCCACTTTTTGGCATCGTCGGGAGAGGGAGCCAAGGGACAGGGACCAATGAGCGAACGATATTCGGGTGAGAGGGTGTGCTGCAAAAGGGGGATGAAGCGAGCGAGATCGTCCGGCAACTCTCGCCACCGATAGGCTGGGTCAACTTTCTCCCCATCAAGACTCTCCTCCGCTCGGTAGACGAGAGAATCCAGCTCAATGAGCAGAAGCTTCATTCCCGGCGCTAACTTGCGGTTCTTGTAGTCCCACACCAGACGCACAAATGGGCCTCTGGGCAGTTTCGCGGCATTCTCGACCAGCGCCTTTAGTCGCTTCGAGATTTTGAGCAGGTGTTTGTCCGTGTTCAACGATTCGACGCAATTCCAAAGTGGAAACGTCTCTACGAGACCACTGTGCGGTAGGCACCTGCGAATCCAATCGGGAATCTCGAGCAGTTCGACGGGAAACGACGGATTATTAGGATTTGCAAAAGTTTTCTCTGCGATCAGTAGCAGTTCCTCCAGTCGCTCCCGATCAAGCCTCGCCTCTAATGTTGCTTTACCCACTCTCTCATGTTCGCACACCGGTCAACACTTCGACGGGCGTGGGCAGTGGTGGCCAAGGACGCACGGAGAAAATGGGGCGAAATCAGCAATTCCTCGCGCCGCGACGGCCCTTAATCATGCGCCAACTGGCATTTGAGGCGCTGGGGTATTCGATCTCGTCGCAGGTTGCGCGAGCATTTTGCGCATCCCGAATCGAACGTGCGAATTCTGGATTGTCATACCGGATTCTGGCAGTGTAAACCATTGGCGTGGAAGGCAAGCACAGAAGCAGTTTCAAATCCGAACGAATTAAGGCTCGGACTCAGGAGTTGGCCAATATGCGAGTAGCTGGCTGGCGTGTGGACGAGTCCGACACCTGCTCGGCGATCGTCGCATTCCTCGTCGACAATAACGGGACCGTTTGCGTGAAAGCTTGGCGTGGGGCGGCCGAGAAACCGACGTTCTTTCGTCGCTACAGGCAGATGCCCGACGCAAAAGCTTGCGCAAGTGACTTTTTGCACAAGGTGGAACGGGATGAGAAATTGCGAGCCGACAAGGCAAAATCTCGAATCGACCAGAGGGCAAAACTCCGTGCTTCCGACTTCTGGGTTGTCGGAGATGTGGTCTACAATTCCTGGGGCTGGAATCAGACTAATATCCACTGGTATCAGGTGGTCGAAGTAAAGGCGAAGTCAGTTGTCATTCGTGCATTAGCGCGAAACTTTCGAGAAGCTACTCACATGATTGGTCCGAGCCAACCGCGCCGTAACGATTTCGTCGGAGGGCGAGTCCTGAAAATCCTGAACGAGGATGGGGGGATTCCTTTCCGGTTCGGATACGGACAAAAATGGGACGGCACGGCCGTTTGGGAATCGCACGATGCGTAAATTCCTGATCATTGAGCCGTGCTCGGCAGCCACGATCACCCGGTAGCGGGATCAACACCGCAGATGTTCCCGCAGGTTTCAGCCGATAAGCAGCAACCTCGCCGTCATCCCCGGCAGCGTCAGGGGTGCGCGGTGGACGCAGGCAGGCACCCGGCTGCCGGGGTACGCGACGCCGATGCGCCAGAGATTGCCAAGGACAACCCCAACCATCCGGCGGCAGGATCAGTTTTCACCCAACGTGAACTGGTCGCACCGCACGGTTGACCTGATTCAGAAAACCAGCCGGACAGTCTGCCCTACTCCGTTTTTAGTTCCTCGACTGTTGCGGGTTCCGTCTCCCCCGCTTCCTACCTCCGCTTTTTCTTCTCCAGACATCCGTTTACAACCGATCCGTTCTGGGATGATAATACCCGGCAACCCTCCCGTAAGCCGATGCCGACATCAGAAAGCCAACTCGAAGCGCATCTTATTGAGAAGCTCCGCAGCCTCAAATACGAGGTCCGCGCAGACATCCATGATCGCGCCGCGATCGAGAAGAACTTCCGTCAGAAATTCGAGGCGCTTAACCGCGTGAGCCTGACTGACGCCGAGTTCGTCCGGTTGCTGGATGAAATCGTCACGCCCGATGTCTTCGCTGCGTCGAAGACCTTGCGCAGCATCACCAGCTTCACCCGCGACGACGGCACGCCGCTGAATTACACTTTGGTCAACCTCAAGGACTGGTGCAAAAACACTTTTGAGGTCGTCAATCAGCTGCGGATCAATACCGACCACAGCCACCACCGTTACGATGCCATCTTGCTCATCAATGGTGTGCCCGCGGTGCAGATTGAGTTGAAGACCCTCGGCATCAGCCCCCGCCGGGCCATGGAGCAGATCGTCGAATACAAACACGATCCCGGCAATGGCTACACGAAAACACTCCTGTGCTTCATGCAGCTCTTCATCGTCAGCAATCGCGACCGCACCTACTACTTCGCGAACAACAACTCCCGCCATTTCGCCTTCAACGCCGACGAGCGCTTCCTGCCGATCTATGAGTTCGCGGATGAAGTCAATAAGAAGATCACCCACCTCGACGAGTTCGCCGGGAGTTTCCTGAAAAAGTGCGACCTCGGCCGGACCATCAGCCGCTACATGGTGCTCATCGAGAGCGAGCAAAAGCTCATGATCATGCGGCCCTACCAGGTCTACGCCGTGCAGCACATCGTGAAATGCATCGAGGAGGATAACGGCAACGGCTTCATCTGGCACACCACCGGCAGCGGCAAGACCCTCACCTCCTTCAAGGCGTCCACGCTGCTCAAGCTGAACGACCGCATCCACAAATGCGTCTTCGTGGTGGACCGCAAGGACCTCGACCGCCAGACGCGCGAGGAGTTCAACCGCTTCCAGGAAGGTTGCGTCGAGGAAAACACCAACACCGCCGCCCTTGTCCGTCGCCTGCTCTCCGAGGACTATGCCGACAAGGTCATCGTCACCACCATCCAGAAGCTCGGCCTCGCGCTGGATGAAACGAGCAAGCGCAACAAGCAGCGGAAAAAGAACGACCAGCCCACCTACAAGGAAATGCTGGCACCGCTGAGCGACCAGCGCATCGTCTTCATCTTCGACGAATGCCACCGCTCGCAGTTCGGCGAGAACCACAAGGCGATCAAAGGGTTCTTTCCCAAGGCGCAGCTTTTCGGCTTCACCGGCACGCCCATCTTCGAGGCAAACGCCTCCTTGCAAAAGATCGAGGACACCCAGGCCTCTATGCGCACCACGGCTGACCTCTTCCAGAAGCAGCTCCACGCCTACACCATTAGCGACGCCATCGAGGACGAAAACGTCCTGAAATTCCACATCGACTACTTCAAGCCCGAGGGCAAAAACCCGCCCAAGCCCGGCGAAGCCATCGCCAAGAAAGCCGTCATCGACGCCATCCTGTCCAAGCACAATGCCGCCACCGGCGGACGCCGCTTCAATGCCGTCCTTGCGACCGCGTCGATCAATGATGCCATCGAATATTTCGCCCTCTTCGGTGAGTTGCAAAAACAGAAGGCGGAAGCAGATCCCGAGTTCACCCCGCTGAACATCGCCTGCGTCTTCTCCCCGCCGGCTCAACTTGCGGAGAATGCCGAGGCTAAAAAGGACATCGAACAGCTCTCCGAAGACCTGCCGCAGGAGCAGGAAGACAACAAGGTCGATCCGGAAGCGAAGAAGAAGGCGCTCGAGGCCATCGTCGCGGATTACAATGCTCGCTACGGCACCAATCATCGCCTCAGCGAGTTCGATCTCTACTATCAGGATGTGCAAAAGCGCATCAAAGACCAGCAGTGGCCGGATGAGGACTTGCGGAAGGCGTTCCCAAACGTGCCTCATCACAAGATTGACATCACCATCGTGGTGGACATGCTGCTCACGGGCTTCGATTCCAAGTTCCTGAACACGCTCTACGTCGACAAGAAACTCAAGCACCACGGCTTGATCCAGGCTTTCTCCCGCACCAATCGCGTCCTCAACGGCACCAAGCCCTACGGCAACATCCTCGACTTCCGCCAGCAGCAGGACGCCGTGGATACCGCCATCGCCCTCTTTAGCGGGGAAAAGACTGGCGAGCAGGCGCGGGAAATCTGGCTCGTGGACAAGGCCCCCGTCGTCATTCAGAAGCTGGAGACCGCCGTGCAGAAGCTAGACGGCTTCATGAAGTCCCAGGGCGTCGACTGCACACCCTCCGCCGTGGCGAATTTGAAGGGCGATGCCGCCAAGGCCGCCTTCATCACCCACTTCAAGGAAGTCCAGCGGCTCAAGACCCAGCTCGACCAATACACCGACTTGGAGCCCGAAGAGAAAAAGGCCATCGAGAAGGCGCTGCCCGAGGAAGCCCTGCGCGGTTTCAAAGGCCAGTATCTGGAAACGGCCAAGAAGCTTAAAGAGCAGAAGGGCAAGACTGGCGGCAAAGACCACCCCACTGACGACCCCGTCGACCAGATCGATTTCGAGTTCGTCCTCTTCTCCTCCGCCGTCATTGATTACGATTACATCATGGGCCTCATCGCCAAGTTCTCGGAGAAAGGGCCGGGCAAGTCGAAGATGACCCGCGAGGAACTCATCGGGCTCATCAGCGCCGACGCCAAGTTCATGAACGAGCGCGACGACATCGCCGAATACATCGGCACGCTCAAGGCGGGCGAAGGCCTCAGCGAAACCGCCATCCGCGACGGCTACACCCGCTTCAAGGCGGAGAAGAACGCCAAGGAACTCGCCGCCGTCGCCGCGCGGCACGGCCTCGCCACAGCCGCCCTGCAAACTTTCGTGGACGGCATCCTCGACCGCTACATCTTCGATGGCGAGCAGCTCAGCGACCTCATGGCCCCGCTCGACCTCGGCTGGAAAGCCCGCACCCAGGCCGAACTTGCCCTCATGGCTGATCTGCATCCCTTCCTCACCAAACGCGCCGGTGGCCGCGACATCTCAGGACTCAGTGCGTATGAGCAGTAAGACGAAAACCACCGCCACGAACGAAGAGGTAGCGCCAGCGATGGTGCCGAAGCTACGGTTTCCGGAGTTTCGTGGGGCTGGAGACTGGACAACGAAAACGCTTGGATCAGTCGCTAAAATCAGCACCGAGAAAGTGGGAGATAACACCTGCATTCCCATGAGCATCACCTCTGGCGTTGGTTTGGTCAGCCAGATGGATAAGTTCGGACGCATCATCGCCGGAAGCTCATATGCCAACTACCTCCTGCTGAAGAAGAACGACTTCGCCTACAACAAGAGCGCCACCAAGGAGTACCCCGAGGGATTCATTGCGCTGTATTCCGGCGACGAGCTGGCCGCTGTGCCAAACAGCATTTTCACCTGTTTTCGCATCAAGGGCGAGTCGCCGGTTCCGCAATATCTGAACTACCTGTTTCTCGGCAATCTGCATGGCCGGTGGTTGCGGAATTTCATTGAAGTCGGTGCTCGTGCTCACGGGTCGCTGAGCATCGCCGAGGACGATTTACTTGCTTTGCCCGTGCCGCTGCCGAGCGGGAAAGCGTCCGTTCGTGAACAACAAAAAGTCGCTGAGTGCCTGAGTTCGGTGGACGAGCTGATGGCGGCGCAAGCGCGCAAAGTGGACGCACTCAAGACCCACAAAAAAGGGCTGATGCAGCAGCTTTTCACCCGCGAAGGCGAAACCCAACCCCGCCTCCGCTTCCCCGAATTCCAAAACGCCGGGGAATGGGAGGTGAAACGAACCGATGAACGAGGAAACGTGCTCGCGGGCAAGGCGTTGGCAGTCAATGCGCCTGGCCCGCTTCGACCCTACCTTCGAACGAAGAACGTCTTGGACGGTGCAATTGCCCTATCAGACGTGCTGACGATGCCCATGACCGACGCTGAGTTCAGTCGATTCGAAATTCTCGATGGGGACGTTTTGTTGAACGAAGGGCAATCATTGGAACTCGTGGGTCGTGCTTCGATCTACCGCGGCGAGCTCGGTCAACGCTGCGCGATGCAGAACCAGTTAATTCGCTTCCGGGCTTACACTTCAACGTGCCCGGAGTTCGCTGCACAAGCATTTCGGCAATACCAGAAAGACGGGACCTTTGCGAGCATTGCGACACAAACAACCTCAGTCGCTCATCTTGGCAGTTCGAGGTTCAGTGCCCTTGCGTTGCCGTGGCCACCCTCCCTCGCCGAACAACAACGCATCGCCGCGTGCCTGCACAACCTCGACGCCCTGATCACCGCCGAAACCCAAAAGCTCGAAGCGTTCAAGACCCACAAAAAAGGCCTGATGCAGCAGCTTTTCCCATCCCCGGAGGCTAACCCATGACGCACGCCGAGATTGCAGAGGCGCTGAAAGCGGGTGACGAGAAGATTGTCCTAGCCTACGCGTTCAACGCCACCGGAAAGACCCGGTTGTGCGTTGCCTACAAGGACGCGACAAAGGAAGTGGGAGGAACCCACACGGGAGTCTATTACAACGCCTACAGCGAGGACCTATTTGTTTGGGACAACGACGAGGAGAGCGAGGGGCAAAATATACGTCTGACCATCCGGCCAAGCAGCCTTAGTGGGTATCACTCATCTCTCACGGAAGACAATGTGAGGGATCGATTGAACGCCTACAAACCCAAGTTCGGATTCCGGTTCAATCCGTATGAAGACGATACGTCGAAGGGGATTGAATCGGTCTCATTCTTTATCCCCAACCAGAACCCCGACGTTCCACAGCCGTCGATCAAAATTTCACGAGGCGAAGAGCGCATCTTCGTCTGGTGCTTCTTTCTGGCGCTGTTCGAGTTTGCGGGGTGGGGGGATGATCAAGCGGGCCACTTCTTCATAGATGACCCTGTTTCGAGTCTGGATGACCATAACATCTTCATCACTGCTGAGACGCTGTTTGAACTGATCGAGAGGTATCACCCAAAACGCAAACTCATCATTACGACCCATCATGTGGGGCTTTTCTCGATTCTTTGCGGCTGGCTCCGAAAAGGCGATCAGAAGGAAAAATACAAGGACATCGTCAAGATATGCATCCTTAGCGGCAAGACGGGCAGCTTATCTCTAGAGACAGACAAGAAAGACGTTCAGCTCTACCACCTTCGCCTGTTACAAGTATTGGAGCAGGCACGAAAGGCGGACGATTTGCGGGCTTATCATTTTGCACTGCTTCGGCAAGTCCTTGAGAACATTGCATCGTTCCTAGGCAAAGGTCAGTTCGGATATGTGCTCGCTCAGATCGGCATCGTCGACCCGAACGACACTGCGGACATCATCAACACCCTGTCGCACAAGAAGGTCTATTACTACGAGACAGACCTTCTTGTGCCCGATAGACGCGTAATGCTTGAGAACGTCCTGATCAAACTCCAAGACAAATATAAATTCGCGCTGCACGCGTAAACCATGAACGATTCCAACCAAAAACAGCTCAACCAGACGCTCTGGGATATCGCCGATCAGCTGCGCGGGGCCATGGATGCGGACGACTTCCGCGACTACATGCTGTCCTTCCTCTTCCTGCGCTACCTTTCCGACAACTACGAGACGGCGGCGAAGAAGGAGCTGGGCAAAGACTATCCGGACCTGCCAAAGGATGTTCTACTCAAGACCGGGGCTGCAACACCACTTCAAGTTTGGTATGAGGAGAACGAAGCCGACGTTCCCAGTTTCGAAAAGCAAATGCGCCGCAAGGTGCATTATGTCATCCGGCCGCCGCACCTCTGGAACGGCATCGCCAACCTAGCCCGCACCCAGAACGCGGAACTGCTGAACACGCTGCAAGCGGGCTTCAAATACATCGAAACGGAATCCTTTGAGAGCGCCTTCCAGGGGCTGTTCTCCGAAATCGACCTGAGTTCCCCGAAGCTGGGCAAGAAATATGAGGACCGGAACGCCAAGCTCTGCACCATCATCCAGAAGATCGCCGAGGGCTTGGCGGAGTTCTCCACGGACATCGACGCGCTGGGCGATGCCTATGAATACCTGATCGGCCAGTTTGCCGCCGGGTCCGGCAAAAAGGCGGGCGAGTTCTACACCCCGCAGCAGATTTCCGACATCCTCTCTGCCATCGTCACGCTGGACAGCCAGGAACCGAAGACCGGCACGAAGAAGCGGCTGGAGAGCGTGATGGACTTCGCCTGCGGCTCCGGTTCCCTCCTTCTCAACGTGCGCCATCGGGTAAAAGACGCAGGTGGCACCATCGGCAAAATCTTCGGCCAGGAGAAGAACATCACCACCTACAACCTCGCCCGCATGAACATGCTGCTGCACGGGGTGAAGGACACAGAGTTCGAAATATTCCACGGCGACACCCTGCTCAACGAGTGGGATATGATGCGCGAGCAAAACCCGGCCAAGAAGCCGAGCTTCGATGCCATCGTCGCCAACCCGCCCTTTAGCTACCGCTGGGAGCCCACCGACGCCCTGGCCGACGACGTGCGCTTCAAAAGCCACGGCCTCGCCCCCAAATCCGCCGCCGATTTCGCCTTCCTGCTGCACGGCTTCCACTATCTAAAGGACGAAGGCGTGATGGCGATCATCCTGCCCCATGGCGTACTCTTCCGTGGCGGTGCCGAGGAACGCATCCGCACCAAACTGCTCAAAGACGGCCACATCGACACGGTCATCGGCCTGCCCGCGAATCTCTTCTACTCCACCGGCATTCCGGTTTGCATCCTCGTCCTCAAGAAGTGCAAGAAGCCAGACGACGTGCTCTTCATCAACGCCGCCGAACACTTCGTGAAAGGCAAGCGCCAGAACCAAATGAGCGGGGAGAACATCGCGAAGATCATCGCCACCTACCAGAACCGCACGGAAGCGCCCTGTTACTCCCGCCGCGTGGAGATGGCCGAGATCGAAAAGAACGACTTCAACCTGAACATCTCCCGCTACATCAGCACGGCGCTATCGCAGGACGAAATCGTTCTCGCAGATGTGCATCGGGAATTGATGGAAGCGGACGCCAAGGTCCAAGAGGCAATCGGCAGGCACAACGCGTTTCTAGAGGAGCTGAAACTGCCGTTGTTACCTTAGTTTGGGAACCGAAAGCGGCCATGATCTACAACTGCCAGCTCAATATTGCCCAAGGTAAGCGTGCGAGGGCTGGGCGTCATCGGTGGCAACGAAAGCGTCGTCCGGTCCGTAGGCTGCGCCAAGTCGGCCGGGTGGGGGAGAGATGCCCAACCGGCGGTTCGCTGTCTCCAGACGGGCGGGCAATAATGTTCTAATACGTCCCGATGTCCGAGTGCGACAGGACGGTCACTGGCGGCACAGCACGACCGTTGAGCGCGGGGTAATGCTTGTGTGGGGTGAAAAGCCGCTCCGTAAACCAATCGCTCTGCAACACCCGGCTCATGACCTTACAGTCGGGCAACACCAGTGTGAAAAGCTCCTCGCCCGGCAGGTGCGGTAGGTAATGTTGCGGTCGCCCTTGGCTTTTTCGCGAAATGTTTGCTGCCCTTGCGATGCCCGACCTGCATTTTATGCGCATTGAGGAACTCGATCGGTAGCCCAAAATCTCCTCAATCACACAACCTCTCGGCTGTTGCCGGGGGCCGTCCGCTTCAACCCAGTTGCCAGGAGCACCGCGGTCTGCCGCAGAGCGAGGATGTAATTCTGTGCTTTTGGACAAGTCACAACCGAGGCACACGCGCCGGCTGTGTTCCGATTACACGTGTCGAAAGTGTTTTTGTTCAACCAACGCTCGAAAAATCAAACTGATCCTCGAAATGCTGCCGGAACGGCTTGATCGAGGGAACAATCTCGACAATATAGTTCATTAATGTATGTATCTGCTTGTCGAGTGGACGGAGGACCGGTCTGAGGCGTTCCAACCGCGTACGCTCTTTGCCTCTTACAGCAAACGTCGCGATCTCCGCTTTTAAGAATACCATGAGAGCCTTCCAATGCTCATCGCTAACTTCTTCTAACCCTATACCCAGACATCCGGCGCTCGTCAAAATAACTACGGGAGGGTCCATAGAACCCAAGTCGTAAATCAGCTCGTCGAGATCGATTTCAATACCTCTTCGCCGCTTTCGCTCAATCAAGGGTTTCGCACGCCTCTGAATGTACTCAGACACGTGTGCTGGCGATTCGTAGCTAAAAAGAGCATCAAGAGAATCGGAATAAAGCGGCCAACCTAAAGTTTCAGACCACCGATCAAGACTCTTTACATAGTTTGGTGATCGTCTAGTGTCAAACTCAATCGGATGAATCTGACGGGAGGCTAAAGCCTTTACGATTGTATAAAATCGCGTCACGGGATCCAAAAAATTCCACTCAGGCGACGTTCTCCAGAGCTTGACCAAAGCAGGGTGTATTGGCGCCATAAGTGAGAGTTCAAGCGTCAATACAAGATTGCTTAGCAACGTAGCGAAAGCGCGAGGCGTTGGAGGCGTTTTATCGCGGAATGGCGCGTCACAAACTTGACCGGCATAGAACCAAAACTCAAGTTGCGCTATGCCGTACGTACCAGCAAAACTTGATATAAAGAATTCAAAGTCTAGCACCTCGGCATTGGCTTGGTGAATCCAACGATTTTCGAATTCAACAGTTCGGGCGTAGCCTTCAAGCAAATCGAGGCCCGTCATGACCTCGCGGCGCAAATTCAAGGCAGTGGTGGAAACTCTGCTTCGTTGCGGATTCGCTGTCGACAAAAGCGCCAAATCCGGCAACGGGCCGCTGTTCGGTTGCAACTGGCGTGCCTCGATCAATTCCCTCCACCAGAACAACCGGATTGGCAGAGAGAAGTTGCCCTGCGCTGATGGAATTGGAGATAAAAGAAGCTGGTCAAGCTTTCGGAACATCCGCCACTCCTCCGCCAGCGATTGAGAACTGAACGAAGGCTCAATAGTGTCGTCAAGCAGAGGACGCCCGGCAAAAGAATCTCCTGCCTCTCGGAGCAACTGAAACCCGATGTCACTTAAATGATTGCGCACCAGTAGAATGCTCAGTCCCACTGCTGTTGTTGTTAGATGGTAATAGTGCAATAACTCATGAGAAAGTGTACCGATTCTTGAATGAGTGCTACGGCAGAACCGAAGGAGCTTTCCACCCTTTTCAAATTCCTCTGTGCTAACCAAATCCTCGGTAAATTCCCAAGGGAGGCAGACCAGCAAGCCTTCGGGAATACACTCGCCGGCCGCGTCATTCAAACGGTCCCCAAGCGAAATTGTCTCATCAAAACGCATTACCATAGTGCCCTTATGTAAGACGCGCGATTTTAATAATACGAGGAGCGGTGGGTGAACGCTTGGTCGCCGTAGACCGAAGCAGGACCGCGGGATGCATTGGCCTGTTCCTCCAGAGAGCGAAGTCGCGCAACATTAAGGAGAACGATGCGGTGTTTTTGAATCATTCCGTACCCAAGCTTCTATCACTTCGGCAGAATCTCGGACGTTGCGAAGGTCCCACTCTTCTGTCGTGCCGTTCGATTTGCGTTTGAGCTTGATAGTTCGTCCCTTTCCCTGCCAAAGCAGAACTATTGATGCTAAGATGGGAAGAGCGGTTGTTGAGATCGCTATCCAGTAGCTTGGATCGACAGAATGGAGGTCCGCGCTGTCTTCCGTCTCAGAAGGTGGATAATCCACATCTTTGGTAGACGTAGCTCTCATGAGTTGATCGTGAAAGAAGTCCTGTCCTTCAGCTATCTCGGTGATGTCGAATCGCAAACCGATGAGGTACTTGTCGTTCATTCTATTGTGTGTTTGGCTTGGTCGAAAGTTTTTCTCGAATGCTTAGATTACATGGGTGCGGTAGAGTTGCAAAGCACGCCAATTTGATCTTGTGCTTACAGACATGAGTTTTTTGTACAACTAAAATGGGCGTATGACTTGTAACCGGACCTGTTGATACCGCCTGCTGTGGGCTGTTGAGACTCGTACGGAATAAGCGTTTTCGCCAGAGGCTTTTGGCCCCTTCGTAGAGCTGGAAGAGGGGAGTTGAAGCGCTGTCGATGATCAGCCAGTCGCAAAACCGCAAGTCGCGGGACTCCATCCGGACCAAGCCCCAGCAAAACGCCTGTGCCGACGCGCTTAGCGGTCGCATGCACGAGTGCTTCGGTGCTCCCTTGGTTCCCGCCTGAATACTTTCGCCGAGGTAGGGCACCCGTTCATCGAATCCCCAATTCACCCCGACGGCCCGTAGCCCCGCCGCCAGCGGGCGCAATACCCCAGTGTGCTTCCGGCTGTGGCTCAAGAAAATATCAAGGGAAAATACATCCGGCACGAAGCGGGAGAATAGACAATCACCGAAAAAACGCGAGTCATTACGCACGTAAGTCTCGATTTCGAATAGCGGTCGTCCCCGAGCTTGCCCCGTTCGAGACAGGGCCCCCCGTTGAAATTTTTTGGGTCCACCCGTGGCAGCCCCAGTCCACATTTAAGCGAAACCTAATCCCAGTGGCGAAACATGGTTTGGCAGCTCCTGTCCACTCAGGGTCGCATCGGTCAAACCAAAGTTTGGTGGCTTTCTTCCCCTACTTGTTTGGCGTCTCCTCAGAGTTTCCCGGCGAATTTTGATTGATACAGCGCCAGCGGGGATAGTCCCCCAAAACTCATATTGCCGATACCCGACAATTTCTCTTCCGGTACGGCTGTCGCCACAGGAGTATACTTCAATCTAGCGCCTCTCAAACCTTCTACGCTGAACACGGGAAATGAGTCAAATATCTCGGGAACGTGGCGGGCAATATACTCGAGTTGATGATTCGGAGGCACTCCTCTTCTTGATAGTGCAGCGCGTACAGATGGGCTGAGAACTTCCATGGGATCGGCATACCCGGGCTCGCCGCTCTCAGCCAGAACCACTTCCGGGATATAAACTAGGTCGCTGGCGTCGTAGGGTTGTTGTTTCACTGTGATGTCGACGACTCGGTATGGTGGGGCGTACAACCACATGTGACCGGCTACGGCTTCATCGTTCCCATGGTCGACGGAATAATAGTGGCGGGGAGGCGAGCCATATTGCGGCGGAAATGAGATTGTTAGAGAGCCCTTGATGCAGCAACTCCAGACATCCTCCTCTTCAAGCATACGAAGCAAAATTCCTGATATGTCGACGCATGCTCCCCGCCTTCCGTGGGCAACCAACTCTTCATGAAGGAGCGAGGCAGCCCTAGCGATGGTCTCTTTCGCCCTTGCTAAATAATCGCCGTCGTACGGACGCTTCGCAACATATGCCGCGTATCGGTCGAGATAATGCGGATCGGTACGTTCTGCGGCTCGGAATGGCGGATCATCACAGAAACCCGGCCGAGTAAAGGCAATATTGCGATTCGTGAAGTCCTGTTCAAGGGCAGAAAGATCACTAGTGTATGGGTTCATAGCTACAACAGCAACGTTTGGGATGATTGCGCAGGGCCCCCCGTTAGGTCCCCCCGGTGAAAAAATTTGGGTCCACTCGTGGCAGCCCCAGTCCACATTTCGGTGAATGATGATTCCAGTGGCCGGGTGCGGGTTGGAAGCTCCAGTCCACTCGTGACCGCATCGGTCAAATTGAGTCAATTTCGTCCAAATAACCCTTGCGAAAGAGAGAAAGGGCGATTTTGAATAAAAATTAAGTATATGCTGTAGAGCAACTTACGATAGATATAATGCGAATTTTCCACGTTTGGACCCCCGGTTTGGTCCCCCGTATGAAAAGCGGAGCGTCTCGTTGATTGCTGGGACGAATACTAAGCCCGAAAAGTCTGATGCAGAGTCATTTGCATTCACTTGTTGCGACAGTACGGCGAGAGGGCTCACCCCTTACCGAGGACTGGCGGAAAGCACGCCAACAGCTAACCAGCCACAGATCAGTGTTGCCAAACCGCTGAGAAGTGTTTTCGCAGGCGCGAGGTCAGCGCATGGTTCTGCGAATCGTCATCAACGATCCGCTAGACAGTGACAAAATACCGGCTATTTCTTTGGTCCGGAGCGCCGAGTTCGCGTGGTCTTGTAAACTCCCGGCGTTTCAGCTACCAAGGCAACCCCTTCAGCCGCATGTTTGCGAGGGCGGCCTCGTGGAGATTTCAGACGTTCTGGCGTCGCTGCCAGAAGGGCCTCGCCCCCCGGTAATGTCTGGGCATGCGCTTTCGCCATTTCGCGCACGAAAGCCGAACTGCTTCCCAGATATTTAAGCGTGAACAATTCTTCCTTGAGTGCGGTGGCGGCACCGGTGCGCATGTATTTGTCGTCGACCAGCCACTTGGCTAGCGCTCCAAGCAGTTTTTCGCTCGGCATGCGTTGCCCATTTTCGATCTTTATCCAGCCTGGTGACGATACGAGGCCCTGCGCTCCGAAGGCTTCCTGTGAAAGGCCCAGTTCGCGGCGAAGAGCTTTCAAGCGATTTGCAAGGTTCATGGGGATAGAAGATTGCAGAATATTTTCGAACGGCAAGAAGATACCCTTCTCTGGAAGTAGGCAGGAGCACTCGGCGTTCTGGCGATCAGATTTGCCGCGGCGACGAAGGCCGGAGGGATTGGTTCATCGCAAGACTGTTGCACTGAATAATCAACCTGATGCGTGCGGGCAATTGACGGCGGGTCGGTCAGCATCGGATTCTCGAGTGGTCGTTATGCATTTTGCTGGCTTGCCCTTCCTTCGCGGTGCCTTCAGTCTGTACCGTTTCTTCGACAGTCAGTTCAGATGAGTCTCTCGGAGGAGAGGATTCCACGACCGGGAGGATAAAAAGTGAGTGATGAAGTGCCCGAGAGTGATTTTCAGCTCGGTTTATGCCGTTTCTAAAATTGGGGCCGGTATTTCGTATCAGACGCTGACAGAGTTCGTTACAGCTTTTTCTGTGTGCGGCGCTTCCGATGTGGTTTGGTCCGAAACACAGCTGGGTCTTCCGATACCGTGATGGCTGTTCCGCCGAAGAGTTCTTCGGCATGATCGCGTGCAAGACGACGAACAAACGCTGATCGGTTGTTGATGTGCTTAAGCGTCAGAAGCTCCTCAAGAAGGCGTCCGGCGGAAGTCACCGTCACATATTCCCTTCTGAGCAACCAAGAGACCAATCGAAGGATAAGGATATCACTCGGTTGACGCTGACCACCCTCGATTTTGACCCAACCGGGCACAGAGACAAATCCCTGTGAACCGATGGCTTTTTGAGACAGCCCGACATCACCACGCAGTTTCTTCAACCGCTCTTTCAGCGTCATGGCCAGTGATACTGTCACGGGAAAGCGCCAAGGAAAGTGAAAAATATACGTGCTTCGACTCGACGGTGGGCGCGGTTTTACAAACTGTTCGGTCGTGCGCTTTCCCCGCGTCAATCCCGATCTGTTCGACACGAGTTTCTGGATTGTCACCCTGTCAAAGGTGATGCGTCGTTCGACGATCCACCGGAGTACGCGAAAATGATAGATTGAGAACGGTGACCCGCTACGCAGCTCGGTAGTGGTTGTTGATTGAGTGACAAGGGGTCTTTTTTCGACGATGAAGGGGCATGAAATCTTCTGCTCGCTGTTGTGCGACCTGCGGCAGCATGTCCATCGTCAAAAGTGGCCACAACTCCTGCGGCACCCAGCAGTTTCTCTGCAAGGTGTGCGGGGCACACCGCGTTCTGGCGGCCAAAAGCCCGGCCACCGATCCCGAGCGCAAGGTCATGGTCCTGCGAGCCGTGGAAGTCGAGCGCCTGAGCCTGCGGGCTGCCGAGCGGGTCTTTGGCGTGGCCCGGCAAACCATCGCCCGGTGGCTCGAAAAAAAGCCGAAAGTTTGCCACCCTTGAGCGAGACGCTTTTGCCTGCGGAGGCGGGCGACGTGTTGGAACTGGATGAACTCTGGAGCTTTGTCGGTGCCAAGGCCAACCCCCGTTGGGTCTGGATCGTGCTCTGCCGTCAGACCCGCCAAGTGGTCGCCTACTTCGTCGGGGACCGCTCGGCCGAGAGCGCCCGCGCTTTGCGTGAACGCCTCCCGCCAGACTACCGCTGCCGGGCCACCCGCAGCGATTTTTGGCTCGCCTACGCCGAGGTGTTTCCCCAGCGCACGCGCCGTTGCTGTGACAAAAGCGAAGGCGAGACCTGCCACGTCGAACGCTGGAACTGCACCCTGCGCCAGCGACTGGGACGTTTCGTGCGTAAGACGCTCTCCTTTTCCAAGTGTGAGCGAATGCACGAAGTGGCTCTGCGCCTGTTCGTGTATCACTATAACCTTTCACTTGCTCCATAACCACTACCCGCAGCTCCGACAAAGCGAGCAGTGTTTATCTAGTTTTGCAGTAACAGGGCAACCCGAAGAGATTTCGCGGAAAACTCGAGAAAACCCATGGTGAGACCTGCGCTTTCGCTGTCGAGACGCTGCTCTTGCGGGCGTCGCGGCGATGCGGATTCGGCTGAACTCAGTGCCGACATGACGGAACCGCGTTTCATGAATCGACACATGTTCCGGTCAGCGAAATTTTGTAAGGGGATCAGGAAAATTCCGTATTCCCTATTCAAACAATAACCGCCATTTCCGCAAAACACCGTCCCCCGACACTTCGATTGTCAACTTGAAACTGCATGAAGCGTGCGCGCACCCCCAAAGTTCGGGATCGAATCGACCGACCACTTTCCCGGGAAAACAAGTCACTTAGTTCCCTTAAATCATCGAATCAAAACGGCCCAGATACCGCTGCAAACAACCCTTCGCCCGGTTCTGAGACGATCAACTACATCACCGGACACCGGGAACGCGTGAGCACGCCTTGGGAACCGTCAGAACTTTTGATTGAGGGCGGCCCGGGCAGTATGATGGTCGATTTGCGGGGGATGGGGGTGGATCTTCACCCAGCAGCATTTGCCTTTCGGATGCCGGATGATTCCATGACCGATGAGCAGATCCGTTGTGGCGACATTGCGATCGTCGAGCCGTGTGTCTCGGAACTGAAAGAAGGCGATATTATCATGCTCGCTCTCAACGGTATGGCGACTCTGCGCCGAGTAACGTTACGCGGAGCGATTACGTATTTCCAAGGCAACCAGCACGAGCAGTCACCGCTTCTACCCGCGTGGGAACACGCCTTCTCGGGTGTGGTCACTGCCGTCTTCCGGACCTATTACCACGGCAGACTGCTGCACCGCTCGCGGGAAGCCGACGAAAAGCCGAAAGGTAGGCCGAAAAAGTCGCCGAAGCAGCGCGGGGACAAAAAACAGATTACCTGCTGCGGAAACCGTTTGCGTGACGACCCACCAGAAGCCGACGAATCAAATTGGCGCGCTCATTGACTGCTGCGTCCCGGTGTTTAACACCCGAAACAAATGCTGCATCTCTGCCTCAATTTCCGAGTCAGTGCTCAGAGAAAGGGTACGGGAAATCTCCTCGCGCACCAGGGTCCGCAGGCGGCCCCGCAAACGACTCACGGCCGTTTGCAACGCCCCCACCTCCATTCCGAACCGTGCGGCTTTGTCCTTATAAAACGTGGAGGACGCCTCGGCGAAGATCACACTCTTGAAGCAATCAAAAAGTTCTGGTCGCTTCCCCGCCTTCAGTTCGATGCGCAACTGTTCGAGCGCCTGAGTGGTGACGGTGTTCGCCCAATTCAACTCGTAGAGAGTCTCCGGGGTGACATTCGTCACGGGCTCCAGCGCATACTTGGATTCTGCCTGCGCGGCATCCATGGAAACAACTTGGCAGCTGCGCCCACGACGAAGCGACCACCGCCGGCGGTGGTCATCGCGCAAAAAATGCTTCAACGCCGTCAGCAGGTAAGCCCGGAAACGTCCCTTGGCTTGATCGAGGTACTCGATCCACCGGCCTTTGAGCATACGCAAAAAGAACTCTTGGGTCAGGTCCTGCGCGTCCGCAGGGCTCTGACCGGAGTGTCTGATGACCGCGTACACCGGATACCAGTACGCCTGACAAATCTCTTCAAGAGCTTGGCGCGCAACCGCCGGGTCTCGATCTCTGCATGCGTCCAGAACCGCCCAACGGGTGGTCGCAAATGCATGCGCCTTAAACCCCAAGATGTCAGCGGCCTTTTCCATCGCAGGGCGAAATTAGGGGAAAAACCCCAGCGAAAGCAAGCAGGCTTTGCCGTTTCTCGTGGATTTGCTAGTCTCACCTCAAGGTACGTAATGCCATGAATCCTTTTACCGCTTCTCCGGACGCCACATGCGTTGACACCGGTAAGGCCTGGTTCGCGTCCTGCCCGGGGTGTGGTGCGAGGACGCTGGTCTGCGCTGGGGAAGAGTCGTCGGCGTGCGTGACGTGCCTTTTCCAGTTGGCACTCAATGAACCAGACCCTGCCGCCGTTTCCAGCGTCGAGCGGCTGGACCAGAAAAAGGCAAGCTGCGGCACACTCGGGCCGTTTGAACTGCTTGAGGAGATCGGCCGGGGTGGGATGGGGATCATTTACAAAGCGCGGCGGGGGGGAGTGTCCGAGGTATTTGCAGTCAAAGTGCTCCTCCCACCGCGGGAGGACGCCGTCGAGGCGCGCTCTCGCTTCGAACGCGAGGCGCGTGCAATAGCGGGCTTGCATCACCCGTACGTGATGCCGGTCCATGACGTGTTCCTTGATGGCGATACGCCTTATTTCAGCATGGACTACGCGCCGGGCGGCAGTCTCGCGGAAGTCCTGTCAAAGTACCGGGGAAGATGGCGGCAGGCCGCGCGTCTCATGGTTCAAGTTGCCGAGGGGGTGCATCACGCCCACCGACAGAATCTGCTACACCGCGATCTCAAACCGGGAAACATTCTGTTCACCGAGGACTATCAACCGCTGGTCAGCGATTTCGGTCTCGCGAAATGGCTCGATGACACGGGGTCGGCGCTGACCCGCTCGCTCGTCATGTTCGGCACTCCAAACTACGTCTCACCGGAACAAGCCTCGGGTAAACATCGCGAGCTGACTCCGGCAACTGACATCTATAGCTTGGGGGCGATTCTTTTCGAATTGCTGGCGGGACGGCCGCCATTCGTGGGTGACAGTCCTTTGGAGGTACTCCAGCAAGCGCTAGCTGGGCCCGCACCGCGCCTGCGCTCCGTCGCACCACTGTTGCCGGCCGACCTGGAGGCAATCTGCGCACGATGCCTGCACACACGCCCGGAGGATCGCTATGCATCCGCTGCGGAATTAGCCGACGATATCGAACGCTGGTTGCGCGGCGAACGGGTAGCAGCGCGACACTTCAAGAGGAGACTTCCTGCAAAGTTCGCTACCGCGAAACGATGGCACCTTGCCGGTGCTGCCGCAGCGTTGATCGTCGCAGTCGCGGGTACGACTTACCTGACGTTGCGGTCATGGAATTCGGCTCGCCGAACGATTATTTCGCCCGCTGCCACAGTCCCGATAACCGTAGAGGTCGACGACTTCAGTCTCAATGGCGAACTCGATTCGTTCTCGGATCATTTGAGTCGGGTGCTAATTGCAGTTTCTGATGACGCCGCTAACGTGCGGGTGTTGCCCGTGCGACGCCTCGTTGCTGCGCCCGAGAAGATCGCCCCGGACATGGACGAAGGCGCGAAACATACTCCACCAGCATCGCAGGTCATTCTGCGCGAGAGTGTGCGCCAGGTTAACTCACGCGTGAAGGTGGTGAGCAAAATCTTTGATCGGGATGCCGCGCGCCCGCTGCATGTCCAAGTTGATTGGCTGCCTCTTCAATTCTCCGACGTGGACCTGAAAGTTTTGCAACGAGGGCTCCTTGACCATTTGATCACCGAATCAACCGATCGGGACCGGGATGCACATCGCCACGGTCCCACCGACATCGAGGCGGCTTCATTCTGCAAAAAGGCTATCGAATATCTCCGCCGTATTGACCCCGCCGACAACGACCACGCGATCACGTTGTTTGAAAGTGCGTTGAAATTGCAACCTGACAGCGTGTCTGCGCTTGCGGGAATTGCGGACGCGTATCGCATGAAATTCTCATGGTGGGGAGGCAATGCTCGCGATCTGGAGCTTGGCCGCCAGCACGCTGAACGCGCGTTGACCGCAGATCCGTTCTCCGCTGAGGCTCATCATGCAATGGGTTGCTGTTTGCTCGCCGCCAAACATTTTAAAGAAGCACGTGAAGAACTATTGCAAGAGCTGGAGCTAGATTCCGAGTCAGTGGGAGGGAATGCGAATGTCGGTGTTTGCTGCCGGGAGCTCGGTCAGCCGCGACAGGCCGTGCTTTGGTATCGTCGAGCCGCACAGCTTGATCCGGTCCACGGGTCGTTCAACGCGGCGCTAGGCGACATCTACATGGTGATTGGCGATGATCAGCAAGCACAAACGGAACTTCGTCGGGCTTGTGAACTTGACCCGGAACAGCACGATGCGCACAACGTGCTGGTAATCCTCGCGCTCTGGCAGGGCCGGAAAGGCGAGGCTAGAGAACTGTGTCGCGATCTTGTCGCGCGTTTTCCGACCAACCCATATCGAGAACAGCTGGCAGCTGAAGTTGCGCTTTTCTGTGGTGATTACCCAGCAGCATTCGCCAAATACTCGCAGATGGCTTCTGGCGACAGCTACTTGGAAGGCATGGAATTTTTTGGCGCGATCAATCCAGACTCTGCAGTCGCTTACCTGCTTCGGAAGCAAGGTAAGCTCGACGAAGCCTTACGCAGGCTGGCTAAGGCTCGTACCATTGATGAGCGCCTTCTGACAAAGTTCCCCGACAACCCTAGGCTATTACACGATCTTGCGGCGAACTGGGCACTAGAGGGCGATCACGAACGCGCGCTCGGTTTTCTGTCGTCGGCGGTCCACACTGGTTGGGTGGAAATACGCTCAACATTGTTGGATCCGCGATTCGAATCTCTTCGTGAAGATCACCGCTTTACGGAGTTGCTCGCTCAGTCCGCACCGTGAAATGGTGGTTGATGCTTGGCGTCTCCGCAGTCGCTGGCAGAAATGTCGTTCTTTCAAAAACAACACTCACCGAGCCGATGGTCCTGAACGGAAAGCGTTCTCAATCTGCGAAAGCCTGCTCACGACACATGTGATCCGCCAATGCAGGTGCTAATTGTTGGCGGTTCCCTTTGCGGCCTCACACTTGCGTTGACGTGCGCGAGCTGTGGCATCTCAACCCGAGTTGTCGAGAGCGCACCAAAGATTCTGCGCTACGGTGGATGCCTACGGATAAATCGTAAGCGGCTCTTCGAAGCAATAGGCATCGCAGACGACGACTCGCGTGCATCGGTATTTCCGCGTCCAGTCGGCGAACGTCTGGCTGTTTCTTGGCACGCGTTGCAAAATTGGTTGCTTCAAATCGCTGCAGAAAAATCCGAGATCGTGATCGAAAGCGGCGCGGCCGTTGTGCGCGTGAGCAGCGATGCTTGTCTCGCGACGGCTGTGACATCGACTGGTCGTTTGCTCACGACGCCGCTAATCGTTGGGGCCGATGGACAGTGTAGTACTGTCCGAAAAGCTGTTGATCCAGAACGCCCCGCCGCAATTTACGCGGGGTACATCCTTTGGCGGGGCCTTACCCCGGAGGCGTCGCTGCCCGGCGACACAGATTTCTTGCGGTTGGGCGAGGACATTTCCCTTGTGACTAGAGACGGCCATCGCCTCGTCGCTTTTCCCGTGGCTAACGACGCAGGATCGTCACGGGTCAGCGATCGTTTGATAAGCTTCACTTGGTACGATCCCAGCCGTCTCGGTCTGCTTCGTGAACTCGGTTGCATCGATAACCAAGGCAGCGTTCTGAGGTTGCCCCGTCCCAACGAGATAGGGCCCGGTCTAATCGACGACCTGCGCGACTTTGCCGACAGACAGTGGCCTGAGCCATGGCGGACGGTCATCACGCATACGATTGCATCCGGCCGAATGTTCGCATATACGGTCGCTGAATACTACCCGCGTCGTCTCTATGCAGGCAGGATCGTCCTCATCGGAGATGCGGCGCATGTCGCCTCACCCGTGACCGAGCGCGGTTTTGCGACAGGGATCGAGGATGCAGTTGCTCTTGCTGCTGCACTCGCAAAGGCCCAAGTTTGTCACTACGACGAGGCGTTGAGATCGTTTGAGCGCGCCCGCCTGTCCGCCGCCCAGAGGCTAGTCGCTACGTCGAGAGCGTGGAGCAGGAGATATGCGACCGACCCGGTTGGCGCGTCTTCGCAATCATTGAAAGGCTTCATTTCATAGCATGTGGCGGCACTCGCGACCAATATATACCATTGACGGGCAAGTATGCAGTGGATAGAATCAACGCTACATATGCCAGACGTATCCTCCCTTGCCTTGCCTGAATGGAATGAAGAAAACCTTTCCAACGTGCTTGCTGAAGTTTTTCGGCAAACAGAGACTGATCCGTCTCTACTCCAACAATTACTTAGCGACCCCTTCGAGCTATTGACCACCCGCATCGCGATACCGGAGGAGTACCGCGGCGGTATCTTTTCGCGCGAGAACGGCAAGAAGTCGCTGCTCATCCATGTGCCAACGCCTGGAATTACCGCGCGGGAATTACCGGAGGGGACGCTTGATGCAACATCGCCGCCAGCATTCGAGCCGCTTTGCACGATAATTCTTTGGTAGCGCATGTTGCCCTGTCGCCCGGAGAGAGGCATCACGCGTTGGCAAGCGCTTCGATGACCAACCGTCTTTCGGCCCTGAACACTTCGTGTGTCGGTAGATTGAGGAACGGAGAAACCAAGGCGTTAGCATGCTCCGTCTGTTTGATGTAAGGGCAATCCAATTCGCTTAGGGATGCAATCTCGTCGTCGCTTAGTGTAAGGTTGCTGTCCTTTGCAATTTGTCTGATCGGTGAAGGTGAAATCTGGGGTAGCCGCAGACACCGCGGAGAAATAAAGTCGCCGAGTATCCGGCCGTATGCGGCAGTGGATCGCAGGATCCGCCGCCGTGGGCAACTGCTCAGCATTTGCAACCGATCTGCGAACTGAGACGCGATTAGACGCTCGCGCAGCAGCGCGTTACCGATCCAGTCAAACCCTTCCAAGATCGAGTTGGTGAAGTCGGTCGCTGTAACGTGGCATTCATCGATAGCCGGAATGTGCGCGAGGCTACCGTCGTCGCCGTTTATTTGGTCGTTTCGCCAGAGGGCACAGGTGTTCCGGGGCGTTGAACCGTCTTGCATCTTCGTCGGTAGAAATCCCGTGCGTAAAAGCGAGTGAGCGTTTGGGTGGTCTTCCATCCCTTCCCCATTCTGCGGGTGCATGAGGGTCTCTAGGTCGATGAGCACCGGATACTCCCCGGCAGCGATCAAATTTTCGCGGTGCATGTCGACACCCCCAGCAAGGAAGACCAAGCCGAGCAACGCACCTGCCCGCCAATAAAACGACTCAACTTCGACCCAGGTTTTGCATGGGCGCATCACAACGTCCTCCATCCAGCCGAACGCGCCGCGATCGGCGCTTCGAGCGGAGTACAGCGGTCTCGGGCAGCCGAGTCCGTTGACGAAGTCCAGAAGGTCTCTGAAGTGATTTTCCGGTGCGAGCGAACGAGGTTTGTAGATCAGCGTTGTGCCGTTGCTAAAGTGCATGCGCGCTACCGTGCGGCCGCAGTGATGGGGATCGGATAGCGCAGGTTCGACTGTTTCCAACGGCTGCGAGGCAGAAGCTTCGCCAAACCAAGCCGGAAGCATCTCTCGATCTGCCCAAAAGCGGTCGAGAAATTCAACTGCCGCCTCGACCCAATGGCAAACCAGTGTTTCGCATAGATGTTCGAGCAACGGGAACTCGTTGTAAAGCTGCCGTAGACGCTTCTCGGGTTGCCCCACAAAGTCACGAGTCACCACTGCCTGGTCTATGGCCCTGACGCCGGGGGCAAGGAATGCCGCGCGAGCAGTCCGGAAAATCTGGAACTGCCAATCCACCGCTTTCGCACCGGCAATCATCAGTCGGTCGAGAAGGTGAGCCTCCCAACCAGCGTGCACGCCTGATGGAATTTCATTGTACCGTGCTTGACCTAAGCGGCCGTGCAATCGGGAGCGAGCACGAAGAACAATCGGAGCAAAAAGTGTTTCAGTCGTAGCGCCAGTCACAATCGATTTTCGCTTCTGGCTTTTTGTATAGTTTGGCAATTGATCCATGATGCGTTGGCGAAGGCGTCTTGTTTTCGGCAATCGGTTTGTCCTCCGTCACGCGCCGGGTCAGCTACATCGAAGCCCGATAATACGCCATGTTTCGGCGACGGTACGGATCATACGCCTTGTCGGCTCGATATCCTCCCCGGTAAGGATGGCTCCGGGAAGAGGCAAACTTGGGACCCGCACTAATAGTGCTGGAGACATTCAGATTGCTTAGCAGAATATGGGACGACACATCAATGAATTCTACCCTCTACACCAGTGGTAGTATCTGCGGACAAAACTGTGCGGGCCCAGAGGTCACAATCTCTGCGAGAAAATAGGCAGTCCCCCCGTTAGGTCCCCCCGGTGATATTTTTTGGGTCCACTCGTGGCAGCCTCAGTCCACATCTGAGCGAAAGCTGATTTCAGTGGGCGGGCTGTTTTGGTCACTCCAGTCCACTCCTGACCAAACTGGTCAAAATGAGTCAATTTCGTCCAAATAACCCTTGCGAACGAGACGCTCTACCAACTGAGCTATACCCCCACAAATCACTGCCCGCATGGGTGTTACGAGAGGTTGCCACAGCCATGAGAGGCCAGGAACTCCACCCGTTTCAATCCCCTCATCATTTCGAGCAAGCCCGAAGATTGTCAAGGGAACCACACGGAACCGGAGGAGAGTAATCCCACGAAAAATATTTTCATGCAAGCGGAAAGAGGGTTCCAGTCCGCTCAGGTCACTCGGGGCTGATCCAGACCGAACCTTGTCCTTGGTACGCCGTCTTGATCGTACCATGCCCCCTTGGGCAGATAGGCTATGCGAGTCGTCGGTCCTTCCTGATCCACGGGAGTCACCAGCGGACCACGTCCGAGCAAACTCACTCCAAGCTGAAGACCGCGACCGCCTTCGCGGGGAGGGTCAGGGTCAACGCTCCATCCTTCAACTCGAATGCCGTGAACGGCGCTGGCTTGACGCTTTCCGGCGCGTCAAACGTGTTGTGGGCGTCGAGCGTGGACGCGGTCAACATTTGTCCCGTGACGTTTTTGATAGCCGCTCCGAGCAAAGTCACGGCGACCTGCGCGGCCTGTGCCGGCTGGAGGTTGACCACCGACAAATGCAAGTGGCCCGCTTTGTCACGCGACGCCGTCGCGTGCAAGGATGGGATCGCTTCGTCGTCCTGCCGAAATTCCGGGGCTGATACCTCCACGGGTAAGGCGGTGGCATCCTGATGCACTTTGTACATGTCAAACACATGGTAGGTGGGCGTCAGGATCATCTTTTCCTTGTCGGTGAGGATCATCGCCTGGAGCACGTTGACGGTCTGCGCGATGTTGGCCATCGTGACCCGGTCGCAGTGCGCGTGGAAAATGTCCAGCGTCACGGCGGCGGCCACGGCGTCGCGGAGACTGTTTTGCTGGTAGAGGAAACCCGGGTTCGTGCCCGGTTCCACGTCGTACCAATTGCCCCACTCGTCCACGATCAGGCCGATGCGTTTTTTCGGGTCCTCGCGATTCATGATGGCGGTGTGCCCGGAGATGAGTTCTTCCATGCGCAACGCGTTGTGCAGCGTGGTGAACCACTCCGCCGCCGGGAACCCGGTGGCCGCGCCTTTGTGGTCCGTGTGAACCAGGGGACTCGTATAGTAATGCAGTGACAAGCCGTTCATGCGCGGACCGACCATCCGCATGAGTACATCGGTCCAGTTGTAATTATTGGAGTTCGGGCCGCAAGCCACGCGCTCGACCCGGTTGGCCGTGTAGTTTTTGATGAAAGTGTTGTAGCGGCGGAATTCGTCCGCGTAGTACTCCGGGCGCATGTTGCCGCCACAGGACCAGCTCTCGTTACCGACGCCGAAATACTTGAGTTTCCACGGCTTGTCGCGACCGTTCAGTCGGCGCAGGGAGGCGAGGGTGGAGTTGGAATCCGAGGTCATGTACTCGACCCATTCCATCATCTCCCGTGGCGTGCCGCTGCCGAGGTTGCCGCACACGTAAGCCTCGCAGCCGACCTGCTCGCACAGGTCGAAAAACTCATGCGTGCCGAACGCGTTGCTTTCCACCACGCCGCCCCAGTGGGTGTTAATCATGGTCGGACGCTGCTCGCGCGGGCCGATCCCGTCCTTCCAGTGGTACTCGTCCGCGAAGCACCCGCCCGGCCAGCGCAGCACGGGAACGCGCAGGGCTTTGAGCGCGGCGACCACGTCATTGCGGATGCCGCGCGTATTGGGGATGGGTGAATTTTCTCCGACCCAGATGCCTTCGTAGATCGAGCGTCCGAGGTGCTCGGAGAACTGGCCGTAGATCTCACGGGAAATCGTGCCGATGGAGCGGTCGGCATGGACGGTGAGAGTGCCTTGCATGGGGGGTGGGGGCTCGTCAGCGTGCAGTGCAGAGAACGGACCGGTAACTGCAAGCAGCACCTGCAACAGGGAACGGACGGCTAGTCGGAAGAAGTTCATGGGGTTCGCACTTCTGACCGAGATCGTCAAAATAGTCAAGTTTGCCGGGAGCCCCGGCCGCCGATGCTCCTTCGCGGCAGAAGCGGTGCGTTTTCGCTCTCACGTCCATTGCCGACATGCACCTCAGAAGCTGCTTTTGGCGATTGGCTCACTATCCGTTCTCGTAAGAACAGCCATCCGTGCGGTGATATCCTCCATCAGCCGAGGATCTCGAACCATCCACGGATGAAGCACGCAGAAGATCGTCTTTGAATCACCCACCGGCCAGAGCGAGCTGGTGGCAGGCACAATCATCAGGTCCAACGGCGTCCAGTAGGTGCAAACCGGGACGTGCTGCCAAGTCCGGACGTTCTGGTTAAGAGCCTGGATGAAGTGACTGTTTGTTCCTAACTCCCTGGTGCCGCCATGCGCGAAGGAGGCCCACGCGGTGCCGTGGTTGGGAGGCGAGATGAGAAACACGCCCCGGACCCGTCCACGTTCGGCCAGATTCTGCACATAGTCCCGGGCGACGAGTCCACCCATGCTGAAACCGATCAAGATCACCGGTGCGGACTTGCCAAAGCGAGCGTCGATGGCAGCGGAAAGCTGGAGCGACAAGGCCCGGACACCCGCGCTGCAATCGTTGGGAGCGAGCGAGGGAGCCAAACAGCGGTAGCCTTGCTGCTCGATCACTTGCACCATCGGTTTGAAGATGGCGCCCGTGTCGTAGATGCCGTGCACGAGAACCACGTTCATCGGCTCGCCGGGAGTCTTGGCCCACGCCGCTGAGGACGGGAAGCAACTTAACGCCACCGCGAACGCCAGTCGCCACAACCACATGACGGGGGCAGAGGGAGACGAGAATGTGTCGTGGAACATGACGTGATGGCCAATGAATACGGACAAACCCAATTTTGCCGGACTTCGTGGCTCACCCTGTTTGCCAAGTCTCTGATCTCAAGGTTGATTGACGTACAGCCTGATAAACCCTCTGATGCCGCTCGTCGGCACCCGGACCTGTTTGATCGGATCGCCCGTGACCGGATCAGTGCCAGCTTGTACAATCGTCGGACTGGCAATCGTCGTCCAGGTCGTCAAATCACCGGAAATTTGCACCGAGCACGAGACTCCACTCGCCAATGCAAACTGCCGATAGGTCAGCGTCAAGTACGGCTGGCCACCGATGAAAGTAGTTCCTACTGTGGGCAGGGCAGCGCGGTCCGCGGCGGTGAGCGCTCGGCTGGGGTCGATATCAAAAAAGTATTTCAAGAGGTTGGGAATGCCGTCGCCTTCGGGGGCGGCACCGGGTCCACTGACCGGAGTGTTTCCCTGCTGCGAAGCGGGAAAGAATTGGGCGGCCCACTGCGTGTAGGTTTCCGAGCTGGTCGGGGTCAACGTGACACTCGTGAAGCCGCAGGAGTTATCCCCATAGTCGTTGTTCGAGGGATATTGTCCCTCGACGATGAGCCCATGCTGGCCAGCCGTCAGGTAGATGCTTCCCACGACGACGCTCGCCGGTGAGTTAGACACCGGGACACTGGTCGGCGGGCTGCCCAGGGTTTGCCCGTCCACGAGTACCCGCACGTAGTGATTTGGACTGTTGGAGTTAATCGATAAGCTGATTTGGTAATACCCGCTGCTAGTAACTAGTGGAACAAAACCCAACGCTCCGTTGTCCGACAGTCCCGCGTTGTAGTTGTTGAAAGAGAAAAGCTGACTGCCGTAGGAAAGATTAGTAGCGGCTGTCGCCGAGACCGCGTTGCCGAAGGTGACGCCGGGAGCGTTAGCCGAGTCGATGCTGGAGACGGCCTGGAAGAGGGGCGTCGTGAGGTTGAAAATCTGGTCCGTCAGACTCCAGATGTAAGTGGGAGCCCAACTCGACGATGTGTAGAAGATGTTCAGGTCGCCGCCCGACTGCTCGAAGAGATTGTGAGCGCTGGTTTGTGCCGTCGTGGCACGAGCATCGAACTTGGCGAGGGCGGCGGCCGTTCCCCCCGTGCTGGCGTAGCCGTTATTGCCGTTGTACACGCTCCAGCCGCCTTCGTAGGCCACCCGCTTGAGGCCGTAGCCCTTGGCTAACGCCGTGTCGGCCCGTGTGGTCGCGGCGTACCCGGCGTCTGGAATGCCCGAGCCGTACAGAGCATCCATCGTGGAGGCGGTATCGTCGTTACTCGTGTAGTAAGTCGCACCACCGGCGCCCCACAGGAAGTAATTGACCGGATGCGGCGTGCTGACATGGCTCACCCCGTCGGAGTTATGGAAGAAGCTGTCCAGAAATTGGAGTTGCGTGGAGCCTGTGGCCTGACCATCTCCTGCCTGGAATTCCAGCAGCGGACGCACCGTGGCGTTGGCGTTGGGCGGCATGGCTGCGTCTCCGTACACGGCGCGAAAGGCGTCGCTGATGAGCTTGGCGTGGTAGGCAATGCGCCGCCATGCGCCCGTGTACAAGTTGTCGGCCGCCGCGCCGTCGAAGTTGAGGATGATCCACTCCGCGTTGTTGGCGGACTGGTCGGCCACGACGGCATCGTAGTTGTCGTGAAACTGCTGGAAGCCGCCGTTCCACACCTCGTTGCTGTATTCGAGATAGACGTGCAGACCAGATTTCAAGGGGGCGTAAGTCGGATTGGTCTGTGCCGTGGTGTAGGGGTTCATGCCGTCCGAGCCGTAGCGGATCAGGTTGGCCAGGTTGACGACGTAGGTGCTGTCGGCGGAGAGCGGGATGTTGACGTAGATATCGGTGTTGGTGGCATTGCCGTAAGCCACCACGTACTCGTAAGCCATCGGCGACTGGTTCCAAGTACCCGGAAAAGAGCGGTCGGACCAATGGACCTGCGTACTATTGTTTGCCCCCACCAGGTCCATGAAACGGGTGACGGCGAACTTCTGCGACATGGCCAGCGTCTGGTTGGTGAACAGCGTGCCGGGTCCGTAGCTGGTCGCGGCCCCTTCGGAGACCGGGCGGTAGAGGTGGACGTTGGTGATGCCGGTGTTCGTCGCGGTGGCGGCAGTACGTTGGGTGTTGGTGAAGATGAGCGAGCAATTTTGCGCACTGGTGTCGGTGATGACGACGGTGGCGGTGGTGGTATTAGTCGCAGAGTTATAGGTGCCGGTGCTGGAGCTCGCGCCGTTCACCGTGCCGTAGTTGTACGACACGGAGACCGTGGCCTTGCCGTTAAAACTCAGAGCGTACGTGCCCTCGTTGTAGGCGTGACCTTCCCACACGAGCAGCGAGCAGTCTTCGGTCGGCCACTGGTTGCCATCCTCGGCCGCCGCGCCGTCGCCGAGATGGGTGGCGGTGTCCCAATGTGGACGTGCCTGTCGCACGGCGTCGGCCCAGAGCCAGTCACCAGCGAGATTGATGCCGACGCTCGCCTGTTGTCCCTGGCAAACCGGGCTGAGCACCAGGAAAGCTTCCACAAAGGCCGTCAGGAGTGTGAAAGCGCGCCAGTGCATCGGGAGATTCATGTCAGATCGTCACCACGGAGAACGAGGCCATTTGCAGCATACCACGAGCCAGTGATTGGCTTGCATCCCGTCAGAATGGTCCCACGAAATCCCACGCGTCCGTCCGGGACCGTCTGTTTGCATCCGATGGTGAGGACAGCGGACGAACCTATGACAGGCTCTCGACCTCGCCCGTCGGTGCCTCGCTGGAATTGATGGTGTCGATGAGCAAACGCAGGCGGCCGAAATTACGCCGGTTGGGTGTAAAAACGAGCCGGGGCAAATGGATGATCTCCGGTTCGTTGCGCTCCTGGCGCAAGGCCGCGCCCTGCACGAAACGTCCACCACGCAGGATGTCGCCGAAACGGTCGTTCAGTTCCTCTACCGTCGCCTCGGAAAGCTGGCGCGCCAGGCGCATCACCATCTGCTGGCCCACGTAGCGGCTGGATTGATAAACCCGGTAGAAATTGATAGTCTCGGCGACCGCTTGTGCCACGTCATTCGTGAGACGGAACAGAGCAAAATCTTCCTCGGAAATCAGGCCCAGCTTGAGCAGATGCTCGCGCATAAACGCCTGCCAGGTCTCCCAGTAATGGCCCTGCGGTTCATCGACCATCACGATGGGAATCATCTTGGCCTTGCCGGTCTGGAGCAGGGTCAACACCTCGAAGCCCTCGTCCATCGTGCCGAAACCCCCCGGGAAAAGGGCGATGGCGTGACTTTCCTTGAGGAAGTTGAGCTTGCGGGTGAAGAAATAATTGAAATTGATGAGCTTGGGATCGCCGTCGATGGTGACGTTCGCGCCCTGCTCGAAAGGCAGGCGGATGTTCAACCCGAAAGAGTGCTCGGCCCCGGCCCCGCGCTGGGCCGCACCCATGATGCCATCGCCACCGCCGGTGATGATCATGTAGCCTTCCTCGCGCATCCGGCGGGAATACTGTTCCGCCGCCAGGGCCTCGGGAGCCTGGGGCAAGGTGCGCGCGCTGCCGAAGACGGACACCTTGCGGACGGGCCGGTACTGGGCGAAAAGCCGGGCGGCGTAACGCAGTTCCTTGAGGGAACGGTTGTACATCTTCAGGTCAGCCACGCTCATGCGATCCTGGGCCATCTTGAGCACGGTGCCCACCATCTCCTCGATCAACTCCGGCGAATGGTCGTAGCCCCATTGCTTGACCAGTTTCTTGACCGCCTCGTTGATCGAAGGGTCTTCGGTGGGCGGCAGAACCTGCGTGACGGGCGGACTGGTCTCGGGCTCCCCTGGAGAAAATTCGTCTGACAGCACGGTCTAGTTTCAGACCCACCATCCCAAATGCAAGGGGCGAATCCTGCGGCTGCCCGTGGCCGGAGAACTCAACGCAGCATGGAGAAATGTTCCAACACCGGGCCGAGCGCGAGCGCAGGCAGGAAGTTCAACGCGCCCACCAGCAGCGCCGTCGCGGCAAGCAGCACCCCGAACTGGATGCCGTCGGACGGCACCGTCCCGGAACTGGGTGGCCGCCGGGTCGTGGCGGCAAAACGTCCCGCCAGAGCCAACGCCAGGATCGCCAGTCCCCAACGCCCGACCAGCATGGCGATCCCCGTCGTGGCGTTGTAGAAAACGGTGTTCGCGTTCAGGCCCGCCATGTTTTGCCCGTTGTTCGCCAGCGCGCTCGCGTAGGCAAAGAAAATCTCCGTGAACCCGTGTGCGCCGGTGTTGGTCGTCAGCCCTTCCAGGCCCGCTGGCAGAGTCACGGCGAGGGCGGTCAGCACCAGGACCGTCGCGGGACCCAGGAGCGTGTAAACCGCGATGATTTTCATCTCCGGCGGCCCGAGGCGGCGGCCGAGATGTTCGGGGGAACGGCCGACCATCAGGCCACCGATGAAAAGCGCCACCAACGCCACGAACACCATGCTGTAGAGTCCGGTGCCTAGGCCGCCGTAGACGATCTCGCCCAGCAGCAGGTTGAGCAGCGGAACGAGGACGCCGAGCGGCTGAAAGCTGTCGTGCATCGCGTTGTAGGAGCCGGTGGCACCGTTGGAAGTCACGACCGCCGCCAGCGCCGAGCCGCCGACCCCGAAACGGGCCTCCTTGCCTTCCAGGTTGCCGCCGCTGACCGCCTGCGCCAGCGCGGGATGCAGGTGACCCTCCGCCCAGCCGCACACCAGATACCCCGCCACGAAAAGCGCGGTCATCGTCCAGAAAATCACCCACCCGTCGCGCGGCCGACCCACCATGCGGCCGAACGTGTGGGTGAACGCCGCCGGGAGCACCACAATGGCGAGCAGTTCGACCAGGTTGGCGAGCGGCGTCGGGTTCTCGAAGGGATGCGCGCCGTTGGCGTTGAAGAAACCGCCGCCGTTGGTGCCCAGGTTCTTGATGAATTCGAGCACGGCGACCGGGCCTTGGGCGATGGTCTGCGTCTCGCCGCCGACCGTGTGAACGACGGTGTAAGACAAGAAATTCATCGGCACGCCCTGCGCGATCAGGAACACGCCGCCCAGCAACGACACCGGCAGGAGCACCCACAGCAACGCCCGGACGAGATCGACCCAGAAGTTGCCCAGTGCCGTCGTTTGCTCGCGGGCGTAGCCGCGAATGAACGCGATGCCCACGGCCAGCCCCGCCGCGCCACCCAGGAAGTTTTGCCCGACCAGCAGGAGCTGGCTAAAATAACTCATGGCGGTCTCACCCGCGTAAGCCTGCCAGGTGGTCGTGGTCACGAAACTGACCGACGTGTTGGCCGCGAGGTCCGGCGTCATCGGTGTGGTCATCATCCCGGGAAAGAACCACGGCAAGAATGCCTGCCAGCGCAGCGCGAGGTAGAGCGCCACCATGTTCACTACGCCGAAGAGTACGAACGCCAGCGAGTAGTGCTTCCAATCCATCTCGCGCTCGGGATGGACACGCAAGAGCCGGTGGATGAGTCGTTCGGTCGGGACGAGGACGGGGTCCAAAAAAGTCGCTTGCCGTTCGAAGACGCGCTGCAAGTAGACGCCGACCGGCTTGACCAGCAGGACGACAATCAGGAGAAAGATGAACAACTGGACGAGTGCAAAGGTGGTCATGCGAGCGGAGTTTGCGGCGCGGCGATAGAAACAGCGACTTGTACAAACTCGCCACAGTTTCTAATTTCAGTCAAATGGCACGGTGGAGGATTATACTTTAATGGGTAAGTGGAAAACCTCGCCGTAGGCGGTCGTCCTGTAAGGTAGGGATGGCTCTCCGAGCCAGTCCCTAATTTTTCTGGAAATGCGTTGTTTCAGTAGCGGTTATCCAGACAAATCTAGGGACTGGCTCGGAGAGCCATCCCTACCTTACAGGACGACGGGCGGCCCGAGCCAAAACGTGGTTTCATTGACCAGTCAAATCCGGTGCGCCAAGATCGCTGCCCCATGACCCTTCCCTACGTTGTGGCGCTGCTGTTGACCTTCGCCGCGCTGACGACCTACCTGAACGAACGATTCCTGAAGTTGCCGACCACGATTGCCCTGGTGCTTTTCTCACTGGGCATCTCCCTGGTGATCCTGCTGTCCAGTCGGGCCGGACTCGCCTGGTCGCGGCACGCCGAAGCCCTGGTGCGTCAGATCGACTTCGGCGAATCCCTCATGAATGGGATGCTCGGCTACCTGCTTTTTGCCGGTTCCATGCACGTGCCCCTCGATGAACTGCGCGAGCACCGCTGGCCCGTCGCCATCCTGGCCACGGTGGGCGTTTTGCTGACGCTGCTGTTCGTAGCCACGATGATGGGTTGGGTGTTCTCCGTCCTGGGACTGAACGTTCCCTGGGTTTACTGCCTGGTATTCGGCGCGTTGATCTCGCCGACCGATCCGGTCGCCGTGCTCGACATGCTGCGCCGCGCGGGCGCACCGCGTGCGCTCGAAACGGGCATCGCCGGGGAATCGCTCTTCAACGATGGCATCGGCGTGGTGGCCTTCGTGACCTGCTACCAACTGCTCGGGCAGGCACCCGCGGCCGGACCGGACTGGCCGCACTTCTGGCTGCTGGTGCTCTGGCAGGTCGCGGGCGGGCTGGGGTTGGGCGTGCTGCTCGGCTGGGTGACCTACCACCTGCTGCGCACCGTGGATGATTACAGCGTGGAGGTTTTTTTGACGTTGGCGATGGTTTCCGGCGGGTACGCGCTCGCCACCGCCCTCGGGTTCTCGGGTCCCCTGGCCATCGTGGCGGCGGGATTGATTGTCGGCAACATCGCCCGGCATCGGGTCATGTCCACGCGAACCCGGGAGCGGCTGGATGACTTCTGGGAATTGATCGACGGGATGCTCAACGCCGTGCTTTTCGTGTTGATCGGGCTGGCGGTGCTTTCGTTGCGACCCACCGGCGGCGCGCTGCTGGCCGGTTGCCTGGCGGTGCCGGTGGTGCTCGCGGCCCGCTGGTTGAGCATCGGCGCTTTGCTCACGCTGATCTGGCCCGAACCCGGCCGGCCGTTCCCCGTGCACAGCATCAAACTACTGACCTGGGGCGGTTTGCGCGGCGGAATACCCGTCGCGCTCGCCTTGTCCCTCCCGGCCGGGCACGAGCGCGAGACCCTGCTGACGGCCACCTACATCATCGTGGTGTTCTCCGTGGTGGTTCAGGGTCTGACCTTTCCATCGCTCCTGCGCTGGGCTTTACCGGCGAAGGGAGAATCCCCGCTGTCCCCGCAGACGGCTCCGAACGAAAGTTGAAGGAACGGCACTGGTCGATCCGCATTGCATTTTGCGAAACGTCGGCGGAGCTTGTGTGTACAGCGGACATGTTCTTCCGCGTTTGTGACGCCTGTTTCATGCGAATTTTGGTCGTAGACGACGAACGCAACATCGCCAGGATGCTCTCGGTGGCACTGGAGGCGGATGGGCACGAAGTGGTCGCCGTCGAGAGCGGCTCCGGGGCCTTGCGCCAGGTGCAAAAAATCCCTTTCGACGCCGCCTTTCTGGACCTGCGCCTCGGCCAGGAAGACGGCCTGGAGGTCCTGGCCCAACTCCGGCGCGCCGACGCGGGCGTCGCCGTGGTCATCATCACCGCCTTCGCCTCTATCTCCAGCGCCGTGGAAGCGACCCGGCGTGGCGCGGTGGATTATCTGCCAAAGCCCTTCACGCCCGAGCAGGTGCGGCTGGTCCTGGGACGCATCGAACAGCGGCGCGGCCTGGAACGGCGGGTCCAGGAATTGGAGTCGCTTTTCCAGCCTTCGTCGGCGGCACCCGCCGCTTCGACCGACCCCGCGATGGCAGGCGTGCTGGACCTGGCGCATCGGACCGCTGCCAGCCATGCCTCCATCATCCTGCTCGGAGAGAGCGGCACCGGCAAAAGCGTGCTGGCGCGTGACATTCACCAACACAGCCTGCGGGCGGCGCGGCCGTTTGTCACGGTGAGCGCCCCGAGCCTGTCGCGGGAGCTGTTGGAGAGCGATCTGTTCGGCCATGCCCGGGGAGCTTTCACGGGGGCGGCCACCGAGACGGAGGGCAAGGTCGCGGCGGCGAGTGGGGGCACGCTTTACCTGGACGAGATCGGCGAACTGCCGCTGGACATCCAGCCCAAGCTGCTGCGTCTGCTGCAAGAGCACGAGTACGAACGGGTGGGGGAAACGCAGACCCGCCGCGCCGACGTGCGGGTCATTTCCTCCACCAACCGCGACCTCGTGCAAGCGGTCAAGGAGGGGAAGTTCCGCGAGGACCTGTACTATCGGCTGAACGTGGTGACGCTGAGCCTGCCGCCGTTGCGCGAGCGTCCGCACGACCTGGAACAGTTGGCGGCGGCACATCTGCGCTTCTTTGCGCGCCAGTCCGGCAAGCTCATCACGGACTTCAGCCCCGAGGCCAGGGACGCGATGCGTCGTTACCCGTGGCCGGGTAATCTGCGCGAACTGCGGAACGCCATCGAGCGCGCCGTGATCCTCTCCACGGGGCCGACGGTGGAAGTGGCACATCTCTCCGAGATCATCGCCAAGAATCCCGTGGACCAGCCGCTCGAAGTCGGTGCGTCCGTCAGCCTGGCGGAATTGGCTGACGAGCACATCCGCCGCGTGCTGGCGAAAACCTCGCGACTCGAAGATGCCGCGGCGATCCTCGGCATCGACCTGGCGACCCTCTACCGTCGTCGGCGCAAGTGGCAGAACGGGACGGCCGAGGGTTCGTCCGCCGATTGAGCCGGCGGCGGAGGATGCTCGGATCGCGCCATCCACCTTCAGAAACAGTGCAAGCGTCCGGCGTTCGGAGTGGTCCCGCACTGCGGTGAACCGCGCCTTTGAAATCCGGCCATCGTGCAATTTGCCGAACGCGCCCCGGACAGTATGCAAATTGCACGACTCGCTGCATTCAACTTACCCCGTTTTCAGTAGGCGATAAGACATTAACTCCTTATTTGAATGAACTTGCATGATAAGCAATCAGCGTTGGCACGGCGAAAGCTAAGTGAGTTTTCGCCCAATATGTTACGCAACCGCATCCTGCTCGGAGTCGCGCCGCTCATCATCCTGCTGATGGTGGTCGGTGGCTATGCCGTCTGGCTGTTCGTGCGCCTGGGGGGTGCCGTCAACACGACGCTGCACGAGAACTACACCAGCATCGTGGCGATGCGCGACCTCCGGGAGCACGCGTTGCGCATCGATCAGGCCCTACTCGCCTACCATGCGAAAACCGCCACGCTGCCGCAGACGCAGTCGACCCTCGAACAACAGGCGGCCCTCTGCCGCAGCAACGTGGAAGCGGAACTGGCGATCATCACCGAGCCCGGCGAACGCCTGGCCGCCGACCAGTTGGAAACGCGCAACGAGGCGTTCCTGACCGCCGCGACCGCCGCCCTCTCGCCGGACGCCGACACCGAGGCGGGCGTCACACCCACGCTGGGCAAACTGCTCGAAGCGGCCTCGGCCATCCTCGGTATCAACGAGAATGCCATGACGCAAAAGGATCACCGGGCGCGTGACACCGCCCGCCAATCCACCCGCATCATGCTCCTGGCCATCGCCGCGGCGGTCCCGCTGGGCCTCTACTTTGCTTACCGGCTCAGCGGCGTCGTCCTGCGGCCGATCCAGCGGTTGACCGAATCCGCCCGCGAACTCGGGGAAGGCAATCTCGACCAGGTGCTGCCCGTCAGCAGCCAGGACGAACTCGGGCAACTGGCCGGAGCTTTCAATAAAATGGCGGGCAAGTTGCGCGCCTACCGGCAGACGACCAGTGACGAACTCGTCCACGCCCGGCAAGCGACGGAGATCGTGTTCGCGGCGCTGCTCGATCCGATCATCATCTTCTCGGCGGACGGCAAGATCGCCTACCAGAACCCCGCCTCCGAACGCCTCCGCAAGAAGCTCGCCGGCACGGAGACGACGCTGCCCGTCGTGCCGCTGGCGATGAAAGTCATTCAGGGCGGCGGCGACTACTTGCCCGAGAGTTTCGACCAGTCGATCTGCGTGCGCGTAGACGACCGGGAGAAGTTCCTGCTGCCGCGCGTGATCGGCCTCCAGGACGGCGGGGCAGGGGCGGTGGTCATCCTCCACGACATCACCCGTTTCCGTCTGCTGGACGACGTGAAGACCAATCTCGTCGCCACGGTCAGCCACGAACTCAAGACGCCGCTGACCAGCATCCGCATGGCGGTGTATCTGTTGCTGGAGGAGCGCATCGGCGCGCTCAATCCCAAGCAAACCGAACTCCTCATCGCCTCGCGCGACGACGCCGAACGGCTCCTCGACCTCATCAACAATCTGCTCGACCTCGCCAAGCTGGAAAGCGGCGCTTCGGTCAGCGAGCGGCGCGCCCAGGACCCGCAGGAACTCGTGCGTCAAGCGCTGGACGCGTCCCGGGAAGTGGCCTCCGCCGCCGGGGCACAACTGGTGATGCAAATCGCGTCCAACCTGCCCCCCGTGGCGGTCTCCGTCGATCAGCTTCGCCACGTGTTTTCCAACCTCGTTTCCAACGCGGCCAAACACTCACCGCCGGGTGAGGAAATCGTGCTGGCGGCGCGCACCGAGGATGACGGGCGGTCCGTGCGTTTCAGCGTGACTGACCGCGGCCCCGGCATCCCGCCGGCCGAGCGCGAGCGTGTCTTCGAGAAGTTTTACCGCCTGCCGGGCGAGCCGAGGGAAGGCGCGGGACTCGGTCTGGCGATCTGCCGGGAGATCGTCCGTTCGCACGACGGGCAGATCGGGGTCGTTCCTGCCCAGGGCGGCCGGGGCAGCGAGTTTTTCTTCACCTTACCCGTCGCCGGGTCCGTGGCGACAACTTGACCCATTTCGATATGAACAGCGGCAAGATTTTTCTGATCGACGACGAGCGGACCATCCGGCTGACCTTCCGTCTGGCGCTCGAAACCGATGGTTACGACGTGCAGGAGGCAGCGTCCGCCGACGAGGCGATGATGGGCTTCCAGACGGAGGCGTATGATCTCGTGGTGCTCGACCTGCGCCTGGGTGAGGACAGCGGCCTGGACGTGCTCACGGAGATGCGCCGGCGTGGCGTGAGGACGCCGACCCTGATGATCACGGCGTACGGCAGCATTCGCAACGCCGTCCGCGCGATGCAGCTCGGAGCCATCGATTTTCTCGAAAAACCCATCGAACCCACGGCGTTGCGGAAGATCGTGGCGGACATCGTGGGGCGTCACCGTCCCCGACCCGTCGATGTGGTACCCGGCAGCTTCGCGGACTGCCTGCGCGAGGCCAAACGCCTCGTCAATTTGCAGTCCTTCGATGCCGCCGCCGAAAAGATCGCCGAGGCACTGCGCCTCGACGAGAAATCACCGGAAGCCCATAACCTGCGCGGCGTGTTGCACGAGATCAGCGGAGACCTCGACGGGGCCAAGAAAGCGTACGGGCGCGCGATCAAACTCGACTCGCGCCACGAGGCGGCCCAGCAAAACATGCGGCGCATCTTCGAGTTGTTCAACTTCGGGCGCAGCGAGGAACCCCTCCATCTCGGAGACCACCGGTAAATGCTCGCGAACCACGAACGGCACCGGCTGCGGACCTCGCAGGCCACCCGGGTGCAACCCCTTGCGGAAATCTCTCCTATGACCAAAACCCGTCACTCGTCACCCTCGAAAACCTTCCAACGCCTGCGGGGCTTCACCGGCACGCTGGCTGTAGCGGCATCCCTCGGACATGCTCCGGCGCTCTTCGCGGGCGACACCGCCACCGCGCCGGACGGCAAAGACAAGAAGGCGGTCGTCGAGAAGAAGTCGGACGCGCGCGTCAAGTTCTCGTACCTGCTGGAAACCGGCGTGTCCGCCAGCACCGGCGCGCCGGGCGACAACCAGCTTTTTGGCCGCCTCTTCGATGACCGCAACGCTGAGCCGCTGCTCAACCAGGCGACGTTCACCGTCGAGCGGGCCCTGGCCCCCGAGCCGGGCAAGTTCGATTACGGCTTCAAGTTCCAGGCGCTCTACGGCAGCGACGCGCGCTACCTCAACCCCACGGGCGAGTTCGAGAACATCACCCACGACCGGAACAACGTGGCCATCGTCGAAGCCTACGGCAACCTGCACTTCCCGATCCTGACTTCCGGCGGCGTGGACCTGAAGCTGGGGCAGTTCGCCAGCCCGCAGTCCGTCGAGACGATCTACCCGACCGGCAACACGTTCTACTCGCACAGCTACATCTTTAACTTCGGCGTGCCGTTTCAACACCTCGGCGGCGTGGCGACGCTGCACGTCAACAAATACCTCGACATCTACGGCGGCGTGGTGCGCGGAGCGAACGTCGGCCTGCTCGACGATCCGAACGATGTGCCCAGCGGCATCGCCGGTTTCACGCTGACGCTGCTCGAAGGCAAGGTCGTGCTGGCGGGCAACACCTCGGTCGGACCGGAGAACCCGAACGTCTTCCAGAACGTGCCCGTTCTCAAGGGCAACGGCAGCCTCGGCACCATCGATACCAACGCCGCGCTGCGTTACTACAACAACGTGAACCTCACCTGGAAGATCACGGATGCCCTCACCTCGCTGACGGATACCGCCTACCTGCAGGACGACGGCTTGCGCGCGCAAGCGTACGGCATCTCGCAGACCTTCGCCTACCAGGTTAACAAATACGTGACCGCGTCCGCGCGCGGTGAAATCTTCCGGGACGACGACAACGCGTTCGTCTTTCAATTCGCCGCCAACGACGACTACGACAACGCCGAGCGCGGCATCCTCCAGCACATCGATCCGCGCACGGTGAGCGCGCCCGGCATCAGGGGCACGACCTACACGGAGTTGACCTTCGGCGTGCAGGTCAAGCCGGTGGACCATCTGCTCATCCGTCCCGAGCTGCGCTACGACCAGGCCATCGGTGGCTCGGGACCGTTCACCGACTCGACGCAGCACCACCAATTCACCGGCGGCATCGATGTCGTCGTCACCTTCTAAGCTCGATTCCTCACAAGCTCAAATCGACTCACCTCAACGCTGTTACTATCATGCTCGATCTCATCTACGTCTTGGCCGCCGTCGGCTTTTTCTTCGGCTCCATCGCTTACGCCTACTGGTGCGGCAAAATCTGAACTTCCTTACTCCAAACTATCTTACTTACTTCTATGGGAACTATCGTCATCGGCGTCATCGCCAGCTTGCTCCTCGTCTATCTTTTCGCCACCATGATCTACCCGGAGAAATTCTGATCCGCCCAGTAGATACCACGATCCTCTATTTCTGAATTTATGAACGCATCCGGTTGGATTCAACTTGCCCTCTACGTGGGCATTCTTCTGCTCATCACCAAGCCGCTCGGCGTCTACCTCTATCAGGTGCTCGACGGCAAGAACACCTTCGCCGAGCCGCTGCTCGGTCCGGCCGAACGCCTCACCTACCGGTTGTTGCGGGTTGACCCGCGCCGCGAACAAAACTGGAAGCAGTACGCGGCGGCGACCTTGCTTTTCAGCCTGGTGACGATGCTGTTCACCTATGTCGTCCTGCGCTTGCAGGATTACCTGCCGTTCCACGGCATCATCGATGGTCTTTCCAACAAGACGCCGATCACGCCGGACCTGGCGTTCAACACGGCGGCTAGCTTCACGACCAACACGAACTGGCAGGCGTACTCCGGCGAGAACACGATGTCGTATTTCTCGCAGATGGTTGCTTTGGCCAGCCATAACTTCTGGTCGGCGGCGTTGGGCATCGCGGTGGCGGCGGCGTTGGTGCGTGGCATCGCGCGGCACGAGTCCGGCACCGTGGGCAACTTCTGGGTGGACCTCGTGCGCCTGCACTACTATGTGCTGCTGCCGATCTGCATCATCTACGCGTTGTTCCTGATCTCGCAGGGCATCCCTCAGAATTTCAAGTCCTACGAGAGTGCGCAACTCACCGAGAAGCAAACGATCCAGGTCCCCAAGACCGACGCGAGCAACAACCCGGTCAAGGACGCGGCGGGCAACGTGGTGCTCGTGGATCAGGCCGTCGAGACCCAAAGCATCGTGGAGGGGCCGATAGCCTCGCAGATGGCCATCAAGATGCTCGGCACGAACGGCGGCGGCTTCGTCAACGCCAACGCCGCGCATCCCTTCGAGAATCCGACCCCGCTTTCCAACTTCCTGCAAATGCTCTCGATTTTTGCTATCCCGAGCGCTTTGACCTACTACCTGGGTCGCGCGGTGAAAAACCAGAAGCACGGCTGGGCCGTCTGGGGCGCGATGGCGGCCATCTTCCTGGTCGGTGTCGTCACCTGCTGGAAGGCGGAAGCCGACGGCAATCCGAACCTATACAAAAACGGGGTGGTGCAGACCGACGGCAACATGGAGGGCAAGGAAGTGCGCTTTGGCGTGTTTAATTCCGCCCTGTTCGCCACGGTGACCACGGACGCCTCCTGCGGCGCGGTCAACGCCATGCACGACAGCTTCACGCCCATCGGCGGGTTGGTTCCGTTATTTAACATCCAACTCGGCGAAATCGTCTTCGGCGGCGTCGGCGCGGGCCTCTACGGGATGTTAATCTTTGTCTTGCTCGCTGTCTTCATCGCCGGTCTGATGGTTGGCCGCACCCCCGAATACCTGGGCAAGAAAATCCAGGCGTTCGAGGTGAAGATGAGCGGCCTGGTCGTCCTCGTGCTCACATTGTCGATCCTCGGCTTCGCGGCCTGGGCGGCGGGGGCGAACAACTTCGGCGCGCCGGACCCGGTCACGAACGCGCTGACCAACGGCACCAACAACAACGGGCCTCACGGCTTCAGCGAAATCCTCTATGCCTTTTCCTCGGCGACCGGCAACAACGGCAGCGCCTTCGCGGGCGTCAGCGCCAACACGCCCTGGTACAACACGACGCTCGCCCTGGCGATGCTCATCGGGCGGTTCTTCATGATCGTGCCCATCATGGCCATCGCCGGGTCACTGGCGGCGAAGAAACTGACCCCCGCCGGTCCGGGCAGCTACCCGGTGGACGGCTGGACGTTCATCATCCTGCTCATCGGCACGGTGCTGCTCATCGGCGCGCTCAACTTCCTGCCCGCGCTCGCGCTCGGCCCGGTCGTCGAACATTTCCTCATGCACACCGGCACCCTTTTCTGAGCGCCGTCATCCTTCTTCTCTCATCCTTCATCCTTTCTTTCTATGGCTGCTCAATCCCGTTCCATCTTCGATCCTAAGATCATCGCTCCCGCCATCGGGGACGCTTTCAAAAAACTCAATCCCGTCACGATGGTGCGCAACCCCGTGATGTTCGTCACGGAGGTCGGCGCGCTCGTCACGACCATCGAGGTTTTCGCGTCGCACGAGAGCAAGGCGTTCACCGGCCAGATCAGCGTCTGGCTGTGGTTCACCGTGCTCTTCGCCAACTTCGCCGAGGCGATGGCCGAGGGCCGCGGCAAGGCGCAGGCGAACACCCTCCGCGCCAGCCGTACCCAGACTACCGCCAACCGGCTGCGCGACAACGGCAAGACCGAGCAGGTCTCCGCCGACCAGCTCCGCAAGGGCGACGTGGTGCTCATCGTCGCGGGGGAGGCGATCCCCGGCGACGGTGAAATCATCCAGGGTGCCGCCACCGTGGACGAAAGCGCCATCACCGGCGAGAGCGCCCCGGTCATCCGCGAGGCGGGCGGCGACCGGTCCAGCGTCACCGGCGGTACGCGCGTGCTCAGCGACGAGATCAAGGTCCGCATCTCGGCCAACCCGGGCGAGAGTTTCCTCGACCGCATGATCGGTCTCGTCGAAGGCGCGAAACGCCAGAAGACGCCCAACGAAATCGCGCTGACGATTCTGCTCTCGGCGCTGACGATCATCTTCCTGCTCGTGTGCATGACGCTGCTGCCCTTCGGCAAGTTCTCCGGGGTAGATTTCTCGCCCACGGTGCTCATCGCGTTGCTCGTGTGTTTGATCCCGACGACCATCGGCGGACTGTTGAGCGCCATCGGCATCGCGGGCATCGACCGCCTCGTGCAAAAGAACGTGCTCGCCATGAGCGGGCGCGCGGTGGAGGCGGCGGGCGACGTGGACGTGCTCTTGCTCGACAAGACCGGCACCATTACTCTCGGCAACCGGCAGGCCGTCGAGTTCATCGCCGCCCCCGGGGTGACCGCGCACGAACTCGCTGACGCCGCGCAGCTTTCCAGCCTCGCGGACGAGACGCCGGAAGGCCGTTCCATCGTCGTGCTGGCCAAGCAGCAGGAAGGCATTCGCGGACGAGACCTCGCGCAGTTGCCCAACGCCGAGTTCATCCCGTTCACCGCGCAAACGCGCATGAGCGGGGTGGACCTCGACGGGCAGAGCTACCGCAAGGGCGCGGCGGACAGCGTGCGCACCTACGTCGGCGGCACGTTCTCGCCCGAGATCGACGCCGCCGTCACGTCTATTTCCAGCAAGGGCGGCACGCCCCTGGTCGTGGCGACGAAGGAAAAGGCGCTGGGCGTCATCTACCTGAAGGACATCGTCAAGGGTGGGTTAGCCGACCGGTTCGAGCGGTTCCGCGCGATGGGGATCAAGACCGTCATGATTACCGGCGATAATCCGCTCACCGCCGCCGCCATCGCCAAGGAAGCGGGCGTGGACGATTTCCTCGCGCAAGCGACGCCCGAGGACAAGCTCGCCTACATCCGCCGCGAGCAGACCGGTGGGAAGCTCGTTGCCATGACCGGCGACGGCACCAACGATGCCCCCGCGCTGGCACAGGCCGACGTGGGCGTGGCCATGAACACCGGCACGCAGGCAGCCAAGGAAGCGGGCAACATGGTGGACTTGGATTCCAACCCGACCAAGCTCATCGAGGTGGTGGAGATCGGCAAGCAACTGCTCATGACTCGCGGTGCCTTGACGACATTTTCCATCGCCAATGACGTGGCCAAGTATTTTGCCATCATCCCGGCCATGCTGTTGCTGGCGTTCCCGGCCATCGCGCCGCTGAACATCATGCATCTGGCGAGTCCCAGCTCCGCGATCCTGAGCGCGGTGATTTTCAACGCGGTGGTCATCATCGCGCTGATCCCGCTGGCCCTGCGCGGGGTGCGTTTCCGTGCGCTCGGCGCGGATGTGCTCCTGCGCCGCAACCTGCTCATCTACGGGTTGGGCGGGATCATCGTGCCGTTCATCGGCATCAAGGTCATCGACGTGGTCGTGTCCGGCCTGCACTTGGTTTGATGTCATCCTGCTGCCAACCTCTTATTCCAAACTTATGAAAACCTACGATCTGACCACCAAAAGTCCCAACTCCGACAAAGGGAATCGGACCCAGACAGACCGCGCCGGGACTGGCGCGCCCGACCATTCCAAAGGCTATTCCATCTGGCAGGAAACCCTTACCTCCGTGCTGGCGACGGTGGTATTGGGCCTGATCGTCAGCGGCTTGTACCCGCTGCTGGTTTGGGGCCTGGGCCAGGGCATTTTTCATCACAAGGCCAACGGCAGTCTGATCGTCGCCGCCGACGGCACGACGGTCCTGGGCAGCGAATTGCTCGGGCAGAACTTCAGTGGAAAACAGTACTTCAATCCGCGCCCGTCCGCGGCCGGGGCGGCGGGCTATGATCCCACCGCCAGCGGCGGCACCAACCTAGGTCCGACGAGTGACAAACTCATCAATGGCCAGCACAAAAAGGACGCCGCCGGCAACGCGGTCAACGATCCGTCCAACTACGATGGCATTAAGGACCTCGTCGCCGCCTATCGCACGGCAAACGGTCTGAAAGAAACTGACCCGGTGCCCGCAGACGCCGTTACACGTTCCGGCAGCGGCCTGGACCCGCACATTTCCGTCGCCAACGCGCAGTGGCAACTTCCGAGGGTCGCCCGCGAGCGCGGCAAGTCGGCCGACGAGGTGCGTCAATTGATGGACAAGTACACCGAGGGCCGTGACCTGGGCGTCTTCGGCGAAGCCCGCGTCAATACCGTGTTGCTCAACCTCGCGCTCGACGGGAAGCTGCCGTCCAGTGGCCAGAAGTAAGGTGGGCGGGCCGACCCGGCGGATACCTTGTGCTATGAAATCGTCCCCTCCGTCCGTCTTGCACGAGGCGATTGCTCCGACGCAGTTCCACAACCGCGAACCCGACAATCTGCTTCGCGTGGAGCAAAACAGCGAAGGTGGCGTGGTGATCTGCGCCGCCAAAGCTAACTTCGATTCGGCGCAACGGCGAACCTTTGTCCTCTATCTGAAAGCCGAGGGCTTCATTTCCAGAAAGACGCGATTAGTTGCTGGTGATAACAAAGTCGGAGCAATACCCACGGAGGGCCAAATTTTGTGGGTTCTCGACCCATGTTGGCCCTATGCCGAAGTTAAATTCAATCTGTATAGCCGCCGATTGTGCGCTCGTTTGCTATTTGGGTCGATGCTCGTCTGGCTCCTTTTCATGAGGTTCGCGGCGTTTCAATAATCCGAGACGGGTACACCGCGCTCCGATGATTGCAGTCCTTTGTCATCAATACACATACGATGCGTTCACCGCTCTCAAGCGAAGTTACAGACCATCGGTTTCTATCGCCCAAACGTCTGGTGATTATCGTGACCGCCGCGCTATGGATCATGTTCATCTGCGCGCTACCACTTCAAAATGCGCGTGAAGCACGGCGACAAGCACACTTGCAACTTAATCAGGTGCTTACGGCAGGCGAACCAAGCACCGAGAATGTGGTCGCCGCATTTGACCGTGCGACCCAGGACGTGATCGCTGCTTCGACGATGCCCTGTCTGGGCTTGGGCGTTTGTGTCATCCTTCTCGTCTATCAGCAGCTAAAGCTCAAACGCAGATACAATATTTTGGAAAACGATCTCCGAGCCCGCCGTAATGATACTGCAACTGCTGATGAGACGGAATTTGATTGAAAGCCCCGCGGCGGTTCGTGAACATGGAACCTGACAATACAGTATTCGCGATCCCGACTTATCGGCTGCGGGACGTGGCAGAAGCCATCGAAGCATACGACACGAATTTCTGGCGCAACGGTCATGCGGTGAAGCTGATGGTGTTCGATGACTCCAGCGTCGCCAACCATGAGAAATACTTTCGCTCGCTGGAATCTACCCGGACCGTCAACGAGCTGTACTATGTCGGGCCAAGAGAAAAAGAAGAGTTTCTCGGGTTGCTCAATCGCAAGCTGCGCGACAAGAAATTGGAGTCACTGGTCAAGAACCTCTTTCGTCCAAGTTACGGCGGCAACCGCAACTGCACGCTGATGTGGACCCTGGGCAGATTCCTTATCAGCTCGGACGATGACATGCGTCCCGAAGCCCTGATCGAGGACAGCCCCGAATCCCTCGGCGACGACGAAATCTGCCGGGGCACGCTCTACCGTGCGGGCGAGAGGAAAGGGTATACGCGGAAGTCGTTTGACCTGCTCGAAGCCTTCGATGACGTGCTCGGGCGCAAACTCAGCCAGGTCCCGGCCAGCTATGAGAAAGGCGACTTCCTCGTGGATACCTCGATGGACTTGGAAACGAACACGACGCGCGAATTCACCCGCGAAAATTCGCTCATGCTCCAGCGTGGCAAATTGATGCGCGACGCACAGATCAAGATTGCCCAAACCTTCCGCACCGGCACGAACGACATCGACGCGCTTGATTACGTTTCCATGTTCCTGGACAACGCCGGGCAGATCGATCCACAGGAACTCAACGACCGCTATGTGCTGGTCAACTTCCGGCCGGTCGTCACCAACAAGAATTGGCGCATCGACTGCGGGGTGGCCGGATACGACAACCGTCTGGGACTACCACCATTCTTCCCGACCCGGCTGCGTTTCGAGGATTACATCTATCGCTTGTGGATTCAGCAGGCCGGGTTGGCCAGCGCGCACGTGGATGCCGCGCAGAACCACACGAAGAACAACTACATGCGAAACCCGCTGGCGACGGAGGTTTTCAACGAGGAATTGTGCAGCCTGCTCAAGAAGAAAATCAAGGACAGTGTCTACCAGCGCGACGATCTGTTCATCAAGTTCCATTACCAGGGCGAGGTGACCCTCCAGGACTCGGAAGAAATCCTTGCCCGGATCGCCGCCGTCCACGCACAGGTGCTCGTGGCCGTGCCGGCCGCCCAGGGGGAAGAACGACGGCAGGCGCTGCAACTCTTCGCGGACAGTTTGTCCAAGGCGTTCTACGGCTTCGAGCCGGACTTCTTTCAGCAGAACGTCAGCCGCATCGTGGACGATGTGGTCAGTCAGATTCATGCGTCGCTGGAAATTTGGCCGACACTCGTGGAGATTTGTTATTACTATAAAGACAAGAAGCCGTTGCCTCAGACCAGGGTGAAAAATAAACGGTTGGAAGCACACCGCTGAATCATCCAGCAGACCAATGACCCCGGACCTGGCGAATAACTTCGGCGAACCCGCCCGGCGCAGGGCGGAAGACTTCCTCGCGCTGATCCACCAGCAGAAGCAGGGCAAACTCAAAATCTACCTGGGCGCGTGCGCTGGCGTCGGCAAAACCTTCCAAATGCTCACGGAGGGCAACCGGCTCAAAAAGCGGGGCCTGGACGTGGTGATCGGTTACGTCGAACCGCACGCGCGTCCGGAGACCACGGCGCAGATCGGCGAACTGGAAATCGTGCCGCCCATTGTCACGCAATACAAAGGGGTCGAACTACGCGAAATGGACACCGCAGCCGTCATCGCGCGTGCTCCCACCGTCGCTCTGGTGGATGAACTCGCCCACACCAACGCGCCGGGAAGCAAGACCAAGAAGCGGTACGAGGACGTGGAGGATTTGCTCGCGGCGGGCATCAGCGTCATCAGCACGCTCAACATCCAACACCTCGAAAGCCTCTACAACGTGGTGGAAGGGGCCACGGGCGTGCGGGTGAAAGAACGCATCCCCGACGAGTTCCTGACGCGCGCGGACCAGATCGTCAACATCGACCTGCCGGCGGAAGACCTCATCGAGCGTTTACAATCGGGCAAGATTTACGCGCCGGACCGGGTGGCGCAGGCGCTCACGAATTTCTTTACCCCGCAGAACCTGACCCGTTTGCGGGAAATGGCCTTGAGCGAAAGCGCCAACTTCCTTGACCGCCGCCAGCGGGCCGAGGAATCGTCCGAGCAGGAACACGTTCCCGGCGGCGTCGGACAGGTGGCCGTCGCCCTGAGCAGCGGCGGACCCGATCCGGGGGCGATCCTGCGCAAGACCGCACGCCTGGCCTCGCAACTCAACGCCCCCTGGTACGCCGTCTACGTGCGCACCCCCGGCGAGGCGCCCCAGGTCATCACCGCCGAGGTCCAGCGCGCCATCGGCGAGGCCCTGGAAACCGCCCAGCGCATGGGAGGGATGGTCATCGTGCTCAAGCGTGAGAAAGTGGCTGAGGCGCTCATCGACTTCGCGCGGGAGTACGGGGTGACTCACTTCGTGGTCGGACGGCCCGGCGAACGCCCTCTCTGGCGGCGCTGGCGGCCCTCCCTCCACGAGCGGCTTTTGCAGGACCTCAAAAGCGTCGATCTGGTGGTGGTTTAGCCGTCGCGAGGCTGTTTGGGCGTGTTAACCCCGGTTGTCCTTGCCGTCCTTCGGAGCAGGCTTGATTTCCTTCGTTGCCGGCTGCGGGCCGAAGTCGATAGTAATGCCCCCGTAAACGCCCCGGCGCTGTCCGAACTGCGGCGCGCCCACGCCGATCCCCGAGCCGTCGCGCAGTTCGTAGACGCGGTCGGTCAGGTTCACGAGGTCGAGGCGCGCTTTGGCCGCGCCGAACCACGGCACGTGGAAGCTCTGCTCCAACCCGAGGTTGAACGTGTAGTACATCGGCAACCGGCCCCGGTTGGCGAACCCATCGCGCAGGCCGCTGCCGTAGAGCATGTCCGCGTAGGCGCGGGTCCCCGAAGGCTTGTAAAGGTACGAAGCCCCCGCCGAGATCGTCGCGGTCTGGTCGTGATCGAGAAACACTTTGTGGCCGTTGATGTAGGCGAGTTCGTCCGTCCCGAAAAGGAACTGCGAGGAATCGATCTTTTTGCCCTTGGCCACCGAGTACGCCGCGTTGGCGTACAGCTCCAACCCGCCTTTGACGTAGGTTGCCGTGCCCTCAATGCCGTACACGTCGCCGTAGCGGTAGTTAAACGGGCTTTCGATGATCGCCGTGCCGAACTGACCCTCGTCGATCTGCTGCACCGCGTGTTTATAATAACCGTCCAAGCCGAACTGGAGCGAGCCGAAAAGCGTCTGCGTCGCGCCCGCGTCGAAATAATTAGCGCGTTCGCTCTTGTCGGGAGCATTGCGGGTGATTTCCGCGGCGTTCGTCGTGTTTTGCGCCTGGTTGATCCCGGTGGCCTGCACGACCTCCAGCGGCGGCGGGGTGAAGTAGCGCGAGTACCCGGCGTGAAAAACCGTGTTGGGGGAGAGTTGGTAAACCAGGTTGACGCGCGGGCTGGCCTGGCCCTCATGGACGTACTCGGCCACGCGGTCGTAGCGCACGCCGTAGTTGATCGTGAGCGGCGCGAACACCCTCCATTCGTCCTGGAGATAGACGCCGTAGATTTCGCCCGTCTTGTATTGGTTGAGCAGCAGGCGCTCGGGCACGTTGCTGGCCTGGAGACCGTTGGCGTCGGTGGCGAACACGGTGGTCGCCGACTGGCTGCTGGCATGTTGCACGAGCAGCACGTACCCGCCGCGCAACGTGTGGTTGTCGTTGAGTCGATAGCTCGCGTCAAGTTCCGCGCCGCCGGTCAGCGTGTAACGGTCCTCGCGGCTGGCCACGCCGTTGAAAATCAGGTCGCCCACGTCGTCGGGACGAAAGAGGATGGAGCTGTCCCGAATGAAGATCGATTGCTGGAAATCGAGCTTTCCCGCCGATTTCTGGTAGGCCAGCACCGCATAATAGTTTTGCTCGTTCTGGTTTTCGTCGAGGTGCGTGGAGGAGAACTGGCCGAGGCCAAAAGGTTGGTCGGCCGTGACGCTGCCGGGCACACTGGGCACGCCTGCCAGGCCGAACGCGGGGTCCTGGCCTGGGTTGTTGGGAATCTGGAAATTCGCTTCGTAGGCGCTCAGGATCAGGCTAACCCGGCTGGTCTTGTCAACGACGTACTGCATGTAGCCGAAGCCGTGGTACTGCTCGGTGTGGTCGTGGATGGGGTAGTCCTTGCCATCGGGGCTTTCGATGCCGATGCCGTTTTCCAGGAAGTCGCCCGTGAAGAAATAACTGAAGTGGCCGGTCGTGCCTGCCAACTCAGCCGAGGGGCGGTACGTGTTGTCGCTGCCGCCGTAGAAGCCGATCTCGTCGCCGTTGTTGAACGCGCCGCTCTTGGTGTGGATGTCGATGATGCCGGCCGTGCGGATGCCGTACTGTGCGGGGAGCGAACCGGTGATGACCTGCAAGCTATCGACGAAGCGGGTGTCGAGTTCCTGGCCGAACCCGGCGATGCCTTCGGGCAGGAGCACATCGTTGATGCGGAACTGCAAGTTGGCGTGTTCGCCGCGGACGTGGAGCTGGCCGTAGGAGTCCTGCGCGAAACCGGGCACGCGCAGCAGCGTCTGGTTGAACGAGGCGTCCGCGCCCTGTGACTGGTTGGCGATCTGGTTCTGGCTCAGGCCGTAGCTGGTCGCGCCGAGATTGGGCACGATGTCGTTGCGCTTTTCGTCGAGGGAGCCGATGACCGTCACCCGGTCCGCCGGATCGCTGACATCGAGGAGGTTGGTGTGGTCGGGGTTCGCGTCGAGGCTAGTTTGTCCCTCGGGGGTCGTCTGGTTGTGCGTGGCAGCCGGGTTGGTGCCCGTGCCGACATCGCGGCCCTGGGCGGGGAGCCGCAACGGAGCCAGCACGGAGAGTGAGCTGGCCAGGCCCAGCGCGACGATCAGGACGGCCGCAGGTCGTTTCATAGACCCGACCCTTAACCTTTATTGCAATCTACATGCAATAATTATTTTCGTTTATTGCGGCTTGTTTCGTTGAACTGGCGTGAGTTTGCCTCCAGAATCGAAGGCAAATTGATTGGAATCGTCCTAATTTGCCTGTTCTGTTTCTTGCAAACGTTCTGCGTCTAGCGGAGAAGGCTGTTGCGGGTTCGTCGGTTCGACTGGGGGAGGCTGCTGCCAGCGGGCGAGGGATTCGCCGTGCCGGTGGCCGGGGCGCAGGTAGCGCGCGAGCACGCCGTAGCGCGGACCGAAGATCAGCGCGGCGACAAACGCCAGACCCAGCACCAACACGATGGCCGGTCCGCTCGGGATATCCGTCCAATAGGACAGCAGCAAGCCCAGGCAAGCGCCGCTCGCCCCCAGCAGGCCGCCGTACCAACTCAAGGCCCGATAACTATCGCTGAGCAGGTAGACCGTCGCCGCCGGCAGCACGAGCAGACCCACCGAGAGAACGACGCCGACGGCCTGCAAGCTGGCGATCATGGCCAGGACGATCAGTGTGATGAGCAAGTAATTGAGCCGCGCCACTGGCACGCCGAGGCTCGCTGCCACGGACGGCTCGAAAAGCGCCAGCAAAAGCGGCCGTTGCAGACTGACCAGGCTGATGGCCGAGAGAGCGCCAACCGCGTAGATAATCCACAGATCGCTGTTGGAAACCCCCAGGATGTTGCCGAAGAGAAAGTGCGTCAGGTCCACCGGCACGCTGCTGTACTTGAGCAGGATGATGCCCACGGCGAACGACACCGTGTAGAGCGCGCCAATCGCTGTCTCGTCCTTGAGGCGCGAACTCCGCGCGACCAACTGCCCACCGATACCGACCAGCAGCGCGGCCACCACCGCGCCGCTGAATAATCCCAGCGGGGCCAGCCCGAAGAAAATCGCCCCGACGGCGAGTCCCGGCAGCAGGGAGTGCGAAAGCGCGTCCGCCAACAACGCTAACCGCCGCAGCACGATGAATGCGCTCAGAAATCCGTTTGTGAAACCCACCAGCACGCAGCCCACCAGCGCGCGCTGCATGAACTCATAGTGGAACGGCTCGGTGAGCCAGCGGAACGCGGCGAGATGGTTCATGACGCGACGGGAGCGGGAGCGGCGGCGGCCCCGGTGAAAATCTCGGTGCCGTAGGTGCGCGCAATGTTCTCCGGCGTGAACGTCTCCTTCACCGGACCGAAGGCCACCAACTCGCCGTTGAGGAAAATCACGTCGTCAAAAAGCAGGTCCACGGTCCGCAGGTCGTGGTGGCTGACGACGACGAGTTTCCCCTCCCGCTCGGCTAGCGCGCGCAGCAGGTCGCACAAAAGCGCCTGGGCGTTGCGGTCCAACCCTGTGAAGGGTTCATCGAGCAGGTAAACGTGCGCGCCCTGCGCCACCGCCCGCGCCAGGAAGGCGCGCTGTTGCTGCCCGCCCGAGAGCGCGCTGATCTGGCGGTCGGCGAGGTCTTCCAGACGCGTGGCGGCCAGGGCCAGTGCCACCGCCCGGTGGTCCGCCGGACCGAAACTTTTCCAGGGACCCAGCGCCGGGTAACGGCCCATCTCGGCCAGCCCGCGCACCGTCAGGGGAAAATCCCAGTCCACCAGACTGCGCTGCGGCAGGTAGGCGATGGAGCTTTCCGCGCGGGTGTGGCCGTGGTCGTGCGCGTCGAACTGGACGCGGCCCGTCTCGACGGGAGTCAAGCCGACGATGCTCTTGAGCAGCGTGGATTTGCCCGCGCCGTTGGGTCCCAGCAGTCCCACGCAACGGCCGCACTGGAGGCTCAGGTTGATGTGGTGCAGCGCGGGCACGCCGCGGTAGGAAACCGTCAGGTCATTGATGAGCAGGCGATGGTTGGACATGGCGGGTAGCGTCAAGGCGTGTCCGACGGCGGCGTGGTTCCCGGCAACGTGAGCACGTCCGTGAGCGCACCGTTCGCGTCGGCCCAGAACGATTTCTCCACGCGTCGGCCATCGGGGAAACGGACCGTGACTTTCGCCGCCGCCGGCCCGGGCCCGACGTTCGAGCCTGCCAGCAGCGGCCAATGGGCCTGCACCACGAGGTCCACCCCGTCCGGCGGGACGCTCCCCGCCCAGCGTGTCGTGAACCGGGCGTCGGGGCCGCGTCCGGCCAGCACCATCTGGTCGAGGTTCTTGATCTGGAAGTCCGTAGGCGCGGGCGCGAACACCACTTCCACGTCGAGCGGCACCGCTTGCGTCGTCGCACCAGGGGTGGGTTTGACCGATGGCGTGTTCAACGCCACCGAGGCTGCGTCCGCGACCGCGGGGCGGGTCAGTCGATACACCGGCACGCCCGCCAGCGCGACGGCGAAGATGACCAGGATCGATTGCAGCAAGGGAAAACCGCGCACGCGCGAAGAGTCAGCCAGTCGCCGTTACATTGCAACCGGGGTGCAATTAGAAAGCGGGCACGAAGTTTTTCGGGCAGGCCGCGGGCGATGTTTCCTTTCACACCCATTCCAAAAAATGCTTCTACTTCAGAGCGTCCACGATGGTGCTGACGTTGTGGTGCATCATGTCGATGTAAGTCGCCGCGTCGCCGCCGGGGGCTCCGAGACCGTCCGCGTAGAGTTCGCCGCCCACCGTCGCGCCGGTTTCCTTGGTGATCTGCGTGATGACCTTCGGATTTTGCGTGTTCTCGAAGAACACGGACTTGACCTTCTCCTTTTTGATCGTGCCCAGCAGTTCGGCCACCTTGCGCGTGCTGGGTTCCTCGGCCGTGCTCACACCTTCGATGGGATAAATTTTGAAGCCGTAGTCGCGCGCGAAATACTGGAAGGCGTCGTGGCTCGTGACGAGCTTGCGCTTGTCGCGTCCCAATTCGGCGACCTTGACCTTGATGGCCTTGTCCAGCTCGTCGAGCTTGGCCTGGTAGGCGGCGGCATTGGCCGTGAACGCATCCTTGTCGGCGGGGTCCGCGGCGATCAGCGCGTCGCGCACCGCATCGGTCGCTTTTTGGACGTTGGCGACCGAGTGCCACCAGTGTGGGTCTTCGATCACCTTGTCGTCGTCCTTGAGCTTGAGCGAACTGCCCACTTTGTTCCCGACGTTGACGAATTTCTTCTTGTCCGTGCCCTCCTCCAGCTTGGCCAGATAACCCTCCATGCCCTTGCCGCTGACGAGCACGATGTCCGCCCCGGCCACCAACTCCATGTCGCTGGGACTCGGCTGGAACTCATGCGGATCGACGCCGCCTTTGACGATGTTTTCGACCTGCACCTTGTCGCCGCCGACGTTGGCGGCCACGTCGCTCAGGACCGTGGAAAGCGACGCCACCTTCAAGGGAGCCGCCGCCGCCGGGCCGACATTGCCGAAACCTGCCAGGAGCAGGGCGAAGAACGTGGGTGCAAATCGATTCATGGTCCGGCAGCTTAGGCGCACGGGGTTCAATTGCAAGTGATTTGCTTTAGCGTCGGGTCGCCGGTGCAAACGACTCGCAATGATTTGGGCCTTTGTGGTATATTGTCACCGGGAATGTGTTTCCCGTCGCCTCCCATGCCAGATTCTCATCCCACCCATCAACATGCCGCCACCGGTGCCGCCTCGGAACCTTTCTCGCTGGAAGGTCTCGTGGATTTGTTGCGGCGCAAGGGTCTGCGCATGACCGGCAACCGCCGGGCCATTTTGCAAGTTCTCCTCAAGGCGCGCGAACCGCTCAGCCTGGAACAAATTCAGGCGGAAGCCCCGCGCTACGTCGAAGGCGGTGACGCCCCCGATTTTGCCACGGTTTTCCGCATGATGGCGTTGATGGAGGAACTCAAACTTGCCCGCAAGGTGCATCTCGGACGCGCGTCGAGCCATTTTGAACTGACCGACAGCCGCCACCACCGGGACCATCTGGTTTGCACGGATTGCGGCACGGTCACCCCCTTGGAGGGGCTGTGCCCGGTGGAGAAGATGGAGCGCCAGATTGCCCGCAAGCACGGATTCACGGAACTGACGCACTCGCTGGAGTTTTTCGGACGGTGCGGCGATTGCAGCGCGGGTTCCTGACTGCTCTCGGAAATCGTGTGAGCAGGTTCTGAACAGGCCGTTGCGGCCGGTCGTCCTTGTAAGGTAGGGATGGCTCTCCGAGCCAGTCCCTATTTGGTTTGGACGACTTCCGTGCGCATTGTGCACCTTGCCAGAAAATTAGGGACTGGCTCGGAGAGCCATCCCTACCTTGTTGACGACCGCCTGCGGCGGATCTCCCGCACACGTCCTCGAACCACTTCCGTCTTGCGTGTCGCGGTGGGAGACATATCCTCGCCAGCGTGCTCCGCCGACTCGGCCTCGTTTTCGCGGCGCTCGCTCTCTTCTCGATTGCGGGTGGTCAGTGGGCCGTCCTGCAAACGGTCGCGTGGGCCGGGATGTTGCACGACTACACGCAACGCAGCGGCAGTTTCACGGTGGCCGTCGAACAGACTTTTGACGGCGAACACCCGTGCGAGCTTTGCAGGGAGATCGCTTCCGCCAAAGCCAGGGAGCGCCAGGAAAAACCGGCGGCCCCGGGCGTAAAAGAGAACGCCAAGGTCAAGGCAATGGTGGCACCGGCAACCTCTCTGCCACCGGGACCTCCGGCCACGCTCCTGGCCTGGACACGTGCAGCCGTGCCGTCCGGTCCCGGCCGCACCGAGCAACCGCCGACCCCGCCGCCTCGATGCGGGGCAAACGCGGCCTAAAACCTTCTCGCCGTCCCTGGCATGGGATGGTTTCGGTAACTTGTCGGCCGCCTCGTGGCGGCTGACCCGGGCAGACGCTCAATCCCGCCCGGTGACCGACTTCTCCCGGCACCGCCGTTGCCCCGGGAACATGCCTGCCGGCTCCCGTCGCGTGCGCCCGACGCCACACGGGGAACCGCCGTAGTCCACCCGCTCCTCCCTTTTCCGAGGGGAGGGGCATCCGTTCGGACCCGTCTGCTCTACCCAAATCGACTAACATGCACTTTTTCCCTTTCCGTTTCGCGACTAACCTCCGGCCCGCGAGCACGCTCCTGGCGCTCCTGGCTGGTCTGGCCTCCATGCCACACGCTGCCCACGCCCACGGCTTTGCCGGCGCGCGCTTTTTCCCCGCCACGCTCACGACCGACGATCCCTTCGTCGCGGATGAACTGTCCCTGCCCACATTTCAAACCTTTCACACCCCGGACCGCGGCGGCACGCGTGAGTTCGACGTGTCCATCGATCTCGCCAAGACGATCACGCCCTATTGGGACATCGAAATCGGCCTCGGCGAGGTGAATCTCTTCCCGCACGCCGGACACCGCCGGACGGGTTTTGGCAACCTGACGCTCGGCAGCAAGTTCCAGTTCTACGTCAACGCACCGCACGAGACGATCCTCTCCCTGGGGATCGACATCGACGTGGGCGGCACCGGCAGCCGCCAGGTGGGACGCGATCCGTTTTCCACCTTTTCGCCGGGTTTGTTTTTCGGCAAGGGTTTCGGAGATTTGCCGGATCGTGTGGCGCTGCTGCGGCCCTTCGCGTTGACCGGCAACGTCAGCGTGGACATCCCCACGAGCGCCGGCACGCGCACCCCGGGCGACGGGGAAGTGGACCGCAACCCCGTGAACCTGGAAACCAATTTCGCGCTGGAATACAGCCTCATCTACCTGCAAGACCAGGTCAGAAACATCGGACTCAAAGCGCCCTTCAACCGGCTCGTCCCGCTGGTGGAGGCGGTTGTGACCACGCCGCTCAACCGTGGCCAGGCCGGGCGGACCACGGCCACGGTCAACCCCGGCGTGATCTGGTCGGGCAGCCGCTGCCAGTTCGGGGTGGAGGCGCTGGTTCCCGTCAACGCGCGCAGCGGCAGCCGGGTGGGGGTGCTCGCGCAGTTCCACATTTATTTGGACGACCTGCTGCCGGGCATTTTTCATCCGATTTTCGGCGGCCCAGGCCGCAACGACAACACCAACTACCACGGCAAATGAACATGACGACTTCTCGATCCTCGCAGTTTGGCAAACGGCTGGTGCTGGCTGCCCTGGCCAGTCTCGCCGCCATGAACCAGGCGTTGGCGCACGCCTTTCTCGATCACACCGACCCCGTGGTGGGTGGCACGGTCAAGCCAGCGCCCGGCGAGGTGCGGCTATGGTACACGCAAGGGTTGGAACCGGCTTTCAGCCGCGTCCAGGTGTTCGACGCGGCGGGCAAGGAGGTGGACAAAAAGGACGTTCACCTGGACCCGAAGAATAATCATCTGCTGATCGTCTCCCTGCCGCCGGGTTTGGGGACGGGCAAATACAAGGTGGTCTGGCGGGTGGTAAGCGTGGACACCCATCCCACGGAGGGCAGCTTTACTTTCGTGGTGGCACCCTGAAGCGCGACATGGACGACATGCCGTTCCTGTGGGCGCTCTGGCTTTGCCGGTTCGTCCAGACGAGCGCCGCCGTGCTGCTGGTGGGCACGGCGGTGGTGCGGCTGCTCGCCTCTGGCACGGGCCTCGACCCGGCGGTGGCCGGGTGGCGCGCGTTGACGTGGGCGAGCGGGGCATCCCTGCTCGTGGCGGGTGCGGTGCAACTCGGTCTGACGGCGGCGGAAATGAGCGGGGAGCCGCTGACGCAGATTTTCTCGCACGGCTCGCTTCGCGCGGTGCTCGGGGGCACTCGTTTCGGCGCGGTCTGGACCGTGCGGATGGGTCTGGCCGCCGGGTGGCTCGTTCTCGCCCTGGCGGCTGACTGGCTGCGTCGGTCCGGTCGGCGGCGGTTGCCCGCCGCGCTGGAAGCGGCCGGGGCGCTGCTGGCAGTCACGGTGTTGGGCAGCCTGGTCTTCGCCGGGCACGCGCAGGCCTCGGAGAAAAGCGCGTGGCTGCTGCCGGTGGCGGTCGGCCATGCCGTCGCGGCGGGCGTGTGGCCAGGCGGCTTGCTGCCGCTGCTGCGTCTGCTCGGACAGGCGCGACGCCGCCCGTCCCTGGTCCCGGCGGCAGTGGTCGTCGCCCGGCGTTTCTCGCGCCTGAGCGTGGTGGCGGTCGGCGTGCTGGCGTTGGGCGGCGTGCTCAACGGCATCGGGATGGTCGGCACGCTGACCGCGCTCTGGACAAGTCCCTACGGGCGGCTCGTGCTTTGCAAGGTGGCGTTGTTCGCGTTGATGATCGGCCTGGGCGCGGTTAACCGACGGCTGGTGCGATGGCAAGGATCAGCGGACCCCGCGCGGACCGTCCGCCGTCTGTGGCGCAACGTGGCCGTGGAATGCGCGTTGGCCGTGGGCGTGCTGCTGGCCACGGAAGCCCTCGGCACCGGCGCACCGCCGCTGCCCGCTGCTTTCCAGGTGAGGGCGCTCAAAAATACATCGTGACGCCGCCGCGAAGTTCGCGCGGTTCGCTCCGGTGCCGTGTGGCGGTCGGCGACGCCTGCCGCCGGTTCGCACGGCAAGCGGGAAACATAGTAGCAGTCGAGATCGGAGTCCTGTGAATCGAGCGCTCTTGCGCCAGCACCTGCCCAAGGGCACGAGCCTGGCGTCACTCATTCAAGGCCGGTGCGACGCCGTTGCCGAAACGCTCAACAACAGACCAAGAAAAAGACGTGCCCATCAAACGCCAAAAACATGCTCCAGTGTCGCACTGCAAAATTGATGCTGAGCGTGCTACGTGGGAAAGGCGAGCAGATAGACCCCACCGGCGAGAAGACCGAGGATGATGAAGAAGCGCAACGGGCCGGAAACCTCCTGCTCTTCGGAGTCTGCGCTGAACCAACGAGTGATGTTCCAGCGGCTGTAGGTGGACATGCGTCCGCCGCAAACCATCACCACGCCCAGAATGAGTAATAGAGCACCCACCTGATGGTGGTTGGGGTGCTTGCAAGGCTGAAAGAGGTCGTCGGGTAGATGCAAGTCAAGGTGCATGAAAGAAAACTTGCCCGACTGTAGGAGCAGCCTGCGCGCCTGACGAACTCAAGCTCGGCGACAGGCCACGGCGACGCAACACACAGGAGAAAGGGACAGGCCTTTTTCGCCTCCCACCTTGGCTTTCAGCTCTCGACGGTGAGCGGAAAGGCCGGACAGAGAGCAGACTTTTCCAACGGCCCGTTTACGTCGAAAAAAAGCATCTTGCCGGACTGCCGGCGAATCCAGACTTCCCGTGCGCCGGCTTTGAAATAGAGGTCTTTCTTTTCCATCAATTCGCCCATCGAGTTACTCGGAGATTTGACTTCGACACAAATTTCTGGCGCGCATTGGAAACTCGACCGCCCTTTGTTTGCCTTCAGAAAAGCGGGTGACATCCAGGTAGCATCGGCGACCTTGTTGCCGTCCTCGGTATCGATCACTGTTTCCTGCAAAGCCCGGCCGCCTCTCATCTTCTTGAACAACAGATTGTAGATGGACGCTTTCGCAAAGCTGCGGCCATTGTGCCGTGGACTCATGACGACCTGCCCCCAACGGTTGGTCTCGATCCGGAAGGGCAAATCCCGCAAGTAGCGGCTGGCGCAAACCTGATCCCAAGTCATCCGGAGCAACACGCCGAAGTCGAGCGCGAGGAAGCAACCCAATCCAGAAAGAGCCGTCGAAGCTATTCCGTGATGATGTCCTTGTACGTGCCGCCCGCCGGGATCATCGGCAGGACGTGCTCGGTGTAGGGCGTCATCACGTCGAGCACGTAGACTTCCTCGGACGCCAGCATCCGCTCCATCGCCGCGCGCAGGTCTTCCTTGCGTGTAACGCGTTCGCACTTCACGCCGAAGCCCTCGCAAATCTTCACGTAATCAGGATAGATCACCCCCGGCTGCTTGGGATCGGAGAGCACCGTGTGGCCGCGGTTGCTCTTGTAGAAACGGTCTTCCCACTGCACGACCATGCCGAGGTGCTGGTTGTTGAGGATGATCGCCTTCGCCGCAATGCCTTCGACCTTCGCGCAAGCGAGTTCCTGCACGTTCATCAAAAACGACCCGTCGCCGTCGATGTCCACCACCTGCCGCTCGGGACACGCCACCTTCGCCCCCATCGCCGACGGGAAGCCGAACCCCATCGCACCCAAGCCCGCCGACGTGATGAAGCTGCGCGGCCGGATGAAATCGCAAAACTGCCCCGCCCACATCTGGTGCTGGCCGACACCGGTGGTCACGATGGCCTCGCCCTTGGTCAGTTCGTTGAGGAGCTGGATGGCGTACTGCGGCTGGATCAGGTCGCCCGTGTCCTTGAAGCTCAAGGGGTACTTCGCCTTCCACTCCTGGATCGCGGCGTACCACTCGGGGTAACGCCCGTGCTGGCCGCTCTGCACGCGTTCCCAGCCGGCCTGGGCGAGCAGTTCGTTCAGACGGCGGAGCGCCACCTTCACGTCGGCGATGATCGGCAGGCGCACGACCTTGTTCTTGTTGATCTCGCTGGCGTCGATGTCGATGTGGA
>CAZZYS010000003.1:0-58978 GCA_964658285.1 uncultured Verrucomicrobiota bacterium
AGCCAAGGTGGCGAAATTGGTAGACGCGCCAGACTTAGGATCTGGTCCCGCGAGGGGTAAGGGTTCGAGTCCCTTCCTTGGCACGGACTTGACGCGAGGTCCGGAAAGGGTTCCTTACACTTTTGTAATCCTTCGGAAAGGTTGGTGTCAGACGCGGGAACTAATCTCACTGCCATGCTTAGCCATTCACCTTCGACCAAAAAATCGCTTTTCAAGCCCGCCGTCTTCTCGGTAGCCATCCTCGGGGCGGCAGCCGTCACCGTCGGTTCCACGTTTGCGCTGACGGACCCGGCCCCATCGCCGAAACCAGCCGACGCCGCGCCGCCGGCAGTCAAAACCGAGCACGCCCCCGTGGACCGCGGGCACAGTCCGGCCGGCAGTTTCGCGCCCATCGTGCAAAAGGTCGCTCCCAGCGTCGTCGAGGTTTTCGTCACTTCAAAGGGTGGGGGCAACCAGCAACTCACGGATGACGAATCGGACCTCTTCCAGCGCTTCTTCGGTCAGCAAAAGCGGCGTGGCGCGCCGGGTACCGAGGATTCGCTCGCACCGCGCCAGCACGGCCTCGGCTCGGGGGTGATCGTGTCCGCCGATGGCTACATCCTGACCAACCGGCACGTCATCAACGGCGCGACCGGGATCACGGTCGCGCTCGCCGACGGGCGTGAGTTCACCGCCAAACTCATTGGCGCGGACGAGAAGACCGACGTGGCCGTCATCAAGATCAAGGCGAACGACCTCCCCGCGGTGACCTTCGCCGACAGCAACGAACTCGCCGTCGGTGACATCGTGCTCGCCGTGGGCAATCCCTTCGGCATCACCCAGAGCGTGACCCAGGGCATCGTCAGCGGCAAGGACCGTGTGACCGGCAACGCCACGGACGAAGACTTCATCCAGACCGACGCTGCGATCAATCCCGGTAACAGCGGCGGGGCGCTCGTGGATGTCGAGGGCCGTCTCGTGGGCATCAACACCGCCATCCTCAGCCGCACGGGCGGTAACCAGGGCATCGGATTCGCCATCCCCTCGAACCTCTGCCAGTGGGTCATGAATAGCCTCGTGAAATCCGGGCACGTCGAACGTGGCTTTCTCGGGGTGACCCTGCAACCGGTGCTCACGCCGGCGCTGGCCCAACAGTTCGGCCTCGACAAGATCACCGGCGCGCTGGTGGTGGATGTCACCGCTGGCAGCCCGGCCGACAAGGGGGGTATCCAGAGCGGCGACGTAGTGCAGACGTACAACGGCCAGACGGTCCGCGACTCGGCGCAGTTCAAGCTCCAGGTCGCCCAGACCGCACCTGGAACGAAGGTTCCCATGCAGGTCGTGCGTGATCGGCAGGCGAAGAACCTCGAGGTCACTGTCAATGATCAACCGGGGCAGCAATACGCCAAAGGCAACCTTCCCGATTCGAACCCCACCAAGAGTCACGAAGCACTCAACGGGGTGGCGGTCGTCGATCTCGACGGCAGCGCGCGCCGGCAACTGAACGTCCCTGAAAACGTTCGCGGCGCGGTCATCACCGCGGTGCCTCAAAACACCGCTGCATACGAGGCCGGTCTGCGCGAAGGCGACGTGATCGTCGAGATCAACCACCGTCCGGTCAAAGCGGCCCAAGATGCGGTTGACCTCACCTCTCACCCGGTCAGCAACCAGACGCTGGTCAAGGCGTGGAGCCACAACGGTGGCGTCCGCTTCTTTACCGTCGAAGAGGACAACGTGGAATAACGTCACTCCAGACTGACCAGAATCCGCCTTTGCCCTCCCCGCCTCGGATCGACGATGGCAGGGAGGGCAATTTGCTGTTCACGGCGGGTGTGAAGGAGTGGATAATCGAGTAATTCAGCGTGGTTAGTCTGCGATTTAAATTGTTGATTCCGAGTGATTAATCGCAGTGATTTCGCACGAAGAATAGGTTGTGAATAACTTGTGAATAGCGGCTACTCCGCGAGGCGAGTGGGACCCTCCTCACAGCAATGGCTTGATCTCGGCTTCAATCGTCACGGTTTCAGTGTAGCCCTCGTGCAAAGCGGTGACTTTCCCTTCCCGGTTAATCACAAACGTCGATGGCACCACCGCCACGCCCCCGTACAACTCCGCGGCGGCAGGTGTCCCGAACACGATTGGGTAATTGACGTTCAGGCTCTGAGCGACCGGTTTGACCGCCCGGGTCTCCTCGTCCAGGGAAACACCGATGACGACGAGTCCGCGCGCGCCGTATCTTTTTTGGAGTTCGACCAGCCCCGGCATCTCCTTGCGGCACGGCGGGCACCAAGTCGTCCAGAAATCGAGGATCACGACCTTCCCCCGGAAATCGGATAGTCGGACGGTGGTGCCATCGAGGTTTTTCAGGGACCAGTTCGGTGCCACGGGTAGGTCTTTCGTCCCGGCGCAAAGGCCCGCAGGCACAAAAAACCAGGCTGTGGCGACGGCCAGCAGTCGGCGATAAAGACTCCGAACGCGAGTGGTGGGGGTGAACGCTGCCATGAGCGTCGAAATCGGCGTCATCAAAGATACCCCGGTTGACGTGCGAGAAACTTCCCCCGCCCCGCCGTGCCAACGAACTTCCCCTCGCGCACGGCCACCTCGCCGCGCAGGGTAACCACATGGGGTCGTCCCTCGATGCTCCAGCCCTCGAAGGCGCTGTAGTCGAGGTTCATCGTCTGGCCGGCCGCCGTGATCGTGCCGCGAAAATCCGGATCGTAGACGACAAGGTCGGCGTCGGCACCCGGCTGGATCGTGCCTTTGCGTGGGAACAAACCAAAAATCTTCGCCGCGCGCGTGCTGGCCACGTCGACAAACGTCTGGAGGTCGATCCGTCCCTTTTTGACGCCGTGCGTGAACAGGAGGTTGACGCGATCCTCCAGCGCGGGGATGCCGTTCGGTATCTTGGTGAAATCGTCGCGCCCGAGCGTTTTTTGCGTCTGGAAGTCGAAGGGCGCGTGGTCGGTGGCCACGGTGTCGATGAGTCCACCGCGCAGCCCGTCCCAGAGCACCGCCTGGTGGCGGCGGTCCCGCAGCGGCGGCGACATCACGTACTTGGCACCCTCGAAGTCCGGGCGTTCGGCGTCCGTGCGGTCCAGCAGGAGATACTGGATGAGCGTTTCCACACAGACGTTCACGCCGCGCGCGCGCGCGGCCAACGCGTGCTGCAATGCCTCCTCGCAGCTCAGGTGTACGATATAGACGTGCGCGCCGGTGAGTTGCGCAAAGGTCATCAGATGGTGCACGCCCTCGGCTTCGACCACTGGCGGCCGGCTTTCGTGGTGCGCGGCCGGTCCACGGACTCCCGCCGCCAGCAGCTCGCGCTGGCGTTCGGACACCAGCGTCTCGTTCTCACAGTGCGCGGCGACGACCACGCCGAGTTCACGCGCCAGCGACAGCGCCCGGTACAGTTCCGCGTCGTCGATGCCGAACGCGCCCTTGTAGGCCAGGAAGATTTTGAACGAGGCCACGCCTTGCCTCACGATCTCGCACAACTGTCCGGCCGACGTGTCGTCGAACCGGGTCACCCCCATGTGAAACGAGTAGTCGCAGGCCGATTTGCCGGCGCTTTGCTCGGTCCAGACGCGGAAGGCCTCCGCCGGCTCGGTATCGCGCGCGGGGCAGCACATGTCGAAGAGCGTCGTCGTACCCCCGATCAGCGCGGCGCGGCTGGCGCTGTCGTAATTGTCCTTGGCAAAAGTGCCCATGAACGGCAGGTAGACGTGCGTGTGCGGGTCGATGAAACCGGGGAAAACGTACTTCCCCGTTGCGTCGATGACCTCCGCGCCGGGCGGCGCGACCAGATCGCGGTCGATCCGCGTAATGGTCTCGCCCTCGCAAAAAATATCCGCGACGTAACGCTGGCTGGCGGTGATGATCTCGCCGTTCTTGATGAGCAGGGCCATGACAGGAAGGGTTGCATTGAATCATTCCCGCGCTAAAAGGAAAAGTTCCATCTGATGCGAAAACCCGTTCGAGGCAGAACGATCCGAACTGACGCGAGCCGATCCGGCGGTGGTGCCGTGCCATGACGGGCGTGATCCTCGACACCATCAAGCAACGCTTGCACGCCTCGCTCGTGCGGCCGACCCCGACCGAAGCGGACCTCGCCGCGGCGCGGCTCGTGGCCGGGAACGTCGGCGAGGACGGCTCCTGGCCGGACATCGATTACGCCGCGACGGCGCGTTCGGCGTGGCCGGCGAGCCGGCATCTCGAACGCACTTTGATTCTCGCGCGCACGCGGCAGCTTTGCACCGGCGAACTCGACCACGCGCTCACGCGAGCGCTGGATTTCTGGCTCGCCCGGGATTTCCAAAACGAGAATTGGTGGCACAACCAGGTCGAGGTGCCGCGCCTGATCGGCTCGACCGCGTTTCTCTACGCGGGCGGTCTCTCCGCCGGTGCGCGGGGCAAAGTCGTCGAAATCCTCGCGCGTGCGCACTGGTCGCGTTGGGACGGTCGTGCCTGGGTGGAGCGGACGGGGGCGAACCTCCTCTGGCTCGCGTTCAACGTGCTGCTGCGCGGCTGCCTGGAAAGTATCCCCGCGTTGTGCCAGGAGGCGTGCGAGCGCGTGTTTGCCGAGGTCCGCGTCGCGCAGGTCGGCGGGGAAGGGTTGCAGGCGGACATGAGTTTCCATCAGCACGGCGCGCTGCTTTCCTCGGGAGGATACGGCCGCGCGTATGCGGAGAACGTGGCGTCGTTCCTCCTGCTCACCCACGGCACCCCGTGGCAGGCCTCGCCCGAGTGTCTGCGCGTCTTCGCGTCGTTCCTCCTTGATGGGCAGCAATGGATGATTCGCCGCGGTGTCTTCGACCACGGAGCTTCCGACCGCGAGGTGACGCGCGGACCCGCCGATCTGCGCGAATTTACCGCCGTGGTCGAGCAACTGGCCGACGGCGGGATCACGCCCCGCCGCGCCGAGATGGCTGCGTTCGCCCGGCGTCTGCGTGGCGCCACGGAAACGCCGCTGCACGGCCACCGGCATTATTGGCGTTCGGATTTCGCGGTTCACCAGAGGCCGGCGTATTACACCTCCGTGCGGATGAGTTCCCGGCGCATGGTGGCCGCGGAATGCCGCGACGACGAGGGCAGACAATCGCACCATCTCGCGGACGGATTGACGTACATCCTGCGCGACGGCGGCGAGTACCGCGACGTTTTCCCGGTTTGGGACTGGCGGCGGCTGCCGGGCATCACGGCGCTCCAGTCGCCCGGACCGCTGGACCAGGACACGGTACGCCGCCACGGCGGGGGCAGCCTTGTCGGCGGCGTCAGCGACGGCGATTACGGGGTGGCGGTCATGGACCTGGACCGCGACGGCCTCCGTGCCCGCAAGGCATGGTTTTATTTCGACGAAAGCTTCGTCTGCCTGGGCAACGGGATCGGCTGCGACGATGCGGTGTCGCCGGTGTTCACGTCGATCAACCAATGTTTGCTCCGCGGGCCGGTCACGGCCTACGGCAAAGGCGGGGAAACGCACTCCCTCGCTCCCGGCAAATCCTACGACCTGAGCGCGGCCCACCACCTCGAACACGACGGCATCACGTACCATTTCCCCGCGTCGATGCCGGTGCGGGCGCGCCTGGCACCGCAAACGGGCAGTTGGGCGGCGGTCGGGACGGGTTCCGACGAGGCGCTGACCCACGAGGTGTTCTCCGTCTGGGTCGATCATGGGGTGCAACCGGGCGGCGGGGAAGCCTACGCCTACACCGTGCTTCCGGCGGGTAACGCCGACTCTCGCGCCGCCGTCGATCACGAGATCGGTCAGATCAAAATCCTGTCCAGCACGACCGCGCTCCAGGCGGTGTGCCACCAATCCTTGCGGCTGGCGGGCATCGTGTTCTGGGAACCGGGCATCATCACGATCCCCGACGGCGGCCGCGTCGCCGCGAACCGTCCCTGCGTCGTGCTTTGCCAGGACCGCCGGCCCGACGGGATGCGCCTGAGCGTCGCCAACCCCACGAACGAGGCCGCCACGATCCACGTCGAGTATGCCAACCGCTGCCTGTGCTTCGAGTTGCCGGGCGGACTCCAGGGCGGCAAGGGGATGACCCGGGTGCTATGAAACTGCTCGTCACGTCTCGCTCGCACACCTACGAGGTTCACCTCGGTCGTCAACTCCTGCGCGCGACCGGTGACACCGTCGCTGCCCTGCCCTTCGCAAAGCACGGACGCCGCTGCGTGGTCATCAGCGACGAGCGGGTCGCCCTGCTCTACGCCGGGCCCGTCCTCGAATCGCTCCGGGCCGCGGGGTACGAGGTTTCGTTGATCATGGTCCCGGCCGGTGAGACCTCGAAAGCCATGTCGGAGGCGACCCGCGTCGCGGAAGGGATGATCGATGCCCGGCTGGACCGCCACGGTTTCGTGGTGGCGCTCGGCGGCGGCGTCGTGGGCGACCTGGCGGGCTTCGTCGCGTCCATTTATTACCGGGGCATTCCTTTCGTCCAGATTCCGACCACGGTCATCGCCCAAGTGGACAGCGCCATCGGGGGAAAAACCGGCGTGAACACGCGGGCGGGAAAAAACCTGCTCGGCACCTTCTATCCGCCGTCCGTGGTCATCGCCGACCTGGACACCCTCGATTCCTTGCCGACGCGCGAGTTCAACGAGGGGTTCGCGGAGATCATCAAGCATGCGGTCATTCGTGACCGCGATTTATTTGACGCACTTTTTACTTTCGAGCGTGTTGGCGGGGCGGATTTGATGCTGGGGATTGTCCAACGAAACCTGGAGATCAAAGCAGGCATCGTCGCGGACGATGAATTTGAACGCGCGGGCGTGCGGGCGCTGTTGAATTTCGGTCACACCATCGGACACGCCGTCGAACAGGCGGCCGGGTACGGACGGTTGCTGCACGGCGAGGCGATTGCGGTCGGGATGGTGGCGGCAGGCCGGCTTTCGAGCGAGTTCGCCGGTTTCTCGGAGGAAAATTTTCGCAGGTTGGTCAAACTGCTGGAGCGTTTCGGATTGCCCACGCGGCTGCCTGCCGACATCGGGATCGATGCGGTGATGGAAAGTCTCCGCCACGACAAGAAATTCGAGGCGGACACCGTGCGCTTCGTGCTGGTCCGGGAGATCGGGGACGCGGTGCTTTCCCTGCCTGGGCAGGTGGTAGTTAGCGACCTGCGCCGTGTCGTGGCGCGTCTTTACGAGGAGCCCTGAGCCGGGTCGCGGTTGTGCTTGAGCCGCCCTGTTGCAGTCGGTACAAGTGCTGCCGACCCGCCGCGCCCGCCCTGCCCGCTTACCGGCGTTTCTCCCCGTGACCTACACCGAAGCCTGCATCATCCTCAACATGATCCCCCGGATCGGTCCGGTGCGGCTGCGTCGCTTGCTGGAGGTCTTCGGTGAACCGCAAGCCATCTTGCGTGCACCTGCGGCCCGTCTGGCCGGAGTCGAGGGGATCGGGACGGAGATTGCCCGTGGAGTCGCGGCCTGGGAAAGCGAAATAGACCTCGCGGCGGAACTCTCCCGGGTGAAGGACGCGGGCGTCTCCGTCCTGACCACGCAGTCCGAGCTTTATCCACCCGCCCTGCGCACGATCTACGATCCTCCCATCGTCCTCTACGTCTGGGGCGAACTCACCACCCGCGACGCCCGCGGCATCAGCGTGGTCGGCTCGCGTCGCACGACGTTCTACGGGGTCGAAACCGCCAGGAAGCTCTCCTCGCAGCTTGCCGGCGCGGGACTGACGGTCTTCAGCGGCCTCGCCCGGGGGATCGACACCGCGGCCCACGAGGGGGCGCTGGCCGCGAAGGGCCGGACCGTCGCAGTGCTCGGCTGCGGCTTGAGCCAGATCTATCCGCCGGAGAACTACGGCCTCGCCGAGCGCATCGCCGATGGGTCGGGCGCGGTGATCTCCGAGTTTTCGATGGGGATTCGGCCCGACCGCCAGACTTTCCCCATGCGCAACCGCATCATCAGCGGGTGCGGCCTCGGGCTGCTCGTGGTCGAGGCAAGTCTCAACAGCGGGGCGCTCATCAGCGCGGGCCAGGCGTTGGAGCAGGGCCGCCCGGTCTTTTCCGTCCCGGGCCCGATTGACCGGCTAAGCTCGCAGGGAACGAACAGTCTGATCCAGCAGGGGGCGAAGCTGGTGATGACCTGCGAGGATGTACTGGAAGAATTGGACTCGCTCCCGGACCTGTTTCCACCGGTCGCGCCAGCCGCCGCAAACTCGCGCCCCCTCCCCGCCCCCGACGTTCCCCCGCCGGTCTCCCCTGCCCCGTTGCCTGTCCGGGCAGCAGCCGTTTCGCTGCGCCCGCAGGAAGCGGCGGTCCTGGATGCGGTCGAGCAGGACGAAACCCCCATCGACCGGATCATCGCCAAATGCGGTTTGCCAACCCCGGTGGTCTCTTCTACGTTGCTGGCTCTCGAATTGAAGAAGCTCATCAAGCAACAGCCGGGCAAACACTACGTTCGATTAGGCTGAGCAGCCCCGCCGTCCATGTCCAAAGCACTCGTCATCGCCGAAAAACCCAGTGTGGCAGCCGATCTCGCCCGGGCGCTCGGCCGTTTCGAGCGCAAGGACGAGTCGTTCGAGAACGACCAGTTCGTGATCTCCTCGGCCATCGGCCACCTCGTGGAACTGGCCCTGCCGAGCGACATGGACAAAAAGCGCGGCAAGTGGACGTTCGCCGCTCTCCCGGTCATCCCCGAGGAGTTCGACCTCAAGCCCATTGAGAAGAGCGAGGACCGCTTCAAGATGCTCAAGCGCTTGATGAAGCGCGAGGACATCACCGAGATCATCAATGCCTGCGACGCCGGCCGCGAGGGCGAACTCATTTTCCGTCTGCTGGTGAAGCTCGCCGGCGTCAAGAAGCCGATGCGTCGTCTCTGGCTGCAATCGATGACGGCCGACGCGATCCGGACGGCTTTCGGGCGGCTTCGCTCCGACGAGGAGATGCTCCCCCTGGCAAAAGCTGCTTATTGCCGCGCCGAAAGCGACTGGCTCGTGGGAATCAACGCCACGCGGGCGATGACGGCTTTCAACTCGAAGGCGGGCGGCTTCCAGCTCACTCCGGTCGGCCGGGTGCAGACTCCCACGCTGGCCATCCTCGTGGAGCGCGAGAAAAAAATCCGGGTGTTCAAACCTCGCACGTACTTCGAGGTGCACGGCGACTTCGCCGTCAAGGCCGGCAACTACGCCGGGCGCTGGATGGACGAAAATTTCCGCAAAGGGGCTGACGAGGACGCGCGCGCCGAGCGCCTCTGGGAACGTGAAAAGGCGGATGCCATCCGCGACAAGTGTGCCGGCAAAGTCGGTGTCGTCACCGAGGAAAAAAAGCCTGCCAGCCAGGCCGCGCCCCTCCTCTTTGACCTGACCAGCCTCCAGCGCGATGCCAACGGGCGCTTCGGCTTCAGCGCCCGGCGGACACTCCAGATCGCCCAGCAGCTCTACGAGAAGTTCAAAGTCCTGACCTATCCGCGTACCGACAGCCGATACCTGCCCGAGGATTATCTGGCGACCGTCAAGGCAACGATGGGCGGCTTTACCGACCCGAGCCTCGCCAGGCACGCCGACAAGGCGCTCGCCAGCGGCTGGGTGAAACCTACGAAAAAGGTTTTCGACAGCACCAAGGTTTCCGATCACAACGCCATCATTCCGACCGGGGCCGAGCCCAAGGGGCTGGACGAAGCGCAGCAAAAGTTGTTCGACCTCGTGGCACGGCGTTTCATCGCGGTGTTTTACCCGCCCGCGCAATTCGAGGTGACGACCCGGCTCACCCGCGTGGAGGGAGAAGTCTTCAAAACCGACGGACGGGTGATGAAGGACCCGGGCTGGATGGCCGTCTACGGGCGTGAAGCCATCGCTGGCGACTCCGCCAGCCCCGATTTGGTGGAGATCGTGCAGGGCGAACCTGCGCGCGCTGACGAGGTCGAAGTGCGCGAGAGCCAGACACGGCCGCCCGCGCGTTACAACGAGGCCACGCTACTCGCCACGATGGAAGGTGCTGGCAAGTTGATCGACGACGAGGAACTGCGCGCCGCCCTGAGCGCCAAGGGACTGGGCACGCCCGCCACGCGCGCCTCGATCATCGAGGGTTTGATTCTCGACGCCTACATCGCACGCCAGGGCCGCGAATTGCACGCGACGGCGAAAGGGATTTCGCTGATCTCGCTGCTCAACGGCATCGGGGTCCAGGCCCTCTGCTCCCCTGAAATGACCGGCGAATGGGAAGCAAAGCTCAAATCCATGGAACAGGGCGGCGTCCAACGCCGCGATTTCATGGCCCAGATTCGCGGTTTGACGGAAGATATCGTCAACAAGGCCAAAAACTTCCAGGGCGACACCGTCGATGGCGATTTTGGCGAACTGGACGTGCCCTGCCCCAAGTGCGGCACCCGGCCGCTGAAGGAAGAGTACCGCGTCTACAAGTGTTCTTCGTGCGATTACGTGCTGTGGAAGTCGGTGGCGGGCCGCCAGTTCGATCCGGAGGAGCTGAAAACGTTGCTGACGGAGGGTCGCGTCGGACCGCTGGAAGGTTTCCGCAGCAAGGAAGGACGGCCGTTCAACGCACCGATCAAGCTCGGACCCGAGGGCAAGCCGGAGTTCGATTTCCCGGCGGCCGTCGCCGAGGACCACGATTTTTCCGCGCTGACGCCGTTGCATGGCTGCACCGTTTGCAAGAAGGGCCAGGTCTACAGCACGGAGGCGGACTACGTGTGCAACCGTGCCGTCGCCGCTGAAAAAGGCTGCACGTTTCGCATGAAGAAAGTCATTCTCCAACGGGAGATCCCGCCCGATCAGGTCGTGAAGATGCTTGAAACCGGAAAGACCGACTTGCTGCCGAGATTCATCTCGAAGAAAGGTCGTCCTTTCTCCGCTTACCTGAAACTCGATAAACTCGGGAAGGTGGGTTTTGAATTTGAGCCTCGCAAACCCCGTGAAGGCAAGGGCGGGACCGGACGCGCTAAAGCTAGCAGCGCGAAGCCCGCTGCCCGGTCAAAATAGTTGCAGGCGTGTCGCGATTTGGCGGCAAACTGCACTCACGCGGCTCGTCTATACAGGCAAAGTCGTCTGGTGGTGCGCTGGGTGATTGACACCACTACATCTTGTGTTAGCTCTAAGGCCGAGTCGCCCTGGAGAGATGCGCTGCCCAAAATGTAAAAGTATTGAGGATCGAGTTATCGATTCCCGGCCGGTGAACCATTGTTCCGGCATCCGGCGCCGCCGCGTCTGCTTGAATTGTCAGTACCGGTTCACCACGTACGAGCAGATCGAGCGAGCGGACCTGTTGGTCATCAAGCGTGACGGCCGTCACGAGGCGTTTGACCGCAGCAAGCTCGACACGGGCATCGTCAAGGCATGTGAAAAACGACCGGTCAAGCTGGAGGATCTCGACCGGGCGGTGGAGGAAATCGTGCAGGACCTGGAGACCAACTACGGCCGCGAGGTTCACTCCCGCGAGATTGGTGCCAAGGTGATGGCCAAGCTCCACCTGATCGACGATGTGGCTTACGTGCGCTACGCCTCCGTCTATCGCCATTTCCAGGACATCGGCGAGTTTATCGACGAGATCAAGGCTCTGGAACACAAGCCCAAGCCAGACGGATCGCAGCAAGAACTTTTCAACTAGATTCGCGTAAGAATCGACACAAACTACTCGTTCACGGATGGTTGCTCTGAAGTACAGTCTCCCGCTCATTCAAAATGCCCAGGGGGTGGCGGTCGCATTCGAGAGCGAATGGCTGAAAGCGGCGTTGGACCAGGCCGCGCGAAAAGCGGGCTACGAGGGTTGGTGGCTGCTCGATGAATTCAGCACGGCTGTTTCCCAGTATCTGCGACAGGATTACCTTCGCAACACCATCGAACTGCCTAGCCTGGAAAAAGTGGTCCGCGCGACGCTCCGCGACATCGGTTACGACGAGATCGCCGTCCGCTTCCAGGCGGTGAACCCTTTTCAATGTCTATCTCTCGCCGATTGCCTGCAAACCGCGGGCACCGAGAGGGAGCAGGTGTTTTTTGAACTTCTCGCCGAGCAAATTAGAGGTTTGCACGCCGCGAAGGTACAGCACTTTCATCTTTACGATCTCCAGCACTGCGTGCGGCACCTTCTCGAAGAGGACGCTTCTTCCTCATGGTGGAGCGGGCCTCTGATGCGTGCACGGATCGTGACGTTCGTCCGCGAGCGTGTACAGGCGTTCGCTGGCCAGTGGAAAACGCAATGTACGATCCGGTGATTCTCCCATGACCCTCTTCGAAAAAATCATCCATCGTGAGATCCCTGCCAGGATTGTTCACGAGGATGAAGAGATTATCGCCATCCATGACGTGAACCCGCAAGCCCCGGTCCATGTCCTCATCATCCCAAAAAAGGTCGTGGCGCGAATCGGCGAGGCCAGCGTGGAAGATGCTGGCCTGCTGGGCAGGTTGCTTGCCTCCTCGGCGACAATCGCCCGGAAGGCCGGAGTCTACGAGTCCGGCTACCGGCTGGTGGTCAACCACGGACGCGACGCGGGCGAGAGTGTCCCCCATCTGCACGTGCATCTCCTCGGCGGCCGACCACTTGCCTGGCCGCCCGGTTAGCTAATTCCGGTCGAGTCGCCGCGATCCACGTTTCGTTCGATGACAGCGTAGGCGTTGTGGTTATGGATGGACTCAAAATTCTCGGCTTCGATCCGATACCAGGTGATGTCGGGGTGAGCATCGGCCTGCAACGCCAAATTCCTGACGAGGTCCTCGACAAAAACCGGGTTCAGAAATGCCCGCTCCGTCACAGCCTTTTCATCCGGTCGTTTGAGCAAGCTGTATAATTCACTGCTCGCGGAACTCTCCGCCATGACGATGAGGTCCTCGATCCAGAGGCTTCGCACCGAACGCACCGAAAACGTGACTTCCCCCCGCTGGTTGTGCGCGCCATGAACGCTAATGGCTTTGGAACACGGGCATAATGTCGTCACGGGAACGCTCACCCTCGTAGTGATAAGGTCGTCATCCAAACCGCCACCTTCCAAAGTGACATTGTAATCCATAAACCCTTCTGCTTTAGTGACAGGTGCAAGTTTTTCCGTAAAAAACGGAAAAGCAAATTTCGCGTAGGCGTGCGGTACTTTCAGACGACGACGAAGGTCGTGCAGCAACTCCCGAAGCCCTGCCGGGTCCAAAGGACGATCAACCTCCAGCAAAGACTCCACGAACCGACTCATGTGGGTGCCTTTGTGATGTGCTGGCAACCCTACCGTCGCCGTGACCGTCGCCACCGAGGACTGCAGACCACCGCTCTTCGTCCGCACACGCACCGGCAAGCGCAGACCTTTGATCCCAACTTGATCGATGGGAATGCGCCGATGATCGGTTTCGCTTTGTATATCCTGGAGGTCTTCGACCGAGGATTCTCTGGACTGCATGGATGAAAAAAGAAAACGGACCGGAGTAATATACCCCGATCCGTCGAAAGTGCTGGCGAGCACCGCTTGAGCAGGTCACGCCCTGCCTCGCACGGTCTTAAATCACTTCATCAACAGGACCGACCGGCTGCGCTTGATTTCGCGCGTGATCTTGCGGTGCAAAAACGCGGACATTCCGGTGACGCGGCGCGGAAGAATCTTGCCACTCTCGGTGACGAACTTCCTCAGGAGGTCAGGATTCTTATAATCGACGGCTTCGGGGGCAATGTCCACCCGCCGCCGCGGCATGATGCGGTTGGCGCGACGGAAGTTGGAACGGCGCTGAGGAGTTTTGGGCTGCATGTCTTATCGGGTTTCGCGGTGCAGGGTGTGGCGCTTCAGAAACGGGTTGTACTTCTTCTTTTCCAGACGGCCCGGGGTGTTCGGGCTCTTCTTATTGCGTGTGGACACGTAACGCGAGGCCGGTTTTCCTTCGGCCTTCGCTTCGGTGCATTCCAGAGTGATGATGTCTCGTGCCATAGGGATCGGAGCCTTTTCGGCGGCTAGTTATTCCTTGTTGTCGGGCGTGAATTCCTCTTCTTCGCTGTCTTCCTTTTCGTCGTCGGTCAAACCGAACAGGGAAGTAACGGACTGGCGGACCCGTTTTGCCTTGTTCTGACGTTCGATCTGCGACTGGCACTCGACGGTGAACCGCGTGAAAGGGATCGCCTCGAGCCGCTCGTGGTTGATCGGCTTGCCGGACATCTCGCAGATTCCGTAGGTGCCGAGTTCGATCCGCTTGAGCGCCTCGTCAATCTCGTAAAGCGCATCCTGCTCCTGGGAAAGGAGGTTGAGGGCAAAATCGCGGTCGTAGGCGTCGCTGCCCGCGTCGGCCTGATGCATCCCGAAGGCGCTCGCCTCGTTCCCTTCGGCGCGGGCGCGGAGGTTGTCCTGCGCCACGCCGTTCATGGAATCGAGCATCGCATCGCGCAACGCCAGGAGCCGTTTCTTCTGTTTGCGGAGGAAGGGCGAGAGCTTGGCGTCGGCCTCGTCCTCGTTCTTTTGCTGGCCGCGGAGCAGGTAGTTCGAAACCGAAGCGGTCAAATCCTGCGCGCTGGCGGCCTGTACCGGGGCGTCCTTGGCGGCCCTGGTGGCATCCGACCCGTTCTTTTCAGGCGCGGCGGCTGGCTCGGCGTCGGACGCTGTTTTCGCTTTTGAGGCGGGTTTGGACTTGGGCATAAGGCTGCGGAAAAAGACGAAATTGAGAGGGAGGAGCCGACTTCTGGTTTGGGAAAGGGGGAGTAATTACTGGCGTTTCCCCGAACGCGCAAGGCACAAACTGCGTTTTTTCACGAACTGGCGCTGGAGTATCTCCGCAATGCCCAAACCCAGAACAAACGGCTCAAAACGAGGGCCAGGATGCAGGCAAAAAGGAGCTGGACCATCGGGCCGAGGGGTTGCTGCGAGGCCCGCGCCAGGATCCGCGCGGGAGCGTTGGCCACGAGGATGACGGGAATCAGCCAGGTGAAAATCAGCTTAAAAATGCCGGAAAATACCTGGTCGGGATAACGCGAAATACTCAGGAAGTTGAAGTACCCGTAGATCAAGCCCTGCGCACGGACGATCCAAAAACTCAATGTCGCCAGAGCGAACATGATCGCGTAGTGAATGGCCGCTCCGAGCACCACGGCCACGCAATAACAGGTCGTTTGCAGCACACTGGGAACGACGCCGAGTTTACCCAGCGAGAACATCACGAACGCGATGCCGACCGCAGCGTTGATCAGGTTGTCGAGTCCGAAGCGCCACGTCGAGACGGCGAACTGCGCGTCGATGGGCAGGAGCAGCATCAGGTCCATCCGGCCGGTGCGCACGAGTTCGGGCAGATTGGCGAGATTGACGTAAAAGAGAGCCTGAAAGACCTGGCCGATGATCTGATGCGTGCCTATCAAGAGGACCACTTCCCATTTCGACCAGTCTCCGATGCGGTCGGTGTAGAGAAATAAGACATCGACGAAAACGATCTGGCCGAAAAACCAGAGGAGTTCCGTGACGAGCCACAGCAGAAAGTTGGCCTTGAACGACAACTCGCGGATCAAGGAGTTCCGCAATAGGAGACGATATATTTGCCAGTAACGCTTCATCGGTGCGAATTGTCGCGTTAATCATCCACCAACGGCCTGGAAGCGTTTCAGCCCATGAGACCACATAGTCTGACCCAATGCCCAGGCGGCGATCACCCACCCGCCCTGGATCAACAGCCCTTTGAACACCAGCTCACCAGCGATCTTTTCCTGAAAGATCGCGACCGGGAAATACAATTCATAAGTGAAAGGCAGCCAGACGAGAACGCTGCGCAGCCAGCCCGGCAACAGGTCCAGAGGAAAGAGGTGGCCGCTCAGGAAATATTCGAACGAAAAAATGATGAAAACCACCGTCGAAATTTCCAGAATCCAAAAGGCCAGCATCGCAACGGCGTACGCCAGAAAAAATTGAAGCAGGGCTGCCATGCAGAGTGAGAGAAAGGCGAGCATCCACGTTAGATAATGCTCTGGCAGAGTGACATAATTGTGAAAACACGTGAATAGCAGGAAAACTATGGGCAGGGTGAACAGTGAGTAGCAAAGACGGTAACCGAGAAAAAGACTGAGCCGGTAGCTCAGGTAGTCGATCGGCTTGGTAAGAAGAGCATTGATCTGTCCATCACGAATGTCTGCGGCGATTTGCCATTCGTCGTCCGTCGGGGTGACGAGGTTGGAAGCGAGGATCGTCAGAAGAAAATAGTATACCATCGCGCCAAACTCATACCCGCCGATTGGTTGTGAACGCGACTGGAACAACGCCCGCCACAGGAACACCGTTCCGACCAGGGGAACGATGTCGAAGAGTGCTCGCAACAGAAAGTTCCAACGATAAACGAGCGTGTTTTGCAGCCCGACGCCAAAGATTTTCGCGTACTTGTTCACGGAGGAATGAAAATACACTGTTGCTTACAGTGAAAACTGTTTCTCTCTGCGCTTGTGAACCAGTTCACTTGCCAAGCAGATCGCGGCGACCATACTGCCGGCATGAGCGCGGTTCTTGCCCGCCAGATCAAACGCCGTCCCGTGATCCGAGCTGGTGCGGATGATCGGCAAACCCAGGGTGACGTTCACGCCGGTGTCAAACGCATGGAGCTTCAGCGGGATCAAACCTTGGTCATGATACATGCACAACACGCCATCCCAGCGGCCAGACGCTGCCTGATGAAACACCGTGTCCGGAGAAATTGGCCCGGCGAACTGCGCGTCAGGCAAATCCACGGATCCGGCGAGTTCTCGGACGGCCGGTTCGATGTGGTCGATTTCCTCACGCCCAAGACTCCCTCCCTCGCCGGCGTGCGGATTCAAACCGGCGACCGCGATCCGCGGCACTCGTCCGAGTCGCAGCGTGAGGAAATCGGCGAGCAGCCTGCCCACACGGACGATTTCTGCGCGGTTGATCTGTCCGACGGCCTGGGAAAGCGGAAGATGCGTGCTGAGAAGCGCCACCGTGAGCGAACCGCCCGTCAGGAGCATGGCGAAGTCGCTGGTCCCGCAGCGGTCAGCGAAGAATTCGGTTTGCCCCGGATACCGGAATCCGACCGCGTACAGGCTCGCCTTGCACACGGGAGCCGTCACGACCGCAGCATATTCGCCGTTGAGGGCCCCCGTGGCGGCTTCTTCGAGTCCCTGCCACGCGGCACGTGCGCTCGCCGCAGTCGGCTTGCCGGGTACGACGATGTCCGCCGGGGGCGATCCGATCACGCGGTACTCGAACGCATCGTCCAACAATCCCGAGGCAAGCGCCGCAGCGACCACTTCGGGACCGATGCCGGCAGCGTCACCGAGCGTCACGCCGATCACCGCTTTTTTGTCTGGCGACGCCGATGCTGCACACATGAAAGCGGGCGGATGCTCAACGATGGCTGGTCACTCCGACCTGCTTACACATCGCCAGCACGGGGCAATGCGAGCAGCGGGGGGCATTCCCGGTGCACACGTGCTTGCCGAAGGGGACCAGCAGGGCGTTGATTTCCACCCAGTAGCGTTGTGGCAGGACCGCTTCCAGGGCAGCGGTCGTTTTTTCGGGCGTGGTCGTGGCGACGTAGCCCCACCGGTTGGTGATGCGATGCACATGGATATCAACGCCCACGCGAGGCTGACCGCAGGCGATTCCGAGGACCAGGTTGGCGCATTTGATGCCGACCCCGCGAAAGCTCAAGAGGCTTCCCAGGTCACAGGGTAGCTCCCCGCCGAATTCCGCCACCGTGCGCCGTGCAATCTCGCGCATCTGGGGTGCCTTGGCTTCGTGGAACGTCGAGGGGGCAATCAGCGAGTCGATTTCCGCGACCGTCAGCGCAGCCACCTGGGCCGGAGTGCGGGCACGCGAGAAAAGCTTGCGCGAGATCGGGACGGTTTCCTCGTCGCGGGTGCGGATCGAGATGATGCAGGCAAGTAGCTGCTCGAAGGGGGAGCCAAAGCCGTCGTCCGCCAATTCGAACAAGGCGGCTTTCCGGAAAGCACTGACGCCTTCACGAAGGCCGTCCATCACGGCATCGATCTCGAATGGCGCCTTGGTATTTTCAGCAGGGGATGCGGGCATCGGTGATCGCGGCACGTGGGCAACGACGGGCCGGGGACATCGGATTTCTTCTCCGGTCCTCTATCGCAGAAAGACTGCTCATGCAACCGGCGCGGGAGTCGTGCTCGTCGCCAGCGTCCACCACCGTGACGCGCCACGGACACGCCTTTGCCTGCCGACACCGGCGTGAAACAGACGCCCGCCATCAAGAATCCAAACGATTCAGTTTCCATGCAACTTCCCGACCAGCCTCCCTTTGCCAAAGGCAAGATCATGGACCACGACGCCGGCATGGGTCAGCCTGACGCCGCGATGGTCGAGCAGCGCGCCCGCCAGCTTGCGTCGATTGCCGGTCTGTCACGTGACGAGCCGGTCGATGATTTCCGGCGGCAGGCTCTGGAGGAACTGAGTGGCACGGTGGACCCGAACGTGCCCAACGACGACGCCGGGCCAGCGGCGGATCTGATCGCCGAGGACGACGTGATCGGCGAGAGCGGCGGAGCCGTTGCCCCGGCGACCAATGCCGCGATGTCCGGTGACGAGCAAACGATCGGTGAGCAACTCTACAACGAAGGGATCGACGAAGCCGACCACGACCGGATGACCGCGTCGCGGCGTGAAGAGCGTCGGGACGAAGTCTGACTTCCGTCCGCCCCGAACGGGGGCCGGTCAGAAGATTTTGATGAACGCCTTCTTGCGGAGGCCGGACACCCATTGCTCCTGCATTCTCTCGCGGTTGTCGTCACTGATCTTCTTTTCGAGGTCGGGGCGCACGTCGACCAGAGGCTTCGTGTACGACGCCTTTCGCTCCGAGACTTTCATGATGTAGTACGCCTGCCCTTGTTCGATGATCGGGCTGATCTTGTTGGCTTCCAGACGGAACGCGGCGTTGGTGAGGGTTTCGTTCAGCGTCTTGCGGTCGATCCATCCCCAGTCGCCGCCGGTGGAGCGGCTGCTGTCATCGCTGTAAAGCTGGGCGAGCTGCTCGAACTTCGCTCCTTTGGCCAGCTTTTCCCGGATTTCCTGGGCGACGAGCTTCTGCGGGTCGCTTTCCCCGGCGGCCGGCGTGCCCTTGTTCACGGCGATGAGCCACAGGTGGATTTGCTCGGGGGTCGTATACTCGGGCTTGCTGGTAGTGTAGAGGGAATCAATCTTGATCGGCGAGACGATCATGTTGCTCTTGACGTTCTGGAAGCGCATCGCCTGCACGATGATCTTTTCCTTCTCGGATTCCCGGAACTTCGTCAGCGTATAACCCTGCGCCTGCAAGGTGCGGATGAAAGCCTGGCGGTCGCCGCCAAACTCCTCGCGGATGATCGTATCCACCCGGTCGTCGACGAAACGGGGTGGGATCGAGAACTCCTTTGATTTGAACTCCTGAATGATCAACTGGCGGTCGATGAGTTCCTGAAGCGCGCCGCGACGTGCCTCGCGGATTTTGTCGGCGAGTTCCTGACCGTTGTACTGGCTGCGCAGCGTCCGCTCACGCGGGGCGACGACTTCGCGGACCTGGGAAAAGGTGATGACATCCTTGTTCACGAGCGCCGCCACGCCGTCCACCACGTCGGGATCGGCCCCGAGGACGGGTGTCAGCGGCGACAGGAGGGCGGAGGAACCGACGAGCAGGCAAACGGCGAGAGCCGGGAACAGGCGACTTCTTTTCATGGCTTGGTCAACGATGGCTTTAGCGGTTAATCGGTTGAGGATGAACGGGATCGGATGTTTATAGTCGTTGGAGCAGACCCGAAAGTTCGCGCATCTTAGAGGGCGCGTCCCGGGAAGTCAAGCGGGGGAACTTCCCGGCGACGGTCACGTAGTCGCCCCCGCGGGTCAGCATCACCTTCTCGCCGCGGACCTCGACCTGTTGCAGCCTGTGCGCGGACGCCAGCAGCTTCAAGCGGATGTACGCGAGCAGGTTCTCGGCCGACGGCGGCAACGGGCCGAACCGGTCTCGCCAGGTGGTTTGAAGCGCATCGACTTCGTCGTCTCTCGTGACCTCGGCAATTTGCCGGTAGGCCTGGATGCGCAACCGGGGTTCCTCGATATAATCCGCCGCGATGAAAGCGGGCCACGTCGGTCGGACGGTGGGCGGCAACACCTCGTTCGGGAAGGGGCTGGACACTTCTTCCTCCGCGTCGGCGGTGGTGGAAGCACCAGCGTATTCCGCCTCGCTCATGGCGGCGAAGTCGAGCCGGAGAACCGTTTCCACGCGGTGCCGCACCCTTTCGCCGCGCAGTTTTGACACCGCTTGGCGAAGGAGCTGACAATATAGGTCGAAGCCTACGGCGGTCAGGTGGCCGCTCTGTGCGAGGCCGAGGATGTTGCCGGCCCCGCGAATTTCGAGGTCGCGCAGCGCGATCTTGAACCCGGCCCCGAGCGTCGAATATTGTTTGATGGCGTTGATGCGTTTGCGCGCCTCGCCGACGGTCAGCAGGTCGCGTGGCAGCATCAGGTACGCGTACGCCTTGTGGTCTCCCCTCCCCACCCGGCCGCGGAGTTGGTACAGGTCGGCGAGCCCGAAGCGGTCGGCGCGGTCGATGATGATCGTGTTCGCGTTGGGGATGTCGAGTCCGCTCTCGATGATGGTCGTGGCCACGAGCACGTCGGTTTCCCCGTTTACGAAACGCTGCATCACCTCTTCCAGCTCGCCCTCGTCCATCTGACCGTGGCCGATGTCCACCCTCGCCTTGGGGCAAAGGTGTTGCACGCGGGCGCGGACTTTTTCGATGTCCTCGACGCGGTTGTGCAGGAAATACACCTGCCCCTCGCGGGCGAGTTCGCGGTCAATGGCCGTGCGGATAATCCGCTCGTCGTAGGCGCAGATGACGGTCTCGACCGGGAAACGGTTGGGCGGCGGAGTTTCCAGGGTCGAGAGATCGCGCGCGCCGGTCAGCGCGAGGTAGAGCGTGCGTGGGATCGGGGTCGCCGAGAGCGTGAGCACGTCCACGTTGGGAAAACGCTCCTTCATGCGCTCCTTGTGCCGGACGCCGAACCGCTGTTCCTCGTCCACGACCAGCAGACCGAGATTTTTGAATTGCACGTCCTTGGAGATCAGCCGGTGCGTGCCGATCACCACATCGACGCCGCCGTCAAAAAGGCCCTCGGCCACGCGGGTTTGCTCGGCGGCCGTCCGGTAACGGCTGAGCAACTCGACGACCACGGGGAAAGTGCCCATGCGGCGGCGGAAATTCTCGTAGTGCTGCTGGGCGAGCACGGTGGTCGGCACGAGCATGGCCACCTGACGCCCCTCGGCCGCCGCCTTGAACGCGGCCCGGATGGCCACTTCCGTTTTGCCGAAACCCACGTCGCCGCAAATCAGACGGTCCATCGGCCGGGCGGATTCCATGTCCGCCTTGGTTTCGTTGATCGCCCGGAACTGGTCGGCGGTTTCCTTGTAGGGAAACGTGTCTTCAAAATCTTTCTGCCACTGGCCGTCCGGTCCGAACGGGATGCCAGGGTGCGTCTCGCGCATCGCCTGGACTTTCAGCAGCTTGGCGGCGTAGTCGTAGATCGACTTTTCGGCGGCTTTTTTGCTCGAACTCCATTTGCCGTCGCCCAGGTGGCTGAGGACCGCCCCGCGTTTACCGAGTCCGACGTACCGCGAGACGAAAAATGCCTGTTCGAGCGGAACGTAAAGTTTTGCCTTCTCGGCGAACTCCAGGGCCATCACTTCCTCGGTGGAAGTCTCGCCGTCGGGCGAGGTCGATCCCGGAAGCGGTCGAGTTTGTAATCCTCGATAACGCGCCAGGCCGTGCTCCAGGTGGACGACGAGTTCGCCCTCGGTCAGTTCCGTGAAATCGATCTGCGTGCGGCTGGTCGGCAGGCCACGGCGCGAGCGACCGGAGATCGGACCCGCGCTTCGTTCGGCGCGCGTGCCGTGACCCAATATCTCCGCCGCGAAGATCACCGCCAGCCCGGCGGCCGGGTAAACGAAGCCGAGTTCGCTCACGCTCGACCGCAAAATGTGCAGTTCTGGATTTAGCGTAAAATCCGGAATAACCTTCTGCACCAGGGGAGCTTCGGAATCCCGCTTGATGTTGATGACGGTGCGGTATCCCTCCGTGTCCCAGGTGCGGACCTGGCTCCGGACCTGACGGGCGAACGCATCGCGCAACGCGGGCGTTTCGAGCCCGCGACCGGAGGATGCAAAAGGCGTGGGGTAAAAAGCGTCCTCGAAACTTTCCACCGAACCGGTGTCCCGGCCGCTCCCGGTTCCGGTCAGTTGGATGTGGCAATCCATCCCCTCCGCGTCGATGGAAACGATCAGGTCCTTCTTCCGGAGATAGTCGCGCAGGGCAACGGTTCCGGCTTCAGGTACTTTCAGCAACAGAGGACAGCGTTCGAGGGAACGAACGGAAGTTTGCCGATCAAGATCGAACTCGCGGATAGACTCGATCTGGTCGTCGAACCATTCCAGGCGCACGGGCAATGCCTGCTGCCAGGAGTAAACGTCCATGATGCCGCCCCGGACGGCGTACTGGCCCCGCTCGGCGACCTGCGGCACGTTCTCGTAACCTGCCTCCGTCAACGAACGCACCAGACCGTCGCGGTCCGCGCGTTCACCCGCCCCGAGGCTGAGGGTCGCGCTGGCGAGCGTCCGGGGCGCGGCCACCTTTTCTTCCAACGCCTGTTTCGTGATGACCACGACCGTTCCGGACGATCCGTCGGTCAGACGTTGCAACACGCCGAGCCGCTCCGCGGATATCTCCGGGTCGGGCAGCGCGCCCTCGACGGCGGCAATTTCCGAATGCGGGAACACCAGCACTTCAGGCAGCCAGGTGGACAGCTCGGCGGCGAAGCGTTCCTGGGCGCGCTCGGTTTCACAGACCGCCCAGAAGTTTTCCGCCTTTCCCCGCCAATGATGCGCCAGCGCGGCCACGAGGAAAGGCCGGGCGGAATCGGCCACGTGCGCGAAGACCAGCGGACGCTGCACCGACGGAATGCGCCCGAGGTTGTTGTGCTTCGACAACGCTTCCAGGGCGGTGTCGAATAAAGATTGATCCAGGTCGTTCATGGACGGTTGCCGCGTTCCCGAGCCCTCGCGTAAGGGCGGTTCGCTCGAAACGGCACGGCTGGACGCGCGTTCCGGAGAGAAAGCTCCACGTCCGTCTCAGGCGCTGGCCCGGGAGGGCGGGTCACTGGATGTTCAACTCGCGGGTGATGCCGAAGCGTTCGATCCGCTTGCGCAGCGTCGCGCGGGTGACGCCGAGAATCTTGGCGGCCTTCAACTGGTTGCCGCGGGTGAGCTTCATCGCGGCGATGGTAAATTCGCGCTCCAGCCAGGGGAGCAGATGCAGGCTTTTGTCCTGCCCGGCCGCCTGGAAGAGCGTTTCAATCGCCGACTGCACGGCGCTGGAGGGTGCCCCGTCGGTGGCTGGCGCGGGTAGGTCCGTCGTCGTCTTCGGCGCGGAATCCTCCGCGGCGAGCGGGTCGGTTTCGGTCGAGAACCGTCCCGCCGCCACGCTCACCGTGCCGAGCGGGATGTCCTTGGGCAGCAGCACGTCCGTGGTGGCGAGGACCGAGGCGCGCTGGAGCGTGTTCTCCAACTCGCGCACGTTGCCCGGCCAGGGGTAGCCTTCCATGACCCGCAATGCGTCTTCGGACAAACGCAGGCGGGGCAGATGTTTTTGCGAGGAAATCCGGGCCAGGAAATATTCGCACAACAGCTTGATGTCCTCCACGCGCTGCCGGAGCGGCGGCAGGTGCACGCGCACGACATTGAGGCGATAAAACAGGTCCTCGCGGAAGCCCTTGCGTGCCACCTCCTGCTCCAGGTTTTTGTTGGTCGCGGCGACGATCCGCACGTCGGTGTGCAGGGTGAGGTTGCCACCCAGACGCGAGAACTCGCCCTCCTGGAGGACGCGCAGGATTTTGCTCTGCACCGCCATCGGCATCTCGCCGATCTCGTCGAGGAAAAGAGTGCCGCCGTTGCTCTGCTCGAAACGCCCGATGCGTTGGGTGACCGCGCCCGTGAACGACCCCTTCTCGTGCCCGAAAAGCTCGCTCTCCAGCAGCGTCTCGGGGATCGCCGCGCAGTTGATGGCGACGAAGAACTTGTCGCTGCGCCGGCTGTAGTGGTGGATCGCCCGGGCCACGAGTTCCTTGCCCGAACCGCTCTCGCCCGTGATCATGACCGGGGCCTCGCTGTGCGCCACGCGGCCGACCATTTTGAAGACCTGTTGCATCGCCTCGGATTGGCCGACGATGCTGTCCTGGTGCTGGTCCACCGTGAGTTGCGGCTTGAAGGCGGTCGCCGCGCGCATCTCGCTCTGCGCCTTGAGCGCGGCGTCCACGACGACCTTCAGATTGAACGGCAGCGATTCCTTGCGGATGAAATCGTAAGCGCCGAGCTTCATCGACTCGATGACGGACTGGGTCGTGCCGAAGGCGCTGGTGAGCACCACCATCGCGTTGGGGTCCTTTTGGCGGACCCGGGCGAGCAATTCCAGCCCGCTGTAGGGCTGCATGTGCGTGTCCGTGATGAGCAGATCCGCGTTTTCGCCGAAATACAGCTTGTAGGCCTCGTCCACCCGGGTGGCGGTGAGGACGCGCGTGGTGGGAGTCTCGAGCTGGTGGACGGCCCACTCTAGAAAATCGATCTCTGGATCAACAATGACAATCGTTTGCATTCGGCTGCAGGAGCAAGTGGCGAGGAACCTTTCCTACAGGGAGCCAAATCTCCGCTGACGATTACTGTAATCGTGCACCGCTTCAAGCAAATCTTGCTTGCGGAAGTCGGGCCAGAGCGTGCTCGTGAAATAGATTTCGGCGTAGGAAAGCTGCCACAAAAGGAAGTTGGAAAGCCGCATCTCGCCGGAGGTGCGGATCAGGAGGTCCGGGTCGGGGTAAGGGCGGGTGTAGAGATGGCGGCTGAGGAGATCGGGGTCGATCATGGTCTCGTCGAGGTGGCCCTGCCCCACCTCGCGCACGATACTTTTGATGGCGTCGATGATCTCCGTGCGAGCGCCGTAGCTGAGCGCCAGGATGAGTGTCAGGCCCGTGTTTGCGGCGGTTTGCTCGATGGAAGAGTCGAGCTGGCCGCGGCATGCGGGGGGCAACTCATCGAGGCGGCCGATGGCCTGGAGGCGGACGTTGCGGTCCATCAACTCCGGGGTGGTGTCCTTGAGAAACTTCTGGAGGAGGTGCATCAGGGCGCTCACCTCGATCTTCGGGCGCTGCCAGTTTTCCTGCGAGAAGGCGTAGAGCGTCAGGTATTCCACGCCGAGTTCGCCGCAGCCCTCGACGCTCTGGCGAACGGCCTTGGCGCCTTCCTCGTGGCCGAAGATGCGCGCCAGGCCGCGCTGCTTGGCCCAGCGCCCGTTGCCATCGAGGATGATGGCGATGTGCCGGGGGATGGTCGCGGGGCGCGGCTTCATGGGGGAACGGACGAGCAGCGCGGCACGCCGGGCGGATCGTCAGACCTGAATGGTCTGACTGCGCTTGGGGCCGACGCTGACGATGGACAGCTTCGCGCCGGTCAGGGCACAGATGCGCTTGAGGTAACGGCGGGCCGCCGGGGGCAGATCGTCGTAGCGGCGCACGTCCGCGATGGACTGACACCAACCGGGCATCTCCTCGTAGATCGGCTCGCAACGCGCGAAAACCTCGTGGTCGGACGGCGGGACTTCCATCAGCGCGCCGTCGAGCCGGTAGCCGGTGCAAATCTTGATCCGCTCGACCGTGTCCAGCCCATCGAGGTTGGTGACGGCCAGCAGGTCGATGCCGTTGACCATCGTGGCGAACCGCGTGGCGACCGCGTCGAACCAGCCGCAGCGCCGGGGCCGTCCGGTCGTCGCGCCGAACTCCCTTCCCATCTCGTGGAGCATGTCCGTGATCTCCGCCGCCTCGCTGGGAAAGGGTCCCTCGCCGACGCGGGTGGTGTACGCCTTCAGCACGCCCATCACGAGGTCCACGCGGTGCGGCGGCACGCCCGAGCCGGTGCACGCGCCGCCGGCGGTGGTGTTGGAGGACGTGACGTAGGGATAGGTCCCGTGGTCGAGGTCGAGGAACGTGCCCTGCGCGCCCTCGAAGAGGATTTTCTTCTTTGCCGCGAGGGCATTGTGCAGGTAGACGACGGTGTTGGTGACGAAAGGCTTCAGGCGCAGGCCGGCTTCGAGGTAATCGGCTTCGACTTTTTTAAAGCTCAGCGGCTTGGCTCCGAAGGTTCGTAAGATCTGGTTGGCCTCACGCATCCGCACTTTCAACTTCACGGAAAACACCTCCGGCTGCATCAGGTCGGACATGCGCAGGCCCGTCCGCGCGGCTTTGTCGCCGTAGGCGGGACCGATCCCGCGCTTGGTCGTGCCGAGTTTCTGGTGGCCCTTGAGTTGCTCGCGGCGTTCGTCGATGCGCGGGTGGTACGGCATCACCAGGTGCGCGCAGTCGCTGATGAGGAGATTTTTCTCGACGGTGATGTCGAGCGCGCGCAACCCGTCGATCTCCTTGAGGAGCGCGAGCGGATCGATCACGACGCCGTTGCCGATCACGCAAACCTTCCCGGGGCGCAGGATGCCCGAAGGGATGAGGTGCAGGACGTACTTCTGGCCGCCGAGGACGATGGTGTGGCCGGCGTTGTTGCCGCCCTGGCTGCGGACCACGATGTCCGACCGGCCCGTGAGCACGTCGATGATTTTCCCCTTGCCCTCGTCGCCCCACTGCGCCCCTACAAGAACGATGTTTGCCATACGTGAAAAGAAAACGTGGGGAGGTGAAAACGGCAGCGGAAAACGGCTGGCAAGATCAATTTGAACCTGGGAAACGCAAGTCAATTCTCTTGCTTGCCGCAACCGCCGATAGGACCGCGCGGCGGGGTGGCCCCTATCCCGGAGCGATAGTCTGTGCTTTCTTGGAGTGTTCTCCCTTTTTGTCGCTGCCATGCCCCAATACTCCTACCGCGCCCGCAACGCCCAGGGACAACTCATCGAGGGACGGATCGAGGCCGGTGACCGCGCGGCGGCGATCCAGATGATCGAGCAAAAACGCTATGTGCCGATCAAGATCGAGACCGATGGCGGTGACACGAAGACCGCTATGCCCCGGGTCAACGGCAGCGCGAAGGGACCGGTTGATTCGTCTTCCTCCGCGTTGACGACGAGGTCCGCCGCCGCCTCCCCGGCCACCCGTCCGGCGGTTGCGCCGGTGGTGGTGCCGGCCGCGGCAAACAGCGTCCGGCTCTCGCACGGTCAGCGGTTGTTTTTCACCGAACAGCTCGCGTATCTGCTCACGGCCGGCATGACGCTCGACGAGGCGCTCGGCATCCTCGTCAAACGGCTCAAGCAGCCCGCGCTGCGGCAGTTGACCTCCGGCCTGCACCAGTCGCTGCTCGACGGGCGCAGTTTTTCGCAGGCCCTGCGGGATTATCCGCGGATCTTCTCGTCGTTGTACATCAACCTGGTGATGGCCGGCGAGGCCAGCGGCGCGCTCTCGGACATTCTTGGTCGGCTCGTCAAGCACCTCGGCACGATGAAACAGTTGCGCGACCGGGTGCAGCAGGCGCTGATCTACCCCGCGTTTCTGGCGATTGTCGGGGTGGCGCTGGTCATCATTTTCATCACCGTGATGGTGCCCCAGCTCAACTCGTTCTTCGCCAACACCGGCGGCGGCACGCTGCCGCTGCCGACCCGGATGTTGATCGCGGCGAACGATGCGGTCGTCCATTATTGGTGGCTGGCGGTGGCTGGTGGGATGGCCGGCTTCGCGTTGTTCAAGGCGCTGACGCGTTCTGACGCCGGACGGCTCGCCTGGGACCGGATGCGCCTGGGCTTCCCCGCGCTCGGGTCGGTCATGCGGTACAGCTTTTACGCGCAGTTCGCCCGCACGATGGGCACGCTGCTGCAAAACGGCGTCACGCTGCTGCGGACGATGGAACTCCTGGAGGACATGTCGGGCAACGCCTACCTGCGCGGCTGCATGAACCGGACGCGCGCGGCGCTGGTGGACGGTTCGAGTCTCTCGGGCGCGCTGGGCCGCGAGCAGGTGTTTCCCGACCTCTACCTCGACATGATGGCGGTCGGCGAGCAGTCCGGCCGTTTCGCCGAGACGATGCAGATGGTGGCCGACGTGTACGAGCGGGAGCTGGACGGGCGCATCAAGATCGCCACGGCCATCATCCCGCCGATCATCGTCGTGATGATCGCGGTCGTCGTCGGCGCGGTGGTGTTCAGCATCATTAGCGCAGTGTTCAATGTCACCAGCAGCCTCCAGCCTCACATGAACATGTGAACAATCTGGCACGGGGCTTTGTTCGCTTGTCGGCCGTGCCGGGTCCGGGTATGATCGCGCCAATCCCTGTGCTCCCGTGCGTTTGCCCATGTTATTCCCATCGTCTCGTGCCCCTTTTTTGACCTGGCTCGTGCTCCTCGTCGCGCTGATCGCAGCGCTCGTTTTGCGTCCGGCGGAGGCGCAGGAACTCCGCTCCCAGCCCACGCCGCTCAGCGCGTGGATCGATCTCCGCCCGGCAGCCCCCGAGGCCGATCCGCAAACCGCGCCCACTTGGGTGGAGGCCTTCGACTACATCCCCGCGAAAACATCGTCCGGTGCCGTGGAAACGGTTTCGGTGAAAATCGCCGCGACGACCGCCGTGGAACAGATCGTACCTGAAACCAGCGAGTCGGTTTACCGCGTTCGTGTCCAACGGCCGGCGGCTGGCGTGAGCGACCTGCAGGTGCGGCTGTTTTACGAGGACCTGCCGGGGGACGGCCGACCGCACGTTTCGGTCTGGAACGAACTCGGCAACGAACTGATGCGGTCCGAGCCTCTGGGCCAGGGGCTCGGTTTGCCGACCTCCGATACGCTCGTCGTCCCGATGGACGGGGCGGATTACCTCGAATTTGCCGCTCCGGGCGACGGCTCCCAGTTGCGCGCGGTTTTCTTGACCTGGCTGCAAAAATCCGAGGTGCAGCAGCCGGCGGATTTTGCCTCGACGGAAACCGTGCGGGAGCCGTTCCAAATCCTGTCCGCCACGCGCACGCAGCGGGAGGATAGTTATCTCTATGGCGTCGTCACGGCGAGGTTGCAAGGCGGGAAAGCCCTCCTGCTCAAAGCGGCGGATGCCCCGACGACCACGTTCGAGTTCCAGTTGGAGCGTCAGCCGATGGTAGCCGTGGTCAGCTACGAGATCCTCGGCGCGACGCTGAACGCCTCGCCGAGCCTGACGGTGAACCAGACGCCGGCGGTCGCCTCGGAAGTTTTTCTGCCCGATCTTTCGGACCCCGGTTATCGGGGGCAGACGCGCGAGGGAGATTCGCGCATGGGATTCCGCTACACGGGGTGGGTCCACGCGCAGAAGGTCATCCCGGGCGAAGCGCTGGCGGCGGGATTGAACAGTCTGACCATCGCCCTGTCAAAAGGCTCTGACACCGTGGCGATCCGCTCGGTGCAAATCCAGCTCAAGTACAACTGGGAAAAGCTCGATTACATCCTCTCCCCCGCTCTGATCCCCGTCCCCAACTCCTATGACGCCCCGTAATCTCACGCGCCAGCGCCACGCTTTTACCCTGTTGGAAATCATGCTCGTGGTGGCAATCATCGCGCTTCTGCTGGGGTCGGGATTTTATATTTTCGGCAACAAGCTGGCTATCGGGCAGGATGCCCGGGTCCGGGCGGACATGGTCGCTTTCGACTCCGCGCTCCAGACCTATCGGATGACGGCGGATGACCAGCTACCCACGACCGAGCAAGGTTTGCAGGCGCTGGTCACGATGCCGCAGAGCGATCCGAAGCCGAACAAATGGTATCACCTGATGGACCGCCTGCCCAAAGACCCGTGGGGACATGACTATGTTTACGTTTGCCCCGGCAAACACAATCCGAACGGGTACGACCTCTATTCCAAGGGCAAGGACGGGATCGCCGATACCGCCGACGACCAGGGCAACTGGGATAACAAGCAGTGAGGTGGTGCCGGCCGCGAGGGCCCGCCAACGTCAGCGTTTTTCCTCACTGAACCGGCCAAACTGCCGGAACTTCCGGTAGCGCGCCGAGAGCAAATCGGCGGTCGCCACGTTCGCCAGTTCGCGAAGGTGAGCCGCGACGGCGGTCCGCAGATTTCCGGCCGTTGCCTCGTGATCGTGCTGGGCTCCTCCGGCGGGCTCGGGAACAACTCCGTCGATCAACCCGAATTTTTCGAGTTCGACCGCGCCGAGCTTGAGTGCGTCGGCGGCGGCAGCGCGGTGCGCGCCGTTTTTCCATAGGATGGCGGCGGCCCCCTCGGGACTGATGACCGAATAGTACGAGTTTTCGAGCATGAGGACGCGGTCAGCGACCCCGATGCCGAGCGCTCCGCCCGACCCGCCCTCGCCGATCACGACGGCGACAATCGGTGTCCGCAGGACCATCATCTCGCGCAGGTTGACCGCGATGGCCTCCGCGATATGCCGTTCCTCGGCCCCGACGCCGGGATACGCGCCCGGCGTGTCGATCAGAGCTACCACCGGCAGGCCGAACTTCTCCGCCAGCCGCATGAGGCGCAGGGATTTGCGGTAGCCCTCGGGGTGGGCGCTACCGAAATTGCGCTGGATGTTTTCCTTCACGTCGCGCCCCTTCTGGTGCGCGACGACGACGCAACGAATGCCGTCCAGCGTGGCCAGCCCGCCGGGCATGGCGCGGTCGTCGCCGAAGCAGCGATCCCCGTGCAGTTCGACGAAATCGCCGAAGCACAGACGCAGGTAATCCAGGGCGTAGGGTCTCTGAGGATGTCGCGCGATTTTCACACGATCCCATGCGCTGAGATTGGCGTAAACCTGTTGTCTGGTCTTGGCGAGGTGCGCGGCGATGCGGCGCACTTCGGGGTCGAGGTCGATTTCCTGTCCGTGCAGGTGGCGCTTGAACTCGTCCAGCTTCTTTTCGAGTTCGAGGATCGGCTTCTCAAAATCCAGGGGCGTGACGTTCATGGCGGGGACGGAGACAAACAGAAAGCGTGGTCCGACGAAAAAGCAAACGGGCGTGTCAGCCTGCGGACGCGACCCGCAGGCGAACGGAAAAAACAATCAATCGGCGCTGACCGTCACCGGTGTCCCGACGCTGACGAGCGTGTGCAACTCCTCGGCGTCCGATGGATTCAGGCCGATGCCGCTGTTGCTCGGCGGCTTGTCCGGAGTTTCTTCCTCGCCGTAGATCGTGTAGCCGGCCTGCCCGGCCAACGTGAGTGAACGCAGGCTGCCGGGGTAGTCCTTGGTGCCGAAGGCGATCCGGCGGCCGTCCTTGGTGGCCAATTTTTCCTGCACCTTCGTGTGGATTTCCGGGAATTTCTTGGCGACCGGCCGGCTGCTCTGGATGGAGTACGACCGGAAAAACCGTCCGTGGTTCAGCAGGATGAGCTTGCGTTGTTTCAAGTGGATTTCGACGGCGAAGTCCACCTGCGGCACGCGCAGCTTCTGGCCGATGCGCAGCATCGTGCGCTCCAGACCGTTCGCCTGGTAGAGCAGTTCCTGGTTGCACTTGGTCTTGCGCGCGACGCGGTCGATCACGTCGCCGCGCTGGACGATGTATTCCACTTTGTCCGGACCGGGCTGGTTGGAGAGCAGGTCCAGCACGTTGAGTTCGCCGAGCATCGTTTCCGCCTCGTCACGGTGCGTGCTCTCGGGAAAACGCGTCAAAAACGCTTCGGTCGCCGCGTGCGCCTCCGCGTACTGCTGGTTGCGGCGCAGGTCCCGGATTTTCTCGAATTCGCCGTCGGTCGGGTCCGGCGTCGGCTGACCCGCCGGACCGGCCGCGTGGGCTTCCTTTTCGTCCTGCAACTTCGGTTGTTGGATTAGGAAATAATAGGCTCCCGCCCCGCCGCCGACGAGCATGCTCACCAGGCCCAGGATGACGAGAGCCTTCAGCAGCTTGATCATGGCGCAAGCGTGCGGCGGCCTGAAAACGTGAACGCCGTCGGTCTCACAGTAACCCGCGTCGGCGCAGGTCGTGGACGTTCGAGGGAGCCGATCCTTGCACGAGGTCCATTGTGAACTTCAACAAACAGACCTCCCACGCGTCGTCGACGCCGCGGATCACCGCGCTGAGCGGTTCGGCGTCCTGGGAGGCTGCCACCGTCGCGCAGAGACGGTCACCGACCGCCTCGATGGGCTCGCGGACCACGTGCTCGCTGATTTCGGAACGGCGAAACTGGAAGCCGTACTTGAGAACCGACGCCATCGGACCACCCGGCTGACGCAGCCAATCGGCGAACTCGCGGGCCTTTTCGCCGAAATTATCGAGCAAAAGCTGCGCGTGATGCGCAGGCGTCAGGATTTGCGGACGCTCGGCGTGAATGGTGCCGTCGCGCACATACACCTCGTTGGCCCGGTCCATGGACTCGGTCAACAGGTGAAACCGGAAGCGGGTGCTGCCGAAAGTCTCGATCTGCCGTTGCGGACCGAGCAGCACGCGGGTGTTTTCCAGGGCGTACTGGAAATCGTCGGCGGTGAACATGGACGCCGAAAGTATGGGAGAACTTTACCTGACGCCAACGAAACTTCGTGGCGGGGAAACCGGCACAACGGGTCCGCGACCGGCCTCTCCGGCGCGGACGCAGCTCACGTCACGCCGGACACGGACGGCGGCTATTTGCCCGGCGCTTTGTTCTCGATGTACTTGATCACGTCGCCGACGGTCAGCAGCTTTTCGGCATCTTCGTCGGGCACTTCCACCCCGAAGGTTTCCTCGAAGGCCATGACGAGCTCGACGGTGTCCAGCGAGTCCGCGCCGAGGTCTTCGATGAACGAAGCTTGCGGGGTGACCTGCTCGGGCGTGACGCCGAGTTGCTCGACGATGATTTCCTTCACTTTTTCCTCGACGGATTTGTCTGACATAAAACGGATGATGGCTTGGGGTAACGGTAACGGAGGCGCGGCGGGGCCGGCAATGCTGCTTCTGTAATGACGCCCCTCCTATTTCGCAACTAAATAAATTCTCCGGCCCGCGTGTTTCCTCGGACGGCACACCCCCCTTGCACACCGGGTACGCCCGTGGGATGTTGGCCGGCACTCGCACTCTCCTGTGTTTCCCGGCGTCCAAGGCGCGGCGGCGTTTCTCGTTTTCCCGCTCATCCCGACCGCCGCTCCGTTATGAACGAAGCCGATTTTCCGTCTATTAATCTCGATGAATTGCGCCTGGTCCCCGACTGGATGCGCGAGGGCACGCCATCGCCTTCCAAGCAGTACGCCAGCCACGACGGGCCGAGCGACTACGATTCGCGTCCGTCCTCGCGTGGACCCCGGCAGGGGCAGGGTGGTTTCGGGCGCGACCGGCGCGACGCGCGCGGTGGTGGTGGTGGCGGCGGGGATCGTCGCCGTGACGCCGGGCGTCCCGGTCCCGGAGGTGCTCGCGGTGGTAACCGTCAAGACGGTCGTCCCGGAGAACAGCGACCGCCACGCCACGACGCACCGCCAGCACGCTCGGCGGCTCCCGCGCCGGTGCAGGTGGTCTTCCAACCGGACGACCTCTGTCTCGCCAGCATCATCAAGCAGATCCGCACGACCCATCTCGCGTACCCGCTTTTCAGTCTGGCGCGGATGTTTTTGCAGGAACCGGCCCGCCATTGGGTGCAATTCACCGTGGACCCGGCCGCGACGCAGTCAGGAACCTCGCTCTACCAGCTCGGCGACGAAGGTCCGGTGACCCTGGACCGGGCCACGCTGGAACGGATCGCCTTCGACTCCGCCCGCGAGCAGTATTACACCGAGCAAACGGTCCAGAAGGAGCCGCTCAAGGGCAACTTTGCCAACGTGGCGCGCGAACGCACGAGCGGCACGTTGCTCGGTCCGACGAATCACCACGGCTATCAGCCCGCGCTCCGCGCGTTGTACGAGAGCCGCTTCAGCCGCCGGATGTCGTTCGAGGATTACCGGCGCAACGTCGAGGTGGTCAGCGATCCCGCACTGGTCGAGCGTTGGAAGGAAGAGGCGCGCACGGTGACGACCATCGTCACAAAAGAGGGCGAGCCACCGACGACGCTCGCGACGGTCAGCGACGCGCGGGCGCATTTCCGGCAACATTATTTCGACGGGTTGGTGAAGAGCGGGAACGTCCGGCGTGTGCACGGGTCGGTGGCTCGCAATCTCCCGGACGAGGCCCTGATGCAAGCGATCCGTCAGGCGCATGAAACCGAGATTCGCTACCCGGCGCATTTCGTACAACTCTTGCGCGAGGGACTGCAAAACGCGGGGCTGCACATCTTCAAACACCGCAAGCGTGTGGTCTACGTTTCGCTCGCGCGTCCGATCCCGTTTGTCGCGGCGGGCAGTGCCGTGTCGGAAAACGTGGCCGCCATCCTCGATGTGATCGGGAAGTTTCCGCTTTGCACTCGCAAGGTCATCGCCGAGCACACGCTGGCCAAGCCAGCGAAAGCCCCGGCCCCCGCTCCGGTCGCGGCGGCGGGTGACGTGCAGGCAGTCGCGGCAGAACCTGCCGAAACTGGTGCTCCGACCCCCGCGCTGCCCGCCGACCAAGCGCCGGCTGCCCCGGATGACGCCGCCGCGAAAGCAAAGGGGGCTCTCGCCGCCGATTTGCGGTTCCTGGTCCAGGCCGGGCACATCATCGAATTTCACAACGGGACCTTCGATCTGCCGCTGCCACCGAAGACCAAAGAGGAATCAGCCGCCCCGGCGAGATCGAAGGCCGAGAAGGTCATCGAAGAGATCGGGGCTGACCCTGCGAATTCCGCGCCTTCCCCGGCGGCGGGTGCAACGCAGGTCGAGGAGCCATCGACGCCGGATGAACTCGCGGTCACGGAACCGGTCGAGCAAGCGGTGGCGGTCGATGCGTCGGCCGCGAGCGTGCCGGAAGCGCAGAGCGAAGGTGCGGGTCTTTTGGACGAGCCTGCATTGGATGCGCAGCCGGCAATGTCCGCGCATGAAACAGGGGTTTCGTCCGAGCCCCTGCCCTGACGTTACCCTGTCGCCATGCCTTCGCCGTGCCGCTTCCGGCGAACCGTGGTGCTGGACGCTCCGATTGAGAGGGTTTTTGTCTTTCATGGCGACCCCCACAACATCACGAAAATCTCGCCGCGTTGGCAGAAGGTGACCGTCGAGCACGGCGACTCCGTGCCTCGTCAGGGCGCTGATTTCCAGATCGTCATCCGCTTTTTCGGCCTGCTGCCGATGAAGTGGCGAGGTGTGTGGCGTGAGGTGCGGTCGCCTGAACTGCTCGTGGACGAGGCGCTCAAGAGCCCGTTTGCGTTCTTCCGTCACCGCCACGGGTTTCGTGCGGTCGATGGGACGCACACGTTGATGACGGACGACGTGGAATACCTTTTTCCCGGCGGTTGGCTCGGGAAATGGTTCGGCGAGACGTTCGGCCGGATTCAGTTTCACCTCATGTTCGCTGATCGCCACGCACGCACGCGGGGGTGGATGCACGAACACCCTTAGCGTCACAACCTCCACCTCTCACCGTTTTAAATCAATGCAGCTAGGAATGATCGGCCTCGGCCGGATGGGTGCCAACATGGTGCGCCGTCTTCTCAAGAACCAGCACCAGTGCGTCGTGTTCGACCACAACCCGGACAATATTTCGGCGCTGGAAAAGGAAGGCGCGACGGGTGCCTCGTCCCTCGCCGACATGGTCGGCAAACTCGTCGCCCCGCGCGCGATCTGGGTCATGGTGCCGGCCGGTCAACCGACCGAGGACAGCGTCGTCGAACTCTCCAAGCTGCTGGCCGCTGGCGACACGATCATCGACGGCGGCAATTCCTTCTACAAAGACGACGTGCGCCGCGCCGAATTCCTGAAACCTTTGGGGATCACCTACCTCGACTGCGGCACGAGCGGAGGCATCTGGGGTGTCGAACGCGGCTACTGCCTCATGTACGGCGGTGACCCGGAAGCGGCCAAGCGGGTGGAACCGATCTTCGCCACGCTCGCCCCGGGAATTGGCGACATCCCGGTGACACCGGGCCGCGACCCGGATAAAGGCACAGCTCAAAAGGGTTATCTCTACTGCGGCGGACCCGGCTCCGGACATTTTGTGAAGATGGTCCACAACGGGATCGAGTACGGCTTGATGCAGGCATATGCGGAGGGCTTCGACATCATGCGCGGAGCGAACAACCAGGATTTGAAGGCCGGGCTCACTTACGACCTGAATCTGCCCGAAATCGCCGAATTGTGGCGGCGAGGGAGCGTGGTCTCCTCCTGGCTGCTGGATTTGACCGCTAGCGCCCTGATCAGCAGTCCCCAGTTGAAAGAATACAGCGGCTTCGTGGAAGATTCCGGCGAAGGCCGTTGGACGATCCAGGCCGCCCTGGAAGAAGGCGTCCCGGCCGAAGTGCTCACGACGGCCCTGTACACGCGTTTCCGGTCTCGGCAGGAGCACACGTTCGCCGAGAAAATGCTGTCGGCGATGCGCAAGGGCTTCGGCGGACACGTCGAGCGACCGCAGGAACAGAAAGTCGAGAAAGGGCTTTGAGCGGACGCGACCGACGGTTTTGCACCGTCCGTCGAAAGTTTCTCGTGACATGAACCATGCCTGACGAACGGGAACTCGATCCGCCTCCGATGGGCGTGGCCGCGAAGATCGACACACTGCCCCGCAGTCAGCGTTACCTGGCCTCGTTCCGCGCCGTCTGGCAGTGGCTGAAAACCGCTGGCAGCCTTTTCTCGGATATCAACGGGACCGTGTGGGCCGCATCGTTTTCGTACTACGCATTTTTCGCGCTCGTGCCGCTGGCGGTGCTGCTCGTGACGCTCAGCACCGACTTCGCCGCCCGGTTCATCGGCGAGGAGGCGGCGCAGGCCAAAGCGTTTCAATACATCGTCGCCAACGTGCCGCTCAGCGGACAGGCGCGCGATCTCCTCAGTTCGACCTTGCACGGGGTCTTGCAGGCACGCGGGAAAATCGGGCTCGTGGCGCTGGTCGGGGTTCTGTGGAGTTCGCTGGGGTTTTTTCAGTCGCTCGTCAGTTCGGTCAACCAGGCCTTTCGCGAGCAGCCATTGAACTGGTGGAAGCTGCCGTTGCGAAATCTGACGATGCTCGGGGTCCTCGTGAGCGCGCTTTTCCTCGGCAACGTTTTCCCGCTGGTCCTCAAGACGGCACAGGGCTACCTCACGTTTAGCCGCGTCTGGGTTCCTCTCCTGTTCACCGGACTGGGCTACGTCGTGTCGGCTGCGGTGCTCTTTTACGGCTTCGTGCTGTTCTACAAGCTCGCACCGCGCCGCGCGACCGGCGTGACGTTCAAGGGCGTCTGGCTGCCGGCGTTGCTCGTCACCCTGCTACTTCAGATTGCCCAGCAACTCTTCGTGGTCTATTCGACCCGGATCACCGATTTCAACGCGGTCTACGGTGCGTTCGGCGGCGTGATCGCGCTGATGCTGTGGACTTATCTGTGCGGGATGATCGTGGTGTTCGGAGGCTGTCTCTGCGCGGCGCGCTACCATCCCGATGACCGGTCCAAGCAGGATGCCGGCACGCTCGCACCGAACGCCTGAGCGGGTCGCCTTGCCGCCTCAACCCTTGTAACCGTAGACCCGCACGGTCTCGTTTTTACCTTTGAGAGATTTCTCGCCTAGGTCGGTGAACATCGCGCGGTCCTCGGAAACCAACGCTTCGACCAATTCGGCGCTGACCAGCAGCGTCTGGTTGAGTTCCTTCATGACGGTCTCCAGCCGGAAGGCGGTGTTGACGGCGTTGCCGATGATCGTCGCGTCGCGTTGTGCCACCAACCCGATGTTGCCAAACGCCACCCGGCCGAAATGCATGGCGATGCCGACCACGAATTGTTTGCCGGACTCCGGCCACTTCGTCCGCGCCGCGAGGTCGAGCAACTGGCGGGCGCAATGGTACGCACGCTCGCAGGCGTCCTGTGGACCGGCGGTTTCCTGCCAGTAGGCCAGCACCGCGTCACCGATGAATTTGTCGATCACGCCCCCCTTTTTCTGGACGGCGTTGCCGGCCTCGCGGAACCATTGGCCGAGCACCTGCGCGAGCGATGAGGCCGGCAGAACTTCCGACTGGCTGGTGAAGCCGCGGATGTCGCAGACGAGGATCGCGGCGTTGTGGAGCGTCTGCATCGACGTTTCCGAGTGACCGGCGAGCGTCGCCGCCGCTTCCTCGCCGCCCTCCGACTCGAAGCTTTGCTCGAAAATCAGGTCGTTGTTGGCGATCCGGATGCGCGCGCCGTTCTGGAGGGTCACGGGCATCACGACGCGCTGGTCGTTCACGTACGTGCCGTTGCGGCTGCCCAGGTCCATGAGCTGGTATTCGTAGCCGTTGTGACAGCGGATGATCGCGTGCTGGCGGCTGACGGTCGGACTGAACTTGAGGCAAACGGTGTTCTCCGGCGTGCGCCCGATGGTGGCGGTATAGAGGATCGGCACCTCGAAGGCGTCTACCTGCGCGGGGATGACACGGATGGTGGCAGCCATTGGTTGATACGGAAACGGTCGTTTGCCCGAGTCTTGATTAAACAGCGTCAAATCGCGTCGGGCAACGGCATAATTGTGCGTCGCAGGCCGGATCAGCGGCAAACGACAGCTTTTTTTGGCTGGCGAGCCGTCGTTCCGCGCGGCGGAACGCCGTCTGGCCGGACGCGCGGGCTAACTTCCGACTTGTCAGTCGTTTGTGAGATAGATAATCTGCGCCGGTATGAATTCCAATACTCTCAGATTGACGGCTTTGTCCGTTTCCACCGCCATTCTCTTCACGGGCTGCGAGGGCATGACCCCGGGAGAAAGCGGTGCGGCGGTCGGGGCCAGCGCGGGGGCCATCGCCGGTGCCATCGGGGCCGCGGCAGGTCTGCACACCGGCGAGGCGGCGGCGCTCGGCGCGGGGGTCGGGTTGCTGACGGGCGTCATTACTTACGCCGTCGCAAAACATCAGGCGGACGAACGCCAGAAACAGGTCGCGGAGGCCAACGCGCGCCGGGCCTACGCCGCCCACCAGTCCGAGTTGAAACGCAAAAAGGTGCGTTACATCGCGGTCAAAACCAGCCGCAACAAGGAGAGCAAAGGAGCGTCCAGTTGCATGGTTTACGACACGGAAAAGAAAGAACTCGTCAACGACACTGTTTACGACACGAAGACCACCCCGCCCAAGGGTTCCACCGCCAAGTTCGATAGTTACTCGGCGGAGTACGTCAGTTCCTAGAGCAGTTTCACCGAGATTGCAGCCTTTCTTCAGTCCCGGAGGGACCGCGGCGGTTAGCCGGTGGTGCCAACCACCGGAAGCGCCACGCAGCGCGTCCACGCCCCGGAGAGGCCGCGCAACGCAGACAGGTGCCATGCCGGAGGCGCTGCCCCTCCAAGGCACTTTTCTTTTCTGTTGTTTTCCGGTGGTTGGCACCACCGGCTAACCTCCTGAGTGCCAACGGAGCGGCTTCATAAAGCCTGAGGCAACGTCCCAGGTAAGCGACGGGCTGCTGCCGAGCCCAGAAGGGGCGACTCATTCCGTGGCGAGTTGTGATGAGTCGCCCCTTCAGGGCTTGCGCCTTGGTCGGTCCCAACCTGGGGCGTTGCCCCAGGCTTTCATGAAGCGCGCCGTTGGCGCTGCCGGAAACCCGCTACATCTCAAGGTAGATAGCTCTGGCTGTCTCGTGACGCCTCTTTTTCACCGCTCGGGCAGCCGGGCGGTGAAAATCCGCGTGTCGTAGCGAATCTCCACTTTCCCATCCTGCTGGTGCCGTGCAAAAATCTCGCGCAGGGCGGCAAGCATCGGCCCGTGGCCTGGATGACCTGACTCGGGAGCATACGAGGAAGACAGCAGGCGGCCCTCAACGCCTTCGTAATCGAAAGACTGGCTGCTTTCCAGCGTGGTCTGCTTGACCTCGTCGCTGCCGATGAATTCCCGGACCTGCGCGAGGTCGAGGTCTTTGTGCCGGACAACCAAGTAATCGGTGCCGTGTTCCCGCAGCAATGCTTCGTAGTCGCGCAGGAACGGCGTCGTGTCCAACTGGCGGTCGTTCCAAATCAATGCCACCTGGCCGTCCGGCTTCAGGATGCGCCGAAACTCCGCTCGCGTGCGCGGGCGGTCGAACCAATGAAACGCCTGTGCGGCCGTGATGAGATCGACGCACCGTCCGGCCAGGGTCGTCGCCTCCGATGTGCCCTGCACGCTGGTGAACCGCGGATAACCGGCCAGGAGCCGTTCGGCCGCGTGACGCATTTCGTCGTTGGGTTCGACGCCGTAGACCGCGTTGCCGTTCTTGAGCAGGACCTCGCTGAAAATGCCAGTCCCGGAACCGATGTCCGCCACGACGGAAGCCGGCGTCAGGTGGCATTCGGCCCGCAATACGGCCAGCACGCCGGGCGGGTATCCCGGGCGGAACCGGATGTAGTTCTCGACCCGGCTCGAAAAGCGTTTTGTGGGATCGGAAATCATCGCTCGAACGAAAAGGGATTTCCCATTTCCTTGAATGCCTCGCGGTCCGCTTCGAGATACTTGGCGGCAATCGTTTCGAGCCCGTGGCGTTCCCTGAATTCACGCAGGAACGCGTTGACCTGTCGGAGCAGTTCGACGTTGCCCTTGCGGATGCCGATGCCCCAATCCTCCTTGCGCAGCGGATCGAGCACGGCGTGCGTGCTGCGGGAGTTTTGGCGCTGGTATTGGAACACCGAGAACTGGTCGTAGATGAACGCATCCGCCTTGCCTTGCACTACTTCCAACACGCAGGCACCGGCCTCCGAAACCTGGAGGAGCTGCGCCTGCGGCAGATGTTCCTGTGCGTAGAAGAACCCGGTGGTGCCGTTGCGGACCACGACCTTGCGCTCCGGCCGGTTGAGGTCGTCGGATTTTCGCACGTCCGACCCGGCGTTGACCAGCAGGCAGATGCCCATGTGCACGTACGGGTCGGAAAAGTCGATGCTCTCCGCGCGCTGGGCGGTGATCGTCATCGACGAGAGGATGAGGTCGATTTTGCCGGTTTGCAGCGCGGGGATCAGGCCGACGAACGCCGTGTTGCGGATGACCAGTTCCTTGTGGAGCGAGTCCGCCAACGCCCGCGCGAGTTCCACGTCGATGCCGGTGGGCTGGTTGCGCTCGTCGGTCATGTCGAACGGCGGCGAGGCCAGTTCGATCCCCACGACGAGTTGATCGGGCTTCTTGCCGCCGCATCCCGCGAGCGAGGTGATCGCCAGAACTGCCAACGACAGGTGCAGAAACGCCCGTCCGGACACGCGGAAACGGACGGCGGCGAAAACGAACATGCGCGGAGCGTACCACCGCGCCAGAGCCGCGCGAAATTTCTTTTTCGCACGGTTCGTCCGCGCACGCCGTGGCTCTGGACGCATCGCCGGAGCGGTGGTATAGGCTGCCCCTGTTTATGGAAAATGAAAGCAAGCACGCCCTGATGCCGGTGGGCATGGTCGGACAAACCGAGTCCACCGCGATCAACCCCTCGGCCAGTCCGTTCAAAGTGGTCGTGGACCCGGTGATGCGCGCCGCCATCAAGAAGGCGCTTTCCGACCTGATCGATCATCATGACGACTCGCTGGCGGGCTACGTCACGAGCGGTAAACTGGCGCTCGAATCCTACAAGGAGTACGTGGAACTCTTCGCCCGGGCGTTGCGCGAGACGATGGAAAGCCCCGAGGGCGTGCTCTATCTGCTGCGGTCCGCCGGACTCGACGGCGTCGGTGTGAAGGATGTCAATCTCCGGCCGGAATGGCGCTGGAAGTAGTTCTCTACGGCTGACGAACCTTCGCCAGCACCGCCGCCGCCGCGACGGCCAGCGCGCCTCCGACCAGGGACCGCGCGCTGGGCCGCTCGTTTTCGAGGAAGTAAGCGAACGGCACCACGAGCAGCGGGGTCAGCGCCACGATGGGCAGGACGACCGCGCTCGGCGTGGAGGCCAGCGCGCTTTGCAGGAAGCTGACGCCAATGGTCGCGCCGACCAGGGCGTTCGCCACCACCCAGGGCCACGCGCTGCGCCAGTGCGGGGGCGGTTCTCCCTCGCGCCAGCGCCGGACGCCCCGCGAAATCCCGTACGCCGCGCCGATCACGACGACCCCGCCGAGCGCGCGCTGAAACGCGGCGGTGAACCCGTCGATCTCCTGCCCCGCCGCGTGGGCCACGGCGAACGCCTTGCGGCTGAGCACCGCTCCCCCCGCTTGGCCGAGGGCGGCGAGCACTCCGAAGACCAGACCGACCGCCCGGTGCGCCGGGTCCGGCCCGGCGTAGCCGCCGCCGTCCGGTTGGCGGGTCGTCCCCGGCGCGACCGCCAGACCGACGCCAACGAGGATCACGGCCCCGCAAATCAACGCCGCGCCACCCGGGCGGGTGCCGAGCCAGAGCCATTCGATGACGGCGGCGAACGGCGACGAAAGGCATTGCATCAGGAGCGAGGTCAGGCGCGAACCGAGCCGGGGATAGGCGGCGAACAGCGCGAGGTCGCCCAGGCCGAAGCCCACCACCCCGCTGACGAGAAAAATGGGCAGCGCCGTCCCCCGCAGCGCGCCCCCATGGATGGCCGCCAGCACCCCCAGGACCCCCGTGGCGATCAAGATGCGGGCAAAATTGGCGGTGAAGACCCCGACCAGCCTCGTCGTGCGGTGTGCGAACACTGCCGAGAGCGCGAAGAAAACGGCGGCGATGAACGCGGAGACCATCGGGGAGCGTCGTCTTTCCGGCGGGGGGCGGCGGATGTCAAGAAGGGCGGCATCGGCATTTTCCCTCGCGCTCCGGTTGGTGTATCGTCAAGGCGCCACCGCAATGCCTTCCGATCCCCACCAGTTCCTCGAAAAATACTTCGGGTTCCGCGAGTTTCTCGATGCGCAGGAAGAAGTCATCACGACGATCCTCGCGGGCGACGACGCTCTGGTGGTGATGCCCACAGGGGGCGGCAAATCGCTCTGCTACCAGCTCCCGGCGCTCATCTTGGACGGGGTGACGGTCGTCGTCAGCCCGCTCATCGCCCTGATGAAGGACCAGGTGGACGCGCTGGAGCGTCGTGGTATCGCGGCGACCCTCATCAACAGCTCGCTTTCCCTCGCCGAGCAGCAGGCACGCATCCGCAGCCTGGCCGCCGGCGAATACAAACTCGTCTACATCGCCCCGGAACGGTTTCGCAGCCGGTCGTTCCTGGATGCGTTGGGGCGCGCGACGATCTCCCTCTTCGCCATCGACGAGGCGCACTGCATCTCGCAATGGGGCCATGATTTCCGGCCCGATTATTTCCGCTTGGGCTCGGTGATCGAAAAGCTCGGCCGCCCGCAGGTCGCCGCTTTCACCGCCACGGCGACGCCGGAAGTGCGCCGGGACATCCTCGCACAGCTTAATTTGCAGGAACCACGGGAGTTCGTCGCCGGGTTCGCCCGGCCGAATCTCCGTCTGAGCGTGCATCAGGTCGAACGCGAAGCCGCCAAGTACGACCGGTTAAAAAACCTCATCGACGAACAGAAAACCGGCATTATCTACTGCGCCACCCGCAAGCGGGTCGAAGCGGTCCATGCCACGCTCATGGGTTGGGGCGTCAAAGCCATCGCCTACCACGGCGGACTCAGCGACGCCGAACGCGATCTCGCGCAGGATCAGTTCATCAGCCGGAAGTACGACGTGGCGGTGGCCACGAACGCTTTCGGCATGGGCATCGACCGGTCCGACATCCGGTTCGTCGCCCACTTCGAGGTCCCCGGCAGCCTGGAGGCATACTATCAGGAAGCGGGACGCGCGGGACGTGACGGCGAGCCTTCCGTTTGCGAGTTGTACTTCAACTACGCCGACACGCGCGTGCAGGATTTCTTCATCGAGGGCAGCAATCCCAGCCGGCCGGTGATCCAGGAAATTTATCAGGTCCTGCGCAACGCTGCCGGTGCGCAGGGCGAGGTGTCGATGCCCATCCAGGCCATCGCCGAACGGCTGACGACGGAGGGCGCGGCCAACAACGGCATGGCGGTCAGCGCCGCGTTAAGCGTGCTGCACCGGGCGGATTACGTGGACCGCTTCGATCTGCCCGGCCAGCGCACCCGCGGCACCCGGATCACGCACCCGGAGATCAAGCCCCACGAACTGCAACTCGATTGGGATGCACTCGCGGAAAAGGAGCGGCGCGACCGTTCCAAGCTCAAGATGGTAGTGGAGTTTGTCTACGCCCGCGCCTGCCGTCAGGAAACACTCTTGCGTTACTTCGGAGAAAAGGAACCCGAGCGTTGCGGAAACTGCGACATTTGCGCCGACCACGGACGTTACGGCCGGCGGCAAGGTTCGGAGGAGGAGGTGCTCATCGTGCGCAAGGCGCTCAGCGGCGTGGCGCGGATGAGCAACCGCACCACCGAGGGTTGGCAGGGGCGGTTCGGCAAGGGGAAAATCGTCCAGGCGCTGCTTGGCAGCCGGACGCGCGAGGTGCTCGACGCCCGGCTCGACCAGTTGAGCACGTACGGGCTGTTGCGCGACGCGGGCGTGAGCTATCTCAATGAACTTTTCCGCGAACTCCAGTCCGCCGGGTTGCTCGTGCAAAATCGGCAGGTCGGGTTCAACGGCAAGGAGTACCAGACCCTCACTCTCTCCGCCTCCGGTGAACAGGCGATGCGGGGGCAGACGCCATTCGAATTATCCTGGCCGGAGGCTTCCGGCAACGCCGGAGAACCACCAGGGCGGGCGAGGAACCGGCGCGGCGACGCGAAGCTCACCCTTTCCGCTGAGGACGGCGACGAATCCGCGGAGGACAGCGAACTCCTGCGCGCGCTAAAGGGCAAGCGGGACGAGATTGCCCGCCGCCTCGGCAACGTTCCCCGCTACCAGATTTTCAGCGACCAGACGCTGAAATGTTTCGCGCGGCTCAAGCCTTCGACGAAGGAAGCCGGTCGGCGGATTCGCGGGGTCGGCGACGTAAAGGCGGAACTTTACCTGCCGCAGTTCCTGGACGTGATCCAGGAGCACGCCGGGAGTTTCTCGTAACTCCCGGCGCGGCCTTGGCGGACGCCCTCAGGGCTTCCAGGCGTGTTGCGTATTGGCGATCGCGGTCTCGGCGACGGTGGGATCAATCCCCGGCCCTTCGTCCTGCAACTCCTTCACGACGACGTGAGGAACGACCTCGTTCAGATGGATGATCAGCGGCGTGAGGTCTTGCAAATGTTTGAGCGCGACCGACGCGACCGGCCCGTCCTTGTAAGCCAGACCGGTCGTGTGGAGCATCGTGTAGCTGAACGACGCCATGTTCAGGGCTGTGTAGTCGTCGCGCAGCATCCGCGAGACCGGGTCCTTGCGGATCTTGTCGTACAAACCCGCCGCCGCGCCCAGGGTGGAGGTGACGGCCGCCTTGGCGGTCGCCATGACCCCGCTGCCCAACCGGGCGACCTCGCCTTCCAGGTCCGTGACGTGATGGGTCAGCGTGCTTTTGAGTTTGCCGACGAGGTCGAACGTTCTGTCGTCCTGCTTGACGCGCGCGTCTTCGTATTGCCGCTCGACCGCTTCGAGGATGTGCTTTTGGAGGGCGAGCATGTCGTTGACGTAAGTCTTGAGCGTGCCCGTGTTGGTTTCAGATTCGTTGGACATAAAAACTAGAGGTTACAGTTGTACAGCCTCTTTACGCGCGCCTTGCGCGGCGTGGATGCCCCGGACCCTGCCCCGCCGCCGACTCACGGGTCTCAACGGCTCTCGATGGCGGGAGTGGGAAACGATTCGGCGGGCACCCACCGGCGGAGCACGCGCTCAAGTTCCTCCTGCTTGACGGGTTTGCTCAAGTAATCGTCCATGCCGGAAGCCAGGCACGTCTCGCGGTCGCCTTCGAGCGCGTTGGCGGTCATGGCGATGATGGTCACCTTCGCGGCATTCCCGGCGCGTCCCCGGATGGCGCGCGTCGCCTCGTAGCCGTCCATCTCGGGCATCTGGCAGTCCATGAACACGAGCCGGTACGGGATGCGCGCGAGCGCGTCGAGCACTTCCTTGCCGTTGGCCACCGCGTCGGCGCGAAAGCCGAGGTTGAGCAGTTGCCGCATCGCCACCTTCTGGTTGACCATGTTGTCCTCCGCGACCAGCACGCGGTAATTGGAGAACCGTTGCGCCGCGACAGGCTTCATCATCAACCGGCTCAGTTCGGTGGTGGTCTTGAACGCCTGCTGGCGCGGGGCGTTGAGACCGAGGCGCGGTTTCGCCTGCGGGACGCTGGCGTCCATGATGGCGTCGAACAACGCCGACTGCTTGACCGGCTTGGTGACGTAACCACTGATGCCCGCCTCGGCCCACGACGCCGAACTCCCCCGTCGGCCCACCGTGTGCATGATGACGATCTGCGTGCTCGACAGCACCGCGTCCGCCTTGATCTCCTCCGTGAGCGCGAATCCGCTGGTGTCGGGCATCTGCATGTCCAGGAGCGCGACCTGGAAAGGTTCGTTGCGCCCGCACGCGGCCCGCATCGCCGCGAGGGCTTCCCGGCCGCCCGCCACGCCCTCGTGCTGGATGTTCCACGCGGTGAGCATCGCCGAGAGCGCGGCGCGGCAGCTTTCGTTGTCGTCAACGACCAGGACGCGCAGATCGCCCGGCACCGTGCGGCGCGGGCGGGCCGGAGGATTCGCCTGTTTCTGGAAACGCCCGGTGAACCAGAAATTCGCGCCGGACCCCAACTGGCTTTTCACGCCGATCTGCCCCTCCATGCGTTCGACGAGGCCGCGCGAAATGGCCAGGCCCAGTCCGGTGCCGCCGTACTTGCGAGTGGTCGAACCGTCGGCCTGCGCGAACGGCTCGAAGATGCGCGCCTGCGCGTCCTCCTTTAGCCCGATGCCCGTATCCACCACCTCGAAGAGCAGGGTCGCGTTGGCGCCGGTGACGTTCTCCGCACGGACGTAGAGTCCCACCTCGCCTTTCTCGGTGAACTTGATCGCGTTGGAAAGCAGGTTGAGCAGCACCTGCCGCAACCGCCCCGCGTCGCCGCAGAGGTCCACGGGGACGTTCGACTGCACGAGACTGACGAGTTCCAATCCCTTCGTCTGCGCGCGTTCGGCGAGGATTTCGATGGTGCTCTCCACCGTCTGGCGAATGTCGAAGTCCAGCATTTCGAAAGTAAGTTTGCCCGCCTCGATCTTGGAAAAATCGAGGATGTCGTTGATGATGGTCAACAGGGAGTCCGCGCAGGTCTGCACGGTCAGAGCGAACTCGCGCTGCTCGACGTTGAGCTTGCTGTCGAGCAACAGGCCGCTCATGCCGATGATGCCGTTCATCGGCGTGCGGATTTCGTGGCTCATATTGGCCAGAAACTCGCTCTTGGTCCGGGACGATCCGAGCGCATCGTCGCGCGCGCCGGCGAGCTCGTTCTCGATCCGGCGGCGGGCGCGGAGTTCGTGGAAGATCAGCAGGTGGACAAATCCGAGCAGCAGGGCGAGCAAGGCCGTGAGCCCCGCCGACACGTAGATGGCCGTGTGGAAACTCGAGTTCCGCCGGTCGGAACGCTCCTGCATCAACCGCGTCTCCTCTGCCGTCATCGTGTCGATGACCCTAGTGACCGCCTCCATCGCAACGCGCCCCTTCTTGTTGTAATATTGCGGGGCGAGCGAGGCGACGCCCAGCTTCTGGCGTTGGGCGATGTATTCGTTGGCGGCATCCAGCTTGTCGGTGACGGTGGCTCGCAAAGCCGTCACGCGCGGCACTTGGGAAGGGTTGTCGGCGACGAGCGCGCCGAGCTGATCGATCAGGTCCGGCAGTTGTTTCGAGTTGGCCTGAAACGGCTGCAAAAAGTAGGCGTCGCCCGTGATGCAAAAGCCCCGTTGCGCCGTCTCGGCCTGGGTGACGGCGGTGTTGATCGTCTTGATCTGGTCCAGCACCGCGTGGGTGTGCGCGACCCAGCGATCACTTTCCAGGAAACTTCTCACCTGCCGGTAGGAACCGTACCCGAGGATCAGGGCGAGCAAGGTGGCCGAGACGAAGCCAGCGGCGAGTTTGCGTTCGATGGGGCCAGACATGGCAAAGCATCTGCTAGCTACAATCATGCCGCCGCCCCCCGGGAAGTCCCCGGCGAAACGACGAAAAGCAGTTGCACCAAACTCCGATGGCTGACATAGCTAACCGCGCCGCGCCCGACGCGTGGCATCTGACCATGTCAACCGAGCCCAGACGCATCCTCCTGGCCGAGGACGAGGAGCATTCGCGCCGCATTCTGGCGCACTACCTGACCGTCTGGGGCTACCAGGTCGTCGAGGCCCGCGACGGTCTCGAAGCGGCCGCCGTGCTCGGTGCCGAGGATGCGCCCCCGATTGCCCTGGTGGATTGGATGATGCCCGGCATGGAAGGCGTCGAAGTGTGCGCGTACCTGCGGCAGCAGACCGACCGGCCCTACACCTACCTGATTTTGCTGACCGCCAAGGCGCAGAAGGACGAGGTGGCCGCCGGCCTGGAAGCAGGCGCGGACGATTATGTCGTCAAGCCCTGCGACCTGTCGGAGTTGCGTGCCCGTTTGAGGGTTGGTGAGAGGATGGTGCACCTGGAGCGCACCCTGGCCCGGCAGGTCGTCAAGCTGCGCGAGACGCTCGATCACGTTCGCCAGCTCAAGGAATTGATCCCCATCTGCGCGTGGTGCAAACGCGTGCGGGACGACGAGGACTACTGGCACAACATCGAGGAATACTTACACCTGGAGACGGGCTCGGATTTCACCCACGGCATCTGCCCGCATTGTCTGGAAACGATGCGCAGCACCGTGCCCGAACTGCGGCGCTAGGGCATTCTGACCGAGGTGGTAGCCTCTCTTCCGTCCCGGAGGGACGAGGAACGGCCACATCTCAACGTAAATGCGCTCGCGCTCCGAGCGGATCCAAAACTGGGTCATCGGGCGGCGGTGGTTGCATGACCGCGGCTTTGCGGCTTTGTTTCGCTGCCCATCATGCCTGCTTCCCCGAGCCTTTCCCCGGATCAAAGAATCGCGGGTGTGCTGATCCCCATCTTCGCGTTGCGTTCCGAGCACGATCCGGGGATCGGCGACACCGGATTGCTGCGGCGGTTCATCGATTGGGCGGCGGAGGCCGGTTTCGCGCTCGTGCAACTGCTGCCGATCAACGAAACCGGCGGGGACAACAGTCCGTACAACGCCATCAGTTCGATGGCGCTCGATCCGACCACCCTAGAACTGAGCCCCGGAGCCCTGGCCGATCTGACCGAGCAGGATTTCCAAGAGACGCTGCGTCAAACAAGCTCGGAGTTCCGCGCGGATGGCCCGGTGCGATACGACCGGGTAAAACCGCTCAAGCTCGGTCTGCTCCGCCGTGCTTTTCGGCGGTTTGACAAACAGCCGCCCGGGAGCACCGACCGCTGGCGCGAGTACGAGAGCTTTTGCCGTCTCAACGCGTCGTGGCTGGAGGACTACACGCTCTTTCGCGCGTTGATGGATCGCAACGGTGGCACCGAATGCTGGGACCGCTGGCCGGTGGAACAACAGACCGCCACCTCGGCCCGGGCGTGGGAACAAACGCTGACGCCGTCCGAACGAGACGCTTTCGCAAAAACGAAAGCCTTTTTTGCCTACGTGCAGTGGATCGCCTACGGCCAGTGGGAATCGCTGAAAAAATATGCGGGCGAACGCGGCGTGGCGTTGATGGGTGACATCCCGCTGGGAGTCAGTTATTACAGCGCCGATTTCTTCGGCAACCCGGAGCTTTTCGAGCACGGCTGGTCGGGCGGCGCTCCGCCGGAACCGTACTTCAAAGACGATCCGTTCACCCAGAAGTGGGGTCAGAATTGGGGCATCCCCGTTTACGACTGGTCCGCGATGCGCCGGGACGATTACGCGTGGTGGCGGCAGCGCGTGCGGGGCGTGCGCAATATTTTCCATGTTTTCCGCATCGACCACATCCTCGGTTTCTACCGGATTTACAGCTTTCCCTGGCGGCCGGAGCGGAACGCGGAGTTCCTGCCGCTCTCGGCCGAGGAGGCGCGGGCGCGGACCGGTGGGCGGTTGCCCGGGTTCAAGCCGCGCGGCGACGACACCTGGGAGGAGCGGCAGGCCAACTGCGCGAGCGGCGAGGAACTCCTGCGCATGGTGCTCGACGCGGCCGGAGAAACGCGCCTGATCGGCGAGGACCTCGGCACCGTGCCCGACTACGTGCGTCCCAACCTCACGGCGCTGGGGATCGCCGGGTTCAAAATTCCGATCTGGGAGCCTGACCCGCGCACGGGTGGCCTCCTGCCGGGCAGTGAGTACGCGCGGCTTTCGCTGGCAACGTTCGGCACCCACGACCACGAACCACTGCTGGCTTTTTGGAACCGCTGGCAACAGTCCCCGCCGCACGAACGCCACGAACTCGCCAAGCTCGCGCAGTACGCCGGGATTTCCGCCGAAGACCTCCAGGGTGCGTTCAGCGAGCGGGTCCACGAACAGCTCCTGGAGGCGCTTTTTCGGTCGAACAGCTGGATCGCGGTCTGCATGATCACCGATCTGCTCGCGCGGGACGAACGCTTCAACGTTCCCGGCACCGCGGCTAACTCGAATTGGAGCCAGCGGATGCACATCACCTTGGAAACACTCTGCGGCGACCCCGCGCACCGGGAACGCACGGCCGCCTTTCGCGCGATGCTGGAACGATCCGGCCGCGTCTTGCCGACGTTTTAATCCTGCGCTCCGACGCATCCGGCGGGAACGCGAACTGCTAGGTTTTCCCCATATCGTGAGGACGGACATCGAATCCTGTGCCACTGTGACGGCCACCCACTCCCGTACCAACGGGGCCACCGCAACCGCTTCGCCGCCCGTGACCCAACGCATCACGCAGCTCGTCGCCCAACTCAGCGAGGTCATCGTCGGCAAGGAGGAAACGATCCGGCTCGCCGTCGTGTGCCTGCTCGCTCGCGGCCATCTCCTGATCGAGGACGTGCCCGGCGTCGGCAAAACCACGCTCTCGCAGGCGCTCGCGCGCTCGCTCGGGTTGCCCTTCAAGCGCATCCAGTTCACCAGCGACCTCCTGCCGGCGGACATCATCGGCAACTCGATCTTCGACCGGGAACACAGCCGGTTCGTTTTTCATCCCGGGCCGATCTTCGCGCCGGTGATCCTGATCGACGAGGTCAACCGCGCCACGCCCAAGACGCAGAGCGCTCTGCTGGAGGCGATGGAGGAATACCAGGTTTCCACGGACGGCGTGACGCGCGCCCTGCCGCAGCCGTTCTTCGTCATCGCCACGCAAAATCCGCGGCAGCAGATCGGCGTTTTCCCGCTGCCGGAAAGCCAGCTCGACCGTTTCCTGATGCGCTTGGAACTCGGTTTTCCCAACCGGGCCAGCGAGCGCGAGATGCTGACCGGACAGAGCCGCCGCGACCTGCTGGCGATCCTGCCGGAAATCCTGAGCGGCCATGAACTCAAGGAACTCCAGGAACGGGTGCAAGGCATCCACCCTTCGCCCGCTTTGTTGGATTACCTCCAGGATTTGCTCGAAGCCAGCCGGCGCCAACATGCCACCGGGCTCTCGCCGCGCGCGGGTTTGTCGTTGCTACACGCCGCGCAGGCGTCCGCGCTCATGCAGGGCCGCGAGATGGTGTTGCCCGAGGACATCCAGGCCGTGGCCGTCCCCGTGATGGCGCATCGCCTCGAAGCGGGCGTGGCTCCCGGCCAACTCGGGGGCCGCGACCTCGCGCGGCACCTGTTGGAAACCGTGCCCGTGGGCTAAAATAACATCGTGACGCCGGGCAGAATCTACATTTTGCCCACGCGCAGTTGGGTGGTGCTGCTGGCGGTGCTCGCCGCGATGTGGTACGCGGCGGTCAGCCAGCGCAACAGTCCGGCGTATCTGCTGATGTTTTTCCTGAGCAGCCTCGTGATGGTCAGCGCGCTGCACGCCCATTTCGCCCTGGTCAACCTGCGGCTGCGCGTCGGTCGGATCGAGCCGGTATTCGAGGGCGAAAATGCCCGGATCGCCATCGAGGCGAGCAATCTCTCCCGCCGTCCACGCGTCGCCCTCGCGCTCGCTCCGAACGGCCACGTCTTCAAAGAGGGGACCCACGTGCAGATCGCCTCGCTGGGGGCGAACGCCACCGAGCACCTGGAAATGCTCTTGCCCACGGGCAAACGCGGCCGTCATCGGTTGGGACGGCTGGCTTTCACGACGGTGTACCCGATGGGCTTCTGGCGTTCGTGGCGCTACGAGGTGGCCGACGGTTCGTACCTGGTCTTCCCGAGACCCGAGGGCACGCTGCCGCTGCCGGACGGCCCGGCCCTGACCACGGATGTGCCCGCGGGCGTCGGGGCGGGCGGAGACGACTACGCGGGAGTCCGCCCCTACCAGACCGGCGAGAGCCAGCGCCACATCGACTGGCGCGCGGTGGCGCGGGGCCAGGGGCTGCTGGTCAAAAAATTCTCTGGCGCGGGCAGCCGGCGGGTGTGGTTCGAGTACGAAAACACGCTGTCGCTCCAGGACGACGAGGCCCGCTTGCGGCAGTTGAGCCGCTGGATCGTGGATGCCGACCATGACGGGCTGGCGTACGGTTTGCGGCTGCCGGGGTTCGAGGCGGAACCGGCGCGTGGCACCACGCATTTTCACCGTTGCCTGGGTGCGCTGGCGCTTTACGATCCCCATCGCCGGGGCGAAGTGGTAGCCGCCGCCTGAAACCGTTCGCCGCCGCGGCCATGCCGACCCTCGTGCCACCCAAGACCACCCGCCGCGCGCGGGCGCAACCGAAGCCCGCCACCCCGGCGCAGGCCTTCCGGCTCGCGTTGCCCTGGCTGTTGGGCAGCCTCGCGGCCACGATGGCGACGTTGATCGGTCAGGTGCCCAAGTGGACGCTCCTGACGTTCGCCCTCTGCGCGGGCTGGCGTCTGCTGGCGGAGCGCTGGCAGAAGGCGCTGCCATCGATGCTCGTGCGTCTGGCGATCTTCCTGCCGATGGCGTTCGGCATCGTCCTCGCCTACAACGGGCACATCGATGCAGGCAGTATGCTGGCGTTCCTGGTCGCCTTGATGTCACTCAAAATTCTAGAACTCCGCTCGCCGCGCGACTTCACCGTGGTCTCGCTCCTGGGCTTTTTCATGACGCTCAGCGCGTTCTTCTACAACCAGTCGCTGGGACTGTTCGCGTTTTTGACCGTGGCCCTGTTTGCCAATGTCCTCTCGCTCATCCGTTGCCACAGCGCGGCGGCCGGCCGTTCGCCGTGGCCTTCGCTCCGGCTCGGCTTCGGCATGGTCCTGCAATCGCTGCCGCTAGTCGTTTTGATGTTCATCATCTTCCCGCGCGTGCAGGGCAACTTCCTACTGCGACTGACCAATCCGAACGTCGGCCTGACCGGGATGAGCGATCACCTCCAGCCCGGCTCAATGGGCTCACTGGTGCAGTCCGACGAACTGGCTTTCAACGCCAAGGTGAACAACGGCGCGAGCCTCCCGCAGAACGAACTCTACTGGCGCGCGCTGGTGCTGGAAATCAGCGATTCGAGCATGTCGTGGCGCGCGACCGAGCAGAGGGCTTTGCCGCCGAGGCAAACCCTCCCTGGCACGGTGTCCGCCCGGGTCGAGCAGCTGATTACGATCATGCCGCACGGCGAGCGGTGGCTTTTTGCGCTGGACCATCCCGTCGAGGTGAGGACCGGGTCCAGCTTTCACGTGCAGTTGAACGCCAGCGATTCGCTCCGCAGCGAGGCTCCGGTGTACTCGAAGAACATCTACACGGTCACGTCGGACCTCGCGGCGGATCCCCGGGAGGGGCTCGCCCCGGAACGCAGGCGGTTCTACACGAAGGTGCCGGCCGACATGGGGGAACAGTCGCTGGCCCTGGCGCGCGGCTGGCGTCGTCCCGGCGTCTCGGACGAGGGAGTCGTCCAGGCGGCGTTGAACTACCTGCGCGACGGCGGGTTCAGCTATACGTTGACCCCCGGAGCGTTGCCGCCGGATCACGCGCTCGATTATTTCCTGTTCCGTTCGCGGAAAGGGTTCTGCGAGCATTACGCGGCGGCTTTCACCTCGCTGATGCGGGCCGCCGGGGTCCCCTCGCGCATCGTCGTCGGCTACCAGGGCGGCGAGATGAACACGTGGGGGAAATATTACGCCGTGCATCAGTCCGACGCCCACGCGTGGTCGGAAGTCTGGCTCGAAGGCCGTGGCTGGCAGCGCGAGGACCCGACGGCCATCATCGCGCCCGACCGCGTCAGCTACGGCGCGCAGGGGTTCGCCGCGCTGTCGTCGGACAATTCCCTCGGGGGCGAGTCGCGCCTGGATCGCCTGCGACGACTGAACGCTCCCAGCGCGTTGCGCTGGCTCGGGCACAATGCCCTCCTCGCCTGGGACAGCCTCGACCAGCAGTGGAACCTCCTGGTGCTCGGCTTCGACCAGGAACAGCAACTGAATCTGCTGCAACGCTTCAACCTCGGCGACCTCGATCTCGTGGGCGGCACGGTGCTGACGTTGGCCGCGGCGTTTACCCTGCTGGCGGTGGGTGTGGCGGGTATGCGCTTCCGCGACTGGGGCAGAGCGGCACCGATAGACCCGGTGGCGCGACTCTACCGGCGATTCTGCCGCCGCCTGGCAAAAACGACCGGCGTCGTGCGGCTGGAGAACGAAGGACCGCTCGACTACGCGGCGCGCGCCGGTCAGGCGTTGCCGGGACAGGCGGCCGAGATCCGGCGCGTCATCGATCTTTACGTCGCCTCGCGCTACGCTGCGCCGGGAGGAGAAAGCAGCGGGCTCGCGACCTTCGCGCAGGCGGTGAAACGGTTTCGGCCAACCGCGTCCCGGCCGTCCTGATGGTCGCTCCGGGGGGCAAGGAATGCCCCGAATCACTTGGACGGCGCGGGAATTTGGCATAACGTGGCGCTTCGCCATGAAAACCCCTCTCCATGTTGCCGTCACCGGTGCCGCCGGCCAGATCGGATATTCCCTCCTGTTTCGCATCGCCTCGGGTGCCATGTTCGGTCCGGACCAACCAGTGGTGCTGCATCTGATCGAGATCGCCCCGGCGCTGCCGACGCTGGAAGGCGTCAAAATGGAACTGGACGACTGCGCGTTCCCGCTTCTCCAAGAAGTGATCCCCACGGCGGACCTGGCGGAAGGTTTCCGCGGTGTGAACTGGGCGCTGCTGGTCGGGAGCGTGCCGCGTAAGGCGGGCATGGAACGCAAGGACCTCCTGAGCATCAACGGAAAAATCTTCACCGGCCAGGGTCAGGCCATCGCCGCGAACGCAGCGTCCGACGCGCGCGTGCTGGTCGTCGGCAATCCGTGCAACACGAACTGCCTCATTGCGATGAACAATGCCAGGGACGTGCCGGCCGACCGCTGGTTCGCCATGACCCGGCTCGACGAGAATCGCGCCAAGGCGCAGCTCGCCCAGAAGGCGGGAGTCCCCGTGACGGACGTGACGAACCTGGCGATCTGGGGCAACCACTCGGCCACGCAGTACCCGGATTTTTTCAACGCGAAGATCGGCGGCCGTCCCGCGACGGAAGTCATCACGGATCACGCATGGCTCGAAGGTCCCTTCATCGCGACGGTCCAGCAGCGGGGCGCGGCAATCATCAAGGCACGGGGCCTGTCGTCCGCTGCGTCCGCGGCCAACGCCGTGGTGGACACGGTGCATTCGCTCGTTTTCCCCACGCCCGCCGACGACTGGAACAGCGTCGCGGTCTGCTCCCCCGCCAATGAATACGGGGTGGAAGCGAACCTCATCACTTCATTCCCGATCCGGACGGAGGACGGCAAATCATGGCAGATCGTGCCCGGCTTGCCCGTCAATGGGTTCAGCCGAGCGCGCATCGACGCGACCGTGAACGAACTCAAGGAAGAGAAATCGCTGGTGGCCGACCTCCTGTAAAACGGCACGGTCCTTTTGCCAGTCGTGATAAAGCCCTTTACACGGCGAGCGCTTTCCTGTGAATCTTCTGTGCACGCCATGTTCCCCGCACGCGCTCTCACCGCTCTGGCTGTCCGTTGCCTTCTCGCAGGATTTTTCCTCGCGGTGATGCACAGCCCGTCGTCGGTCCGCGCGCAGAGCGGGCAAGAAAAAATCATCCAGCAGCGTCTGGAAAGAGCGGGCAGCTTAGATTACGAGCCGGCGGGCAAGGCGTTTTCCACAAACGCGAGCGTCGGAAGCAGGCAAGCCGCCGTGCGCTCCTTCGCCTTCGGTGGCCGGTCGGCCAATACGAAAGCGGGCGACGGGGCTTTCCACGCCCGCGCTTTTGACGACGGGCGTGGCAGCTTCCGGACGGAGAAGTACTCCGTGAAACGCGCGACCGCCGTGGACCGCTTGGCGTTGCCGCAGGCGGACCGCACCTTCGCCACGAGCGATGTCCCCGTGCGCGAGGATCGCGTCGCCAACAAATCCGTGAACAGCCGGGATTACGTCAGTTCGACCAAACCCTACCTGATCCCTGGCAAGCGGCAGGACGATATCGACGAACTCCGGCGGCAGAAAAACCTGACGGTCGACCAAGTGCGCGAGATCTTGAATAAGAGCAAGTGAGCGGGATGCCCATGCCCTCTGTCCCGCCCCCGTCAGCTACCGGAATGAGCAGTCCTGTAACCCCCTCACCTGTCGCGGGCAGCCGCTCGCCCGAGGAATCTCTGGCCCTGCTCAAACGCGGCACGGCGCAGATCACCAGCGAAGCCGAATTGCTAGAAAAGCTTCGCTCGGGCCGTCCGTTGCGCGTCAAACTCGGGTTCGACCCGACCGCGCCCGACATCCACCTCGGGCACACCCTGGCGCTGCAAAAAATGCGGCAGTTTCAGGACCTCGGTCACCAGGGCATCATCATCATCGGAGATTTCACCGCGATGATCGGCGATCCGAGCGGGCGTTCGGCCACCCGGCCACGCTTGACGCACGACGCCGTGATGGCGAACGCGGAAACCTATCAACGCCAGGCGTTCAAGGTGCTCGACCCGGCGCGCACGCAGATCGTTTTTAATGGCGAGTGGTTCGAGATGATGCATTACGAGCAGGTCATCCGGCTCAACAGCCGGGTCACGCTCCAGCAGATGCTCCAGCGCGAGGATTTTCGCACCCGCCTCAACGAAGGGGCACCCATCAGCCTCCACGAGTTGCAATACCCGCTGCTCCAGGGCTGGGACTCGGTCATGGTCCAGGCCGACGTGGAACTGGGCGGCACCGACCAGTTATTTAACATCCTCGTCGGCCGCGACCTGCAAAAAGAAGAAGGGATGCCGCCGCAGGTCGTGATGGTGCTCCCTATCCTAGAAGGTCTCGACGGCGTGCAGAAGATGAGCAAAAGCCTGGGCAACTACATCGGCGTCACCGACGCGCCGACGGAGATGTTCGGCAAAACCATGAGCATCTCCGACGAACTGATGGCGCGGTACTATCCGGTGCTGCTCGGCGAGGATTTCCCGCAGGCAGCGCATCCGATGGAGGCGAAGAAAGACCTCGCCGCCCGGCTGGTCGCGCGCTTTCACTCAGAAGGCGAAGCGCAGGCAGCGCGCGACGATTTCGAGAAGCGGTTCAGCAAGCACGACGCGGAGACCGCGGAATTGCCGACCCTCGCCCCCGTCGAGCACGGCTCGGACATCGTCTCGGTGGTCGTCAATGCCTACGCACAGGTGTTCTCCATGACCAAGTCGCGCGGCGACGCCCGGCGGCTCGTCGAGGGAGGCAGCATCCAATGGCGCGGGCAGAAAGTTTCTGATGCCAAGGCCCAACCTGATTTTGCCGGCGGCGGCGTTCTGAAGCTGGACAAAATCCGCTCCGTGCGCATCACGGCGGCGCCCTGAGCTGCTACGATTTCGACTCCAGCTTGGGGTGCTTGCGGGTCAGCCGCAGCCAGTTGTTCCAGGTCTTCTTGAACTTGTCCTTCGCCTTGAGATAGCTCTGGTTGAGCTGGTTGGGACGGACGATCTGCCGGAGAACGCCGCGCACCGTGAAGTCGTCGGTGTCGAGGATCGTGTAAGCGGCACCGACGGCCGCCTCGTGGTGGGCGTCGCTGGAAGCCGTCATGGGCAAATTTCGCTCCTGCGCGTATTTGAACGCCTTCTTGTTATAACGATGGAGCGTGGTCGCCGCGTTGAAAACCTCCAGCGCGTCGATTTTCAGGGTGTCCAGCACGGCCCGTCGGATGCCTGCCCGGAAGATGTCATACGGGTGCGGGGGCACGGCGAGTCCGCCCGCCTCGTGGATCCGTTCGATCACCTCGGCCGCCGGCCGTCCCTTTAGATTTGGCAACGTCGCGCCGAGGCAAAGCAGGTGGCCGTCGCTGGTCGTGACCTCGACGCCCGGAATGATGAGAAAACCGTCCACCGGCAGTCCGTCCGCACGCATGAGGCCGCGCTCGATCATGTAATCGACCGCCTCGCAGGTGTTGTGGTCGGTCATCGCAAAACCGTGGAGCCCCTTGCTCTTGGCGGAGGCGATGAGCGACTCGGGACTCGCGACGCCGTCGGCGCTGAAATACGAGTGGCAGTGCAGGTCAAAATGGTACGGCACGAGGCTTCCACAGTAGTTTTGGGGCCTGAAATGGCAAATTGGAAAACGACGGCGTGGGTAACGATTTTGCCACGGCTGCCGTTTTGCGACCGTGGCAACCTTTGCCTCGGGGACCGGTTTAAGCTATTGATCCAGCGTCATGACCAGTCTCGCCGTCCCCGTCACGCCATCCGGCGTCAGCGCCATCACCGTAGGGTTCAAGGACTGGGGTCTTATCTGCGCCGCCCTCGGGGATGGACGCCAGAGCATCATTCTCCGCAAAGGAGGCATCGCGGAAGGCCGCCAGGGGTTTCGCTTCAAGCACGCGGAATTTTACCTGTTTCCCACGCAGTACCACCAACAGTCCGCAATGGTCAGGCCCGAGGAGCTTGCCAACCTGCGTCTGGAGCCCGCGCCGCCGGCCGGTGCGGTCGAGATCCGTTCCTTTTTCACGCTGGAGTTCGCGGTGTGGGTGGACCGCTGGGAGACCGTCGAAAACCTCACGCCGTTCCACGTCTGGCGCGACGAGGTGGCGCGGGCACGTTTCGAGTATGAGGGGCAGGCGGGCTTGCAGTGCGCTTTTGGCAGGGTCTACCGCCTGGACCGTCCCTGGCTGCTGGCCGACCGGCCGTCTTTCGGCGGCTGCCGTTCATGGATCGAGCTGCCCAGCCACCCGGCGGACATCGGGTTCGCACCGGCCATCGGCGACGAGCTTCACGCGGAGCGCGCCGCCGCCGTGCGGGATGTTTTGAACCTCTCCTGAACTGCCCGTTATGATGAAATTCTCTGCCCTCGGTATCGCCGCCGTCATTCTGCTCACCGCCGGAACGCCACGCGTGCGCGCACTTGAGCCCGAG
>CAZZYS010000004.1:0-15162 GCA_964658285.1 uncultured Verrucomicrobiota bacterium
CTGCGAGCAAACGACGGCCGCGCCGTTCAACCCTCGATGGTGTTGATCTCGACCGGTTCGACCTTCACGCCGATCTCTTCCAACCAGGTGATAGCGCGCTCGATTTCGGTGCTCTGACCTTCGATTTCAATCGACACCAAGCCGATTTCCTCGTTGATGCTCGCCTGGCGAATGTTCGTGATCACGTCGAATTTTTTGCCGAGTTCGTAGACCACCGGTTGCGTGACGAGGCGCGGCTGGAACATTAACCAGAGTCTGGTTTTCATCGCAGGTAGACGCTGATCGGGAGACACGGTGGGCAGTTACTCATACGTCGCGGTCGCCTTCCCGTCTTTGTATTCGAGGGTGACCTTTGAAACTTCGAGCAGGTTGATGCCCTGCCAGACGTAATCCTTGCCGCCCTTGTCGGACACCCTGAGATTCCACATTTTTTCCTTGGTCGCGCGGCTGAATTTGATTTCGACATGGTCCCCGTTCGGGAGCACAGCCTTGCCGAGGAGATCTTCGTCCCAATCTTCGGCGCTCTGCGGCGAAACGAAGACCGAATGGACATCGAATCCGGTTTTGTTCACCAATGTGAAATCCTGGTCACCCGCCCGGGCGGCTGGAACGGTCGCCACCAGCAAGACGAACAGCGATGCGAGGAAGTTTTTCATGGTCGGAAAGCTTGCGCAAAGAATCGCGGGCCGAGCGGTGAACGGTCCCGGCGTTTGCCGATCCCGCTCACTTTTCCGTAGATGGAAACGCTCCTAGCCGCCGGCGATGGCGGGAACGATGCTCAGTTCGTCGCCCTCGCGCACGGCGGTCGCCTGCTCGTCGAGGAACCGGATGTCCTCGTCGTTGAGGTAGACGTTGACGAAACGGCGGACGTTGCCCTGCTCGTCGCAGATGCGTTCCTTGAAGCCGGGGAAGCTTGCATCGAGTGAGTGGAGCAACTCGCCGACTGTCGCGCCGTCCGCCTGGACGACTTCCTGTTCGCCGGTCAATTTTCGGAGCGGGGTGGGGATGCGGATGTTGGTGGCCATAGGGGTGGGTGCGGTGTGATCGGAACGAGGTGAATCAGGCGGCGGCGGTGAGGCTGGTTTCGCGGGCGATCAGGTCGTCGAATTCACGCAAGCTCGGCCTGATGAGAAGAGGACTGCCGCACTGGCCCGCCACGGCTTCCGCCGTTTTGAGGCCGTGCCCGGTGATACAGAGAACGGTGCTTTCATCGGGCGCGATCTTGCCGCTTTCGATGAGTTTTTTGGCGCAGGCGACGGTCACGCCGCCGGCGGTCTCGGCGAAGATGCCCTCGCATTCGGCGAGCATCCGGATGCCCTCGATGATCTCTTCGTCCGTCGCGTCCTCGGCGCTGCCGGCGGTGTCGCGCATCGTGTGGACCGCATAATACCCGTCGGCGGGTGTGCCGATGGCCAGCGACTTCGCCAGCGTCTGCGGCTTGGCGACCGGCTTGACGAGATCGGAACCCTTTTTCATCGCCTCCGAAATCGGTGAACAACCGGTGGCCTGCGCGCCGTGAACGCTGTACGACGCCGCGTCGATGAGTCCGAGCGTCGTCAGTTCCTTGTAGGCCTTGTGAATCTTCGTCAGCAGCGATCCGCTCGCCATCGGCACCACCGTGTGCCGCGGGGCCCGCCAGCCGAGTTGTTCGGCGATCTCGAAGCCCATCGTCTTGGAGCCTTCGGCGTAGTAGGGACGCAGGTTCACGTTGACGAACCCCCAGCCGTACTTCCCCGCGATCTCGGAGCAGAGGCGATTGACCTGATCGTACGCGCCGTGAATGCCGATGACCGTCGTGCCGTAGACGAGCGAACCGAGCACCTTGCCGCTTTCCAGGTCGGCCGGGATGAGCACGTAGCTTTTCAACCCCGCCGAGGCCGCGTTGGCGGCGACGGAGTTGGCGAGGTTGCCCGTCGAGGCGCACGCGACGGTTTCCAGACCGAGTTCGCGCGCACGGCTGAGCGCCACGGAGACCACGCGGTCCTTGAACGACAGGGTGGGGTAGTTGACGGTGTCGTTCTTGATGTACAACTCGCGCAACCCCAGCCGCCGCGCGAGGCGGGTCGCGCGCACCAGCGGCGTGAAGCCGACCTGCGTGCCGACGGTCGGTTCGCCGTCGATGGGCAGCAACTCGCGGTAGCGCCACATGGTCTGGGGCCGCGCCGCGATCCGCTCGCGGGTCAGCACGCAGCCGATGGCCGCATAGTCGTACGCGGCTTCCAGCGGTCCGAAGTCGAATTCACAAATGTGGATCGCCTGCTTGGGGTACGAACGGCCGCACTCGCGGCAGCGCAGGTTCGTGAAGAAGTGGTTGCGGTCTTTGTCCATGATGTTTCGTGGTGCACGTTCCCGGCCAGGAAGCGAACGACCCCGGACCAACGACCGCCACGTCCCGGCCTCCGGGAAAGCGTGGAAAGACGGTGCACCGGTCCCCTTGCCAGTCTCCACCCACTACAAACTGGAGCCAGCAACCAGAACCACGCCGCCTCTCTCATCTTTCCGCGCGTCGGCAATCGCTTGCCAACGCGAGGCTGGATTTAGCACCTGGGCCTGCCGAAGCCTGCACGTTCCATGCAGGGTTTTCAGCAGCGGTTGCCGTGGCATCGTCGGGCCAGTCCCTCCGCCACTCTGGATAAGAGCTTGGTGGACGTTTAACGCGGCGGGCCCTCTGCGTCAACCTCATTCGCCGCCGGGACGACCGCCGCGCTGGCGCGTGAGCGTCGCCTTGGCGGCCAGGATGGCAGAAGCGACCGGCGTCGTGGCGAGAGGCAATTCCTCGGAATCCTCGCGGCTGTGCCCTCCCGTAAAGGTGTTTTTCTGGCCGAACACGAGCGAGCGTTGTCGCTCCGCGAGGGACTCCACCGCCGGTGCCAGCGTGGGAACGTTCTCCACCGTCCACTGCGCGACATTGCTGCCGTCAGGATAAATGACTCCCGCCTGCGTTGCCTCGGCCCGCAGACCTTCGGCGATGCCCATCAGCAAAAGCGTGCCGAGACCGAGCCCCTGACCGGCTTCGATCTGCGCGGCCGTCGGCGCGCCCAGCATCGGCGTGGCACCCGTGCGCAGGTCGATGAGTTGGCCGCTGGCACCAGCAAATTCCGGGCGGTCGAGCAGCACGGCGTCGCAGCGCGCCCGCAGTCTCAGCGGACCCTGCGCGGTCTTGAGATCGACCCGGAACGTGCGTTCGAGACACAGCCAGCGCGCACCACCGGGCGTGCCGTCGGGGCCGGGACCTTGCGCCGTTTCAGCGAGGGTTTCCAAACAGCGCTGCGCCGCCCATTCCGCCCGGCTCAGCGTACTCCGCCACCAGAACGGCAGTCCGGCCGTCGTACCGGCATCGGTCTTCGCGCCGAGGGTCAGGCGCAGGACGGCTTCGGTGGCGGCGCGCGCACGTTCCAGCCCACCGCCGAGCGCCCGCTGCCAGTCGTCGGCGGTCACGCGGCGCGGCTCCTGCGAAGCGTTCAGAGAGGCGCGCAACCAGTGGTGCACGAGTCGGCCGACCACCCAGTTCTCGCGCCGGTTGAGATCGCCGCCCTCGTCGCGCCACGGTTCCGCGCCGAAGATTTGCTGGAGCGCGAACGTCGCCGGCCGGTTCCAAGCGGTTTCGAGGTCACGACCCGACCAGGCGTCGGTCCACGGAAGCTCATCCGGCGCGGTGAGCGCGGAAAAATTGAGAAAGTACGCGTCGAACTCCGTCGCCGGATCGCGCCGCCGCGCGTAGATTTCTTGCAAATGGGTCATGTCGCGGGCGGCCAGCGGGGCGGCGTGATGCCGGGTGCGGCGGACCGCGTGCCGCCAGCGGTCGAGCAGGGTCTCGCTCTCTCCCGGTGCCTGTCCGCTCTCGACCAAGCAACGCAGTGCCCATTCGTTGGCGTAGAGTTCCTTCGACGGCTCGGCCGGGTCGCGTGCCACCCCCGCGAACGCCAGCGGACCCGTGCAGTTTTCGAGGATTTCGAGGAACCGGAAATGTTCGAGCTGCGCCCGGTCGGCCGCCGTTAGCAGATACCCGCGATGGGGTGCCCGTCCCGTTTCCTCGGCCATGCTCGCGCGCCGGGCGTTGAGCCGGGCGCGGGCTGCGTCGTCGAGGAAGGGGTTTTCACCCGGATAGATCGGCCAGGCGCCTTCGTTGGAATCCAGGAACAAGGCGCCGCCCCACGTCTGGCCCATCGCGCCCTCCAGCGAAGTGACAACCACGCGTGCGAAACGGTTCATCCCCTCGGCGGCGCGGCGGGGAGGCACCCCGGCCAGGATGCCGCTCAGGAACTGGAAAAACGCGGCGGGCGGCACTTCCTCGGCAATGGGCAGTTCGGCCAGTTGCGACCAGAGCGGTTCGAGGACTTCGGTGGTCAGAGCTAGCCCGTTGAGGCACTGCTCCCAGCGACGGAGGATGTCACGCCAGGACAACTTCTCCGGCCAGGCGCCGAGATGGTCGATCAACTCGCGCAACGGTTGCGCCACCGCCGCACGACCGAGGCTCGCCGTCTCGGAGAGCACCCGCGCACTGTGGTGCTGGGCGTCCGCGAAAGCTCCGTGCAACGCGCGCCGGGTTTCCACCGGGTCCAGCGGGAACACGCGGGAAAGGACGCCGGGCTCCGTGCCGCCGTCGTCACGCACGGCGGCGTACTCATTGAGCAGCTCGATCAAGGCGAGCAGGGCCTGGAGGTCCGCTTCGCCCTGGTGGTAGGCGATCAAGGCACGCTGGATCTGGATGGAAAGCGACGGCTCGGGCTGCTCACCCACCTCGTCCTCGACGGCGATCCCGGCAGCGGCCAGGGCCTTGACGACGCCGACGGACGAAACGTCGCGCACTGGACAGAGCAACACAAGGCGCTGTCCGCCGTCGGCCGCATTGCGCCCGGCCTTGCCGACCGGACGCGCCGCCAGCCAGCGTGCGACGAAGTCGCAGGCCAGCGTTGCCATGTCGCCCGTGTCGTGCCCGGCCAGCAGTTCCGGCGCGGCGGGCGTCGCGGCGTCCGGACCGCCAGCGAGATCGGTGCCTTCGAGGCGGCTGGCGAGCGCGGCTTGCGCCGAGACGAAGGCACTCGTCTCGCTGGGCTCGAACGAAACCTGAAGCGACTCTTCCAGCGCGCTTAACCAATGTTGCTGCACTGCTTCTGAAGTTCCCCGCGGAAAAGGCGTGTAGATTTCAGCCTGGTCGGCGAGCCTGGCGGCGGCCACGAGGAGGTCAAAGGTCGGCCACGCCGCCGCGTCCCAGCCGAAGACACACACCGCCAGTGGCGCGGCTTTTGCGGGCCGCGCGTGCGCCATCGCCTGCACGAGTTCCTGATCGACCGATGGCACCCAAGACCCGGTGGCCCGCAGCCGCGGGAGCCAGCCCTGGAGCGCGGCGGGCAGCACTTCCGCGAACAACTCCGGCCCGTCGCCCAGCCAGCCGGCGGCGGCGAAATCATCCAACGCCGCGAGACACGCGCCGGGATGGCGGGCGGCGGCGGCAAGCTCCGGGTGAGTGTTCTCGTGCGTGAGCGCGTGGAGTCGCAGGAGGAGTTCGAGCGCGTGGCGGCCGATGACGGGCGGTGTGATTCCCTGCCGCAGGCAAAGCTCGCGGCGCAACGCACCCGCATCGAGAAATTGCACCCCGAAGAGGCTGATGCCTTCGCATAATAACCGGCGCTTGATCCAGTTCGCCTGACCGTCGCTCGTGGTGACCATCCACGCCTGCCCGCCGCCGAGTACGAACCCGGAGGCCGCCCGGCACCAGTCGGCCACGCCGTCCGTCCAGGCGTCTTCCAGCAGGTGGTAGGCGCGGAGCGAGATCACGGATGGAAGATCGAATCGGTCAGTCAGCGAGGTGTTACAAACCCGCCATGAACTCGAAAACCGCGTCGTTGAAACCCGGCAGCGCTTCGTGTCCGAAGTCAGGATAGATCATGACCCGCTTTTTGGCGGAAATCTTGTTGTAGGCCGCGAACTGGGTGGACGGCGGGCAGACCCGGTCCATCAGGCCGGTGCCCATCAACACCTCGCCGCGAATCCGCTTGGCGATGTGCTGCACGTCGATGTAGCCGAGCCGGGTGAAAACCTCGGTCTCGCGTTCATGCCGGGGATCGAATTGCCGGAAATAATATTTCAACTCTTCATAGGCAGCTTCCGCGAGGTCCATCTCCCAGACGCGCTGATAATCGCACAAGAACGGAAAGGTGGGAGCGGCCCGCTTGATCAGATGCGGGGAAAGCGCGGCGCAGGCGAGGGTGAGCCCGCCGCCCTGGCTGCTGCCCATCGCGCCGATCCGGTCGGCATCGATTTCGGGGAATCCGGCGACGATCCTCGCCAGCATCGCGGTGTCGAGAAACATCTGTCGGAACGCCAGCTTGCGCGGGTCCGGGTCGTCGAGTCCGCGGATGATGTGGCCTCGCATCGTCGTTCCCAAAGCGCCGCCGAGGTCCTGGCTCGGGCCACCCTGGCCGCGGCAATCCATCGCCGCCACCGCGCAGCCGAGGCCGTTGACGTAGGACAGTTTATCCTGCCAATCGCCAACGTTGCCGGTGTAGCCGTGGAAAGAAAGAACCGTCGGGTATTTACCCGCACTGCCTTTCGGACGGAGGTATTTCGCGTGAACCCGCGACCCGCCGACGCCGGTGAAGTAAAGGTCAAAGCATTCGGCCTGGGGGCATCGGAAGGCTGCGGGCCGCAGCTCGACGGCCGGGTCGGTGGTTTCCATCTCCCGCAGGCCGGCGTCCCAGAAGGCGTCGAGATCGGTCGGACAAGGGTTGCAACCGGCGTAGGCGTGGAGTTCGGGGAGGGGCTTGTCAACGAGGGGCATGGGGGCAGGAGAGAGATGGGCCGACGATTGAAGCAATTGCGCGCGCTGCCGTCAGCAGCAAACCGTGCACGCGGAGAAATCGACTTGAGCCAGTGGGCAAAGCGTGAGAGTCTCGCGTCACCCTTTTCTGGCGGGGTAGCCAAGTGGTAAGGCCGAGGTCTGCAAAACCTCTATCCGCGGGTTCGATTCCCGCCTCCGCCTCACTCCTTTTTACTCCGGAGTATTGTTGGACCGTGTGGTGGTCGTAGGCTGGTTAACCCCCGGGAAGGAAGTGCCGACATCGGTCCCTTGCGGATTGGCGCGTGTCGAGTTGGTGAACTGTCGCGTTGACGACCGCCTGTCAGGTTCCCGGGTGCAGGCGGTGACTGACAGGGAGAGCAGGACTGCGGTGAGCAGCGGTTTCATGACGTTGAATCGTTGCCCGGCAGGGGAGGAGGATGTGCGTCTCGGCATCCGTGGTGGGCTCGACCCGGATGGCTGCCCCAATACGGCCGGAGCAAGGAACGAAAACGAATCTTCGGTGGTCAGGAAAATTAACGAGCGTATGTTCATCCGGTCGAGTTGCTTGGGATCCAATGGCTCGGATGCAAAACGCGTCGGCCTCGTCGTTCCCGCACCGGAGCATCCGTCGAACGATCATCGCTCTCACGTTCAACGCACATGGAGATGGTTTCGGCTCCTTGCGTGCGTGTCTTTGATCAGTGTCGGCGCGGTGCGTTCGATGCCGGGCAAAGAGCCTTCCTGGCAACTCCTCAAAATCGACGGTCGGGACTACCTGCCTTTGGACAACATCGCCCGTTTTTACCAGCTTCAAGGCAGCACACAGATGATGGACCATCGGATCACGCTTGGAGACGGCCGGGCGCGCCTCGAACTCGGTGGCAACCCTCACGAGGTCTACGTCAACGGAGTGAAGCAGTGGCTCTCGTTTCCCGTGCTCATCCAAAATGATCAGGTGATGATCTCCCGCTTCGATCTGGCGAAAACCATCGATCCCTCTCTCCGGCCGAGCATGATTGCCAACCTTTCGCCGTTCCGTACCGTGATCCTCGATGCCGGGCACGGAGGCAAGGACCGGGGTGCCAGCAGCCGCGTGGGCGTCGAAAAGGAGTACACGCTCGATGTCTGCCACGACCTGAAGAAGGCACTCGAAGCAATGGGCCTCCACGTCGTCGTGACCCGCGATGGCGACCAGTTCTTGCCGCTGGAAGAGCGTGCCGACCTCGCCAACGGGATCAGCGACGCGATTTTTGTCAGCTTGCACTTCAATTCCGCGAGCGACGGCGGGCGGGCAAACGGGTTCGAGGTCTACGCCATGACCCCGCAGGGGGCCGCGTCCACCGCGGACACCGCGCCATCGCTGGAGCAGTTCGAGGAGGTCCCGGGAAATGAGTTCGACAACGCCAGCCTTGCCTTGGCGACCTGCGTGCAGCATTCGATCCTGGGGCACATCCCGCAGGTGGATCGCGGGGTGCGGCGCGCGCGTTTCGCGGTTCTCCGGCTCACGCGCGCACCGGCGATCCTCGTCGAAGGCGGCTTTCTGACGAACGACCAGGAGAGCCGCAGCATCAACGATCCTGCCTGGCGCGAACGGCTCGCCGAGGCCATCGCACAGGGGGTGGAGAGTTTTCAGGAAGTGGCGGTGTTCGGCAAGCCGCCGAAGCTGCTGGCGGATTATCGCAGCGAACAACTCCCGATGCTCGGCACGATTGTGAACCCCGCCGGCCTCACCATGCGGTCGTCGGACCGTGCGGGCGCACTGCGGAAGGTGGCGGCCTCGGGGGTGACGCCAGTGCGTTCCGGCGGCGGTTTTCCTTCGGTGAATTGATCGGCGCGAGGAACGCCGTCTGGACGATGGGAGGCCGATGGCGTATAGCAGGACGCGCCCACTCGCACGCTTTTGTCTGCCTCTATGATCGCCGCCAAAGATTCCATCGGTCCGCGCAGCACTGACCAACTCCCCAACAGCCGCAAAATCTACACGGGCGGCAAGATCCATCCCGGCCTCCGGGTGCCGGCCCGCGAGATCAGCCTCGCGCCGACCAACGGAGCGGATGGCAGCGTGCAACAGAACGAAGCCGTCCGTGTTTACGACACCAGCGGTCCCTGGGGCGACCCGGCGGCGGACTGCGACGTGCGCACGGGGTTGCCCGCGTTGCGAACGCCCTGGATCGTGGCGCGTGGTGATGTGCAAGGCTACACCGGCCGCGAGGTGCTGCCGCAGGACAACGGGTATCTCAGCCGGGGCCACGAGGAACTCGCGGTCGGCCGGACGGAGGGTTCGCGCAACCGTCTGGAGACGTTCCCCGGACTCGTTCGTCAGACCCTCCGCGCCAGCCAGGGGCATCCGGTGACCCAGTTGTGGTACGCGCGCCAGGGGATCATCACCCCGGAAATGGAATATATCGCCATCCGCGAGAACCTCGGCCGCGAGGCGGCGTATGGCGCGACCGAGAACAAAACCGGCGCGCGCAACGTGCTGAATCAGCAGCATCCCGGGCAGTCGTTCGGCGCGGCGATTCCGAAATTCATCACGCCCGAGTTCGTTCGTCAGGAAGTCGCGTGCGGCCGGGCGATCATCCCGGCTAACATCAACCACCCGGAATTGGAGCCGATGATCATAGGCCGTAATTTCTTGGTGAAGATCAACGCCAACATCGGCAACTCGGCCGTGGCCAGTTCCATCGAGGAAGAGGTCGAGAAAATGCGCTGGGCGACGAAATGGGGCGCGGACACCGTGATGGACCTTTCGACGGGCAAGAACATCCACGCCACGCGCGAATGGATTTTGCGCAACAGCCCGGTGCCCATCGGCACGGTGCCGATCTATCAGGCATTGGAAAAAGTGAACGGGCGCGCCGAAGACCTGACCTGGGAGGTTTTCCGCGACACACTCATCGAACAGGCCGAGCAGGGCGTCGATTATTTCACGATCCACGCGGGGGTTTTGCTGCGTTACATCCCGCTGACGGCGCGCCGGGCGACAGGCATCGTCTCGCGCGGCGGCTCGATCCTGGCAAAGTGGTGCCTTGCCCACCACAAGGAGAACTTTCTCTACACGCACTGGGACGACATTTGCGAGATCATGGCGGCCTACGACGTGAGCTTTTCGATTGGCGATGGCCTGCGGCCCGGCTCCATCGCGGATGCGAACGACGAGGCGCAGTTCGGCGAACTGGAAACGCAGGGTCTACTCACCAAGCGCGCGTGGGAACTCGGCGTCCAGGTGATGAACGAGGGACCGGGCCACGTCCCCATGCACCTCATCAAGGAGAACATGGACAAGCAGTTAGAATGGTGTCACGAAGCGCCTTTCTACACGCTCGGACCGCTGACCACCGACATCGCTCCCGGCTACGACCACATCACCAGCGCCATCGGCGCGGCGATGATCGGCTGGTTCGGTTGCGCGATGCTTTGCTACGTCACCCCGAAAGAGCACCTCGGCCTTCCTGACCGCGACGACGTGAAAGCGGGCGTGATTACCTACAAAATCGCCGCGCACGCCGCCGACCTGGCGAAAGGCCACCCCGGCGCGCAACACCGCGATAACGCCGTGAGCAAGGCGCGGTTCGAGTTTCGCTGGGAAGATCAGTTTAACCTGAGCCTGGACCCGGACACGGCACGGGAGTTCCACGACGAAACCCTCCCGCAGGAAGGTGCCAAGACCGCGCATTTCTGCTCGATGTGCGGCCCGCATTTTTGCTCGATGAAGATCACCGAGGACGTGCGGCGCTATGCGGCGGAGAAGGGGATGACCGATGCCGACGCGCTCCAGGCCGGAATGGCGGAAAAATCCGGGGAGTTCCTCGACGGCGGGGCGAATGTGTACGTTCCCGCCGGAGACGACGGAAACGCGGTGTCCGTCAAGACCACTTGAGGCGCGGATTCAGTCCTCTGTGGCGTGCGCGCGAAGCTCTTCGAGCGTGACGAACTCCACCACGGACGAATGCGTGGCCGCAAGATCGACCAGCGGAGCCTTGCCGTTCTCCAACGCCTCCTGCCAACGGGTGACGCACAGGCACCATTTATCTCCCGGCCGGAGCCCCGGAAAATCCCACTCGGGATGCGGGGCGATCAGGTCGTTGCCGCGCTCGCGGGAAAATTCCAGGAACTCCGCCGTCATCACCGCACAAACCGTGTGTAAACCGGTGTCACCCGGGCCGGTGCGGCAATAGCCGTCGCGGTAGTATCCGGTGAGAGGGTCGCGGCAACAGCAGCGGAGATCACCGCCGAGGACGTTGGTAGGCATAAAGACCAGCAGGCTAGCACCTACCGGGACGGCGGGCCACCGTGATGTGCCGCGTAGGCGATCTGGTCCGCCTCGTCGTCCAGGAGGGCTTCCATGGCGGCGATGAGAGGCGCGCTTTTTGCCAAGCCTGAAAACAGGGCTTTATCTCCCGTGGCGTTTTCGAGGAGGAAAGTCGGCCGCATCGTCGCCCCGAGCGCATGAAACTCCCGGGTTGCCGCCCTCGCGCGAGCCTCGACCTCCGGCGATTTCGCGTGCTCCAGCAGCTTTGCTGCATCGAGAACATCCGGGGCCGTTTCGGCCGCTACTTTCGCGCAAACTTCCCAGTCGCCGATTCTCTGTCCCTCGCGTAAACCGGCGTGAGCGATTGCCAGCCGGACGCGGTCGTCGGTGACACCTAAATCCTTGGCGGCCACCGCCGTCAGGTTCGGGGCGAGATACTCCGGCAAAGAGGGGTCGAACCAGCCCGAGTTCAGCATGAAAGGCGAGGCCACCACCGTGCCGCTGCGCCGGTAAAACCACTCACATTGGCTGCGCGACACCGGAAACCCCGAGGCGTCCATCAGCGCGGTTTTCCAAACAAATTCCGCACGGCCAGCATACCGTTCGCGTAACTCCGCCCACGCGGGTTCCGCCCAGTAGCACCATGAGGACGTGACTTCGAGGTAATAGGTGACCTTCATGGGGCGGCGTGGGCGAACGTTCAGGATTGCAAGCCGAGCTTGTCGAGCTTGGGAGTGATGACGTAGGCGCAATAGGAATTCCGCGTCTTGTTCGAGTTGTAGTAGTCCTGATGGTAATTCTCCGCCGGGTAGAATGTCGCCGCGGGGACGATCTCCGTGACGATGGGAGCGTGAAAATTTTTCGCCGCCGTCTGCTTGCTCAGCTCGGCGACCGTCCGTTGCTGGTCGTCGGCGTAGAAGATCGCGGACCGGTACTGCGTGCCTACATCGTTCCCCTGGCGATTGGGAGTGGTCGGATCGTGCATCTTCCAAAAGGTTTCCAGAATCTGATCGAGCGAGACTTTCTTGGGGTCAAAAACGACGCGCGTGATCTCGGCGTGGCCGGTGTTGCCATCACAGATTTGTTCGTAAGTGGGATCGACCGTCGTGCCTCCCATGTAGCCGCTCGTCACGCTGAGCACGCCGGGAATTTGTTGGTAAACGGCCTCGGTACACCAGAAGCAACCGGCGGCGAGATCGATGATTTCCGCGCCGGCCGGAGCCGCCGGCACCGTGGCAGGAGATTTGGGCTGATTGGTCGTGTTCATGGCTGCCGACAATCTACCCCGCATCCTCGATCCGGCAAGCCGCGTGCCGACAGGCTGACAGACCCCACAAATGGACGAGTTCTTACCTAGCTATACTAAATGTTGTGCCTTTTCCTCTGATACCGGCAAAGAAAACCGTTGTCTTTCCGTAGAGAAATGGTACTTTGTTTCCTGTTAACCTTACCGCCGTGCGCGTGGTCCGTTAATCCCTCGTCATGCAAGACACCGATCCTTCCGCCGAAGTAGATTTCCGACTCGATCCCAACCAGGAATACAACGCCGCCCAAATCGACAAACTCGAGGGTCTGGCAGGCGTGCGTCAGCGCCCGGGGATGTACATCGGGCCGACGGACGAACGCGGCTTGCACCACTGCGTGTTCGAGGTTCTGGATAATTCCATCGACGAGCATCTCGCGGGCTATTGCAGTAAAATTGACGTGACCATCCATGTCGATGGAAGTTGCTCGGTCCGCGACAACGGCCGCGGCATCCCGGTGGACATCAGCGAAAAGTTTGGCATCCCGGCCATTGAACTGGTCCTGACCAACCTCCACGCGGGCGGGAAGTTCGGCCAGGGGGCGTACAAATACTCCGGCGGGTTGCACGGCGTCGGCGCGAAGTGTGTCAACGCGCTCTCTGATTGGTTCAAGGCGGAGGTGTACCGCAACGCCAAGGTCTACCACATGGCCTTCGAGCGCGGGGTGACCACGCAGAAGTTGACGGTCATCGGCGAACTGCCCGACGCGAAGCAGACCGGCACGCTGATCACGTTCCTGCCCGACCCGACGATCTTCACGATCACGACGGAGTTTAAGTTCGAGCGGTTGTCCGCGCGTTTGCGTGAACTCGCCTTCCTCAATCCCGGGTTGGTGATCAACTTGACCGACGAGCGCGACGAGTCGGCGCAACAGGAGACCTATTTTTACAAGAACGGGGTCCGGGATTTTGTCGGTCAACTCAACGACAAGAAGCAGGCGCTTTTTCCCGACCCCATCGTTCTCTACGGACGCAGGAAGGTGCAGTACAAGACCAAGGATCAGGTGGAGGTCGAGGACGACATGCACATCGATTGCGTCCTCCAGTACAACGATTCCTACACTGACAATCTCCTTTATTACACCAACGCGATCCCGAATCCCGACGGGGGCACGCACTCGGTCGGGTTCCGCACTGCGCTGACCCGCGCGATCAACTCGTACGCCAAGGCGAACAACCTTCTGAAGGAAAAGGATCCGGCGATCACCGGCGACGAGGTGCGCGAGGGGCTGATCACGGTGTTGGCCATCAAACATCCCAACCCGAGCTTCAACGCGCAGACGAAAAGCCGGCTGGTCACCCCCGAGGTGGAGGGCATCGTGTCCTCCATCGTCTACGAGGGGTTGATGCACCACTTCGAGCAAAACCCGAAGGTCGCGCAAAAGATCGTCGAGAAGGGGTTGAATGCCGCGCGTGCCGCCGAGGCGGCAAGGCGCGCGCGAGAGACCGTGCGCAAGACCGCACTCGGCGGCGGCGGCCTGCCGGGCAAACTGGCAGATTGTTCCGAGCGCGACCCGGAATCCACCGAACTTTTCATCGTCGAGGGTGACTCGGCCGGTGGCAGCGCCAAACAGGGCCGCGACCGTCGCACGCAGGCGATCCTGCCCATTCGCGGCAAGCTGATCAACGTGGAAAAGGCGCGCCTGGACAAGGTGCTCGCCAACACCGAAATCCGCACGATGATCACCGCCATCGGCACGGGCATCGGCGACGGCGAACAGGAGGGTTCGTTCAACCTCGAAAAACTGCGCTACGGCCGGATCATCATCATGACCGACGCCGACGTGGACGGGTCGCATATCCGCACCCTGCTGCTGACGTTTTTCTACCGGCAGATGGCCGGGTTGGTACGCGGTGGCCACATCTACGTGGCCCAGCCGCCGCTCTACCAGATCAAACGTCGCAAACGCGAGGAGTACGTGGACGACGACATCCAGTTGAACCGGATTCTCATCAGTCTCGGCACCGAGGACATGCGGCTGCGCAACCTCGTGGACGGCCACGAGTTCACGACCGAACAGCTTAAGGACATTCTCGACTTGCTCGAAAAACTCGACAAGTTCGCCACCGCCATCCGGCGGCACGGGGGCGACTTCGAGCAGTATCTCGCCAGGCGCACGGGCGAGGGTGGCAAGCTGCCCGCCTACCTCGTCAAGGTGCGCGAGGGCAACCAGGAAGCGGTCCAATATTTCGCGGACGAGTCGGCGGTGCGCGCGTTCTCCACGGAGAACTCCGATCTGAATTTGTTCGGCGAGCCCGCTCCCGAGGTTCAACCCGTCCAAACCCCGGAGCACGATGGCGCGGACGCTCCGGCAAACGGCAACGGGACATCTTCTCATCCCCGCGCATCTGGTAGTCCGGCCTCGCGTCGGCGCGCACGGCTGGTCGAACTCTACGAGTCCTCCTCTATCCAGCGCCTGATCGACGATCTCGCCCGCAAGGGTCTCAAGATCGAACATTACGCCGCCCAGGACCAGCCGCTCTTTGAACTCGTGGAAGGGGAGCGTGGCGTCACGCACCCGGTGTTTTCCGTGAGCGAAATTCTGGAGAAAGTGAAGGAAAATGGCCGGCGCGGGGTCCAGATCAAGCGTTTCAAGGGGCTGGGGGAAATGAACGCCAAGGAATTGTACGAGACGACGATGGACCCGCAGCGGCGCAAGCTGCTACGCGTTGATCTGAACGAAGACAACGCGATCAAGGCCGACGAGATGTTCACGATCCTCATGGGTGACGTGGTCGAGCCGCGCCGGCAGTTCATTGAGGACAACGCGTTGAACGTGCGGAATTTGGACATTTAACCCGCAGGGTGGATTAACCCGCAGGGTG
>CAZZYS010000004.1:15172-20986 GCA_964658285.1 uncultured Verrucomicrobiota bacterium
AGGCGCGCTGGTCGGATGCGCCGACGGACGATCTCTGGTTGACCAAGCATGGATGCTCCGACGCTGAAAACGAGCGGGCCAGTCCCACCCGTGGCGGGGATCGTTGAAGCCACCCCGGTCGTGGGCATGATCCACCTCGGAGCGCTTCCGGGTACTCCGCGTCACGGGCAACGTCTCGGTGACATCATCGAAACCGCCCGGGAGGAAGCGCGGCTCTACCGCGCGGCGGGCGTGCATTGCCTGATGATCGAGAACATGCACGACGTGCCGTATACCCGTGGCGGGGTCGGACCCGAGATCGTGGCGGCCATGACGATGGCCGCGCAAGCCGTCCGTGCGGAGGTGGACCTGCCCATCGGCCTGCAAATTCTCGCCGCCGCCGACCTCGAAGCACTCGCCGTTGCTCACGCCGCCGGGCTGGACTTCATCCGCACGGAATGTTTCGCGTTCGCGCACATCGCCGACGAGGGCATCATGGAATCCAACGCCGCCAAGCTGCTGCGTTATCGTCGTGCCATCGGTGCGACGGGAGTGCAGGTGTGGGCCGACATCAAGAAAAAGCACTCGTCCCACGCCTGGACGGCCGACCTCTCGCTGGGTGACATCGCGGAGGCGGCGGAGTTCATGGGGGCGGAGGCCATCATCGTCACCGGTGCGAGCACGGGGCGTCCACCGACTCCGGCGGACGTGGAGGAGGCCCGGGCGTGTTGCCAGCTACCGGTGTTCGTGGGTTCCGGCGTCACCCTTGAAAATGCCGTCGATTTCCTGGCGGTGTCGGACGGGTTGATCGTCGGTTCGTATTTCAAACGCGACGGGTCGTGGACCAACGGCGTCGATCCCGAGCGGGTGCGCGCGTTCATGGCCGAGACCGCGCGTTTGCAGCCTGACCCGGCGGCGGGTGAAAGTGGTGTGGGAACACCTCCTGCCGTCGGAACGCAGGCGCAAGCGTCAGCCCAACGTCTGATCCTGCCGCCCTTTCCGCAGCAGCCGCGCCAGTAATCCGCCGTGGCGTTCGCGCGACGATTGCTGGTGGACCGCGCGCTCCAGGGCGCGGCGCTGCCCGACGATCACCACGAGCTTCCGACCGCGCGTGACGCCGGTGTAGATCAGGTTGCGTTGGAGCAGGATGTACTGGCTCGTCGCCAGCGGGATGATGACCACCGGGAACTCGGAGCCCTGGGATTTGTGGATGGTGATGGCATAGGCGGGCGCGAGTTCGTCCAGTTCTCCGAACGCGTACGAGACGGCGCGGTTTTCGTAGCGTACGACGAGTTCGCTTTCTTCCACGTCGATGCGCTCGACGAAGCCGAGGTCACCGTTGAAGACTTCCTTGTCGTAGTTGTTCTGGGTCTGGATCACCTTGTCCCGCAGCCGGAACTGCCAGCCGAACTTCTCGGCCTTGGGTTCGTTTTCACGCGGCGGATTCAGGGTCTGTTGGAGATGTTGGTTCAACTGCCGCGCCCCCACGGGGCCACGGTTGGTGGGACAGAGAATCTGGATGTCACGCAAGGGGTCGAATTCCCACTTGCGCGGAATCCGCACGGCGGCGAGGTCCGCGAGCGTGGCGGCGATGTGCTCCGGTTCCTCGCGTTCGATGAAAAAGAAGTCCGCGGGGGAGTCGCCCGCCGGTGGCCGCAGATCGGGGATTTCGCCCGCGTTGATGCGATGGGCATTGAGGATGATCTGGCTTTCCGCGGCCTGACGGAAAATCTCGGTGAGCCTCGCGGTCGGCACGATTTTGCTGTCGATCAGGTTGCGCAGCACGAGGCCGGGACCGACCGAAGGGAGCTGGTCAACGTCGCCGACCAGCAATAGAGCGGCGGCCGGCGGCATCGCGCGCAAGAGCGCGTGCATGAGCGGCAGGTCCACCATCGAGCACTCGTCTACCACGAGCAGGTCGCCGCTCAGCGGTTGCTTCTCGTCGTGCTGAAATCCTCCGCCGCCGGCCCCGTAGCCGAGGAGCCGGTGGATCGTGCGCGCCTCCTGCCCGGTGGCTTCCGCGAGACGCTGCGCCGCGCGTCCGGTCGGCGCGCAGAGCAGGCAGCGCAATCGCTTGGCGCGAACGATGGCGAGCAGCGCGTCGAGCAGCGTCGTCTTACCCACGCCCGGGCCGCCCGTGATGATGAACACGCGCGAACGCAACGCCTCGCCCAACGCCTCGCGCTGGGTGGGGGAGAGGCTGCGGTTCTTCGTGGATTCGTACCAGTCCACCGCGCGCTCCAGGTCAATGTCGGGGTAGGGGGACGGTTGCGCGGCCAGACGCGCGATGCGCCGCGCGACGCCCTCCTCGGCTCCGAGCATCCCGGGGAGATAGACGAGGTTCTGGTCGGCGATTTCCTCCTGTTCCAGTTCCTCGTCACCCAGGGCGCGGGCCAGCGCGTCGGTCACGATGGTTTCATCCACCTCCAGCATGGACGCCGCGTGCGGGACCAATACTTCGGCGGGTAACGCGCAGTGCCCGTCGCTCGTGGCTTCAAACAGGGTGTGCCGCAACCCCGCCGCCGCGCGTTGGGCCGAATCCGCCGCGACGCCGAGTTGCCGCGCGATGTGGTCGGCAGTCTTGAAACCGATCCCGTGAATGTCGCGGGCGAGCTGGTAGGGATTGGCCCGGACCTTTTCGATGGCCTGGTCGCCGTAGGTTTTGTAAATGCGCACCGCGCGGCTGGTGCTCGCCCCGTGCGCATGGAGGAACACCATGATCTCGCGCACGATTTTTTGTTCGGCCCACGCCGTTTTGATCCGGCGGCGGCGCTCGGGACCGACCTTGTCCACCTCTTCGAGACGGGCGCTGTGCATATCGATGATGTCGAACACGCCTTCGCCGAACTTCGCCACGAGCTTTTTTGCCAGCACCGGGCCGATGCCTTTGATCATGCCGCTGCCGAGGTATTTTTCGATGCCTTCGCGAGAGTTCGGCTGGCTGGCTGCGAGGCTGTCCGCGCGGAATTGCAGGCCGTGCTGCGGGTCGCGTACCCAATCGCCGTTGGCCGTGAGCCATTCGCCGCCGTTCACGGCCGGCAACGAACCTAACACGGTGACGAGATCACGCTGACCGCGCACTTTCACGCGCAGCACGGCAAAGCCGTTCTGCTCGTTGAAAAACGTGACGCGTTCGACCAGACCTTCAATGCGTTCCATGCGGACGGGAAAACCCGATGTTCCCATGTTACAATCGTTCATGGAAGCTTCCAGCGCACCGCCAGCCGGTCTCCTGCCCGCACGTCTCGCCCGCCAGATCGAGTTCCTGATGGAGATCGACAAGGTCAAAACTGTGCTGCGGCGCAACCGCGTCGTGTCCGACCCCGAGCGCCGCGAGAACGACGCCGAGCACATGTACCATTTCGCCATCATGGCGATGATCCTCGCCGAGTACGCCAACGAACCGGTCAACCTGCTGCGCGTCCTGCAAATGATCCTCGTGCACGACCTGGTCGAGATCGACGCGGGCGACACGTTCGTTTACGACCTCGCGGCGCAGGTCGGCAAACGCGAGCGGGAAGAAACCGCCGCGGACCGCATCTTCGGCCTGCTGCCCGACGACCAACGGCGCGAGGTCCGCGAGGCCTGGGAAGAGTTCGAGGCCGAGGAAACGCCGGAAGCGCGTTTCGCTGCCGCCATCGACCGTCTGCAACCGCTGCTTTGCAACTACCACACGCAGGGAGGCGCGTGGAAAGAGCACGGGGTGAAGCGAGGTCAGGTTTTCGCGCGCAACTCAAAAATCGCGCGCGGCTCGGAACCCCTCTGGACCGCCATCCGCCGCCTGCTCGATGACGCGGCGGCCAAAGGCTACATGGCCGGGGATCAGGCAGGCTCCGAATCCACCTCGTAGGCGGGCCGCCGCGGAGCATCGTGGATGTCGGGATGACGCGCGCGAGGCTCGCGGTCCTTCACGGTGGCGCTCGACGGGGACGTGACGAACGGCCCGCCCTCCAGCGGCGCGATGTTGGAAAACGCCACGTCGGGCATGTCGCTGGGTTTGCCCTCCAGCGGAAAATCCTTCCGCAGCGGATAGAACGGATAACCTTCCCACATCAAGATGCGGCGGAGGTCGGGGTGGCCCGCGAAACGGAGGCCCATCATGTCGTAGATTTCGCGCTCGTGCCAGTCGGCCGTGGGCCAGAGGTGGCTCACCGTCGGGGCGGCTTCGATGTCGTCCTCGCTGATCGCCGTCTTCAGGCGCAGGTGCAGGCCGCTCGCCATCGAGTAAAGTTCGTAGACCAGCTCGAAGCGGGGTTCGTCGCCGAAGTTGTCCACGCTGCTGATGTCGGTCAGATAGTCAAAGCTGAGACCGTCCTTGCAGTAGGCGGAAATCTCCGCCAGACGGGCGACTGGCAGGGTGAACGACAACTCCCCGCGAAACTCCGTCCTCTTGGACAAGTCCGTGCCAAATTTTCCTTCGAGGTCGGTGGCGAGATCGGCGAGCGTCATAAAAGAGGTAAGTCGAGCGAACCGTGGTCGGATCAACGCAGAGAAGCGAGCAGTTCGCGCTTCTGTTCGACGAACGAGTGCTCGCCCTGGATTTTGCGTTGCAGGCGCATGAGACCTTCGAGCAACGCCTCGGGCCGTGGCGGGCACCCGGAAATATAAACGTCCACGGGGATGATCTGGTCCACGCCCTGCAACACGGCGTAGGAACGGTACATCCCGCCGCTGGAAGCGCACGCGCCCATCGCGATGACCCACTTCGGCTCGGGCATCTGCTCGTAGATGCGGCGAACTGCGAGGGCCATCTTGTAGGTGACCGTGCCGGCCACGATCATCACATCGCTCTGGCGTGGCGAAAACCGCATCACCTCCGCCCCGAAGCGCGAGATGTCGAAGCGCGAACTGGCCGCCGCCATCAACTCGATGGCGCAGCACGCCAACCCCATCGGCATGGGCCAGAGCGAGTTTTTGCGCATCCAGTTCATCGCGGCGTCCATCGTGGTGAAGATCACGTTGCCCTCGACTTTCGAGTCGTAGCTGACGGGCTGGACGGCGGGTGGTAGGGTGGCCATGCGCGAAATATACTGTCCCGCCGTTCCATCTCAAGTCCGATCATGCCCGCCGACCGTTCTCCGCTCATCCTGGCCGTCGATCTCGGCACCTCTTCGGTGCGCGCGGCGTTGTTCGACCTCGACGCTCGACGCCTGCCAGGAACCCTGTCGCAGCACCCCCACGCGGTGAGCCATTCCGACGACGGCGCGGCGGAGTTGGACGCGGCCGTGGTCGAGCGCGGCCTGCTCCGCTGTCTGCAATCGACGTTGACCCATGTCCGGCAACGCCCCGTCGTGGCGGTCGGGGTGACGAGCTTCTGGCACGGTCTGCTCGGGACCGACGCGCACGGCAAGGCCGTGACCCCGATCTACACCTGGGCGGATTCCCGCTGCCGGCCGGACGCCGCAGAATTGCGCGGCGAAATCCTCGAGGAACGCTACCATGCGACGACCGGTTGTATGCTGCGCGCTTCGTTCTGGCCCGCGAAACTGCGCTGGCTGGCGCGCACCCGGGGACGTGCCGTGCGGCGCGTGACCGCCTGGCAATCCCCGGCGGACTGGCTGCGGGGCCGCTTTTGCGACGGAGGTGCGGAAACGACCGCACCCGGCATGGCGACGGGGACGGGTTTCTTTAACCCGCGGACTTTGGCGTGGGACGATGCCTTGTTGGAGCGTTGCGGCCTGGGGGCTGCCCAACTGCCCGTCATCGGCGACAACGCGGTCCGGCTGAACCGGTCGTTCGCACGTCGTTTTCCCGCTCTGGCCGACGCGCTCTGGTGGCCGGCGATTGGCGACGGCGCGGCGAGCAATCTCGGTTCCGGGGCGACCCGGCCGGGTC
>CAZZYS010000004.1:20996-29443 GCA_964658285.1 uncultured Verrucomicrobiota bacterium
CCCGCGGCGATCAACGTCGGCACCAGCGCGGCCTTCCGGGTGATGAAGGAAGGCGCGGACGCGCACAGCCCGCTCGGCCTGTTCTGCTACCGGGTGGATGCCCGGCGCTACGTCGTTGGCGGCGCGGTCAGCAACGCGGGCAACCTGCGCGCTTGGTGCCGGAGCGTCTTGAATTTGCCAGCCAGCGAAACGGCCGTGGACCGGGCGCTGGCGGCACGACCGGGACCGGTGACCAGCCTCGTCACGCTGCCGTTCTGGTCCGCGGAACGTGCCCCCACCTGGCGCGAGGACCTCAGCGGCGTGCTGGCAGGGCTCAACCAAAATACGACCGCGCTCGATCTGCTCCAGGCGACCACGGAAGCCGTTTTCCACCGGTTGGCGCTCATCGCCGACCTGGGCCTCGCGCACGCAAGCGACGCCCGGACCGGGACGGAGATTATCGTCTCCGGAGGCATTCTGAAGTCGTCCGGACTGCTGCAAAGGCTCGCCGACGTGCTCGACCGGCCGGTCCGCCCGAGTCTGGAGCCGGAGGCGACGCTGCGTGGTGCCGCCATCTACGCGTTGGAAAAAGGAGGTTTTAGCTCGCAGATGCACTCCGACCTGCGCCGCCTGGCGGGTCGGGCCGTCCGCCCGCGACCGAAATACGCGGCTCAGTTCGCCCGGGAACGCGAGCGGCAGCAGGGGCTCGAATCCCTGTTTTCAACCGCGTCCGACGACAACCGACAGTAAAATTGCCGTGCACCGACTGGCGCGCCTGTTAAGATCGGCGCACTATGAATCTTTGGCAGAGTTGTCGCAAGCGTGCCAGGGCGGCGTTCACCCTCATCGAGCTGCTCGTAGTCATCGCCATCGTTGCCGTGCTGACGGCGATCCTGCTGCCGGTGCTTTCACGGGCGAGGCAACAGGCAAATGTTACCGTGACCATGAGCAACATGAAGCAGATGGGGGCGGCCATGCTTCTTTACGTCGGCGACAATAACTTCCTTTTGCCCAACCGGGTGCAGAACGCCAGCGGCGCCGGCGTGACCCAGGACAAGTGGCCGACCGTGCTCAAGCCCTACGTGCAAGACACCCGTGTCTATTCTTCCCCGATTCCTGACGTGCAAGGAAAGTCTTACAAAGTGACCGATCCGAGTAAATATTTCGACAACAGTGCGAATCGCACGAGTTACATCTATAACGGCATGAACGATATCGGAGCTCTCAACGATCCGACCGTCGCGCCACGGATGAACGTCATCAATGTCCCGAGCGAAACGATCCTCTGGGGCATTCCCTACCCGCAGATGAACCAATTCTACATGGATTTTTCCGAGGCCGGCGGAAACAACAACGACGTTCTCAACAAGGCGGCATTCCCCACCGGATCAGTGTATGTCTTTTGCGATGGATCGTCTCGTCTCCTCGTCAACAACCAGGATTCGAAGACCTACCAGAAACAGCGCCCGCCGAATTCGGCCACCTACACGGACTGGCTTTGGCTGATGGACAAGACCAACACCAGCGTCATCCAATAACGGGCCAAGGCGGAGGCACGGCTGCCGGGCCACGCTTACAAGGCTTCATGCCTCCTTCAACTCAGACCGCGTTCGGCCTCCCGGCATCCATCGGCGTCATCTCCGACACGCATGGGTTGCTGCGGCCGGAGGCAGTCGATGCCTTGGGCGGGGTGGATTGGATTATCCATGCCGGAGACGTGGGCAAGGAACAGATTCTCGCGCAACTCGGCGAGTTGGGACCGGTCGTGGCAGTCAGGGGGAACATCGACCGGGGAGCATGGGCGGAACACTTGCCCCTCACGGACACCATCGAGGTGGGAAGCGTCCTGATTCATATCGTCCACGACGTGCATGACCTCGATCTCAATCCCCGGGCCGCGTCGATCCGGATGGTTATCAGTGGACACTCGCACCAGCCGTCGGTCCGCGAAGATCACGGCGTACTCTATCTGAACCCCGGCAGCGCGGGGCCGCGTCGGTTCAAGTTGCCGGTCAGCGTCGCTCGCGTGGAGATCGATGCAGCCGGCCACGTTATAGCGCGGCTGATCGAGCTGTCCGTCTGACCTCCCATCCGTTCAGAAGAGATATTGTGCCGGCAGGCCGAAAGCGTTTTCCAGCAACGTGCAATGCGGGATTCCGTCCGGTCCCATGAGTACCTCGACGATGTCGAAGCGGATCGGAGTTTCAGGCCGGTGGAGCATCCGCAGCCAGGCGAGCGCCCCCTGGACGATGAGACGTTCCTTGTCCGCATCCACCGCGTCGGCAGGACGGCCGTAGGCGATACTGGAACGAGTCTTGACCTCGACGAACACCAACGTTCCGCCGTGGCGGCAGACCAGGTCGATCTCACCCTTCCGATCCCGGGGGCGGAACCGGCGGTAAAGCACCTTGTAGCCCGAACGCCTCAGGAACTTCGCGGCTTCCTTTTCGCCGACCCAGCCCAGCCGATGCCGCGGATCCATAGGCCGCGAAGGCCAGATGCGGCTCCGCCACCGGGCGAAACGAGTAGCGATGGATCGGACAGGGGCCATCGCGGGCCAGGATAGCAAGATGTTGGCACGTCGGATAGCCTTTGTGCCGGGAAAATCCGTACGCTGGGAATTGCGCGTCGAACGCTTCCATCATCCGGTCGCGGGTCACCTTGGCGATCACGCTGGCCGCCGCGATGCTCAGGCTAGTGCTGTCGCCCTCGACGATGGCCGTGTGCGGGATCGGGAAGGGATGTACGGGCAGCCCGTCGATCAGTGCATGGTCAGGTTGGCAAACGAGGGCGAGCACGGCCCGGCGCATGGCCTCGTGCGTCGCCCGCAGGATGTTGAGCCGGTCCACGTCGCCCGCGTCCAGCGCCGCACACGCCCAGTGGATGTCTGGTGCCGTCGTCAGTTCGCGGTAGATCGCCTGCCGCCGACGCGGGGTCAGTTTCTTGGAATCGTGCAGGTGCCGGTGCGCGAAGCCCTCGGGCAAAATGACGGCCGCCGCGACCACCGGGCCGGCCAGGGGCCCGCGTCCCGCCTCGTCAACGCCCGCGATGATCCGCGCGCTTCCCGATTCCCGCAGCCGGGCCTCGTGCTCCAGATGCGGCCGGGTCGGCCGGGTGGGGGACGCGGCGGGCGGCATCGGTGGGACCGGGCGGCGTTATTTCGCCTCGCGCACCGCCATCGCCTGCTTGCCCTTGCGGCCTCGCAGGTAGTTGAGCTTGGCGCGGCGGGCCGTGCCCTGTTTTTCGACTTCGATCTTGGAGATGCGGGGCGAATGGATCGGGAAAACGCGCTCGACGCCTTCGCCGTAGGAAATCCGGCGGACGGTGAAATTTTCGTTGATGCCGGTGCCCTTGCGGCCGATGACGATGCCGGTGAAGAGCTGGATACGCTCTTTGTCGCCTTCGATAACCTTCGTGTGCACCCGCACGCTGTCGCCGACCTTGAAGGCAGGCACGTCCGACTTCTTCTGTTCGTTTTCGATGACGGTGAGAATATTCATAACAATCGCGGGTTGCCCCTGGGGGCGGAAGGGCCGTTCTATCGTATGACCGCGTCCAAAAGGCAAACGAATTTTGTTCCCCGCTGCGGCTTGGCGCCGGGTGCGCACGCATGAGAGACCCGGCATCGCTCCGCCAAGCCGTCTCGACCCTGGTGGTCCCCGCCAGCGAACCGGGGGGACTCGGGGACCAGGAACTCGAACCGAATGAGCGCCCGCTCGACCTCGCGCTGATCCGTCGGCTGTTCACATACGCGCGTCCCTACAAACGGCAACTCTGGTTCCTGCTGGCGGCCATCGCCCTCCGCGCGGTGCAACTGCCCGCGGGGGCACTCGTGATCGGACTCGTCATCAAGGGGCCGATCACCCGCGGCGACCTCCGGGGCGCGTCGGTCGGCGCGCTGTGGTTCGGCCTGCTCGCGCTGTGGACGGCGTTCACCTTTCACTTCCGCATCCGCCTGGTGCTCGACCTCGGCGAGGCGGTCATCCACGACCTCCGCCGGGACGTGTTCGTCCATCTCCAGCGGATGACGATGGGTTTTTATCACCGCACGAAACTCGGCCGCGTCATCAGCCGGATGACGTCCGACATTGAGGCGGTCAGGATCGGTGTGCAGGACGTTCTTTTCGTGAGCCTCGTGCAGGTGGGGCAGATGATTTTCGGGGGTCTGGTGATGCTCTACACGGACGCGGCGCTCTTTTGCGCCGTGCTGGCCATCGCGCCGATGATCTGGGCGATCAACCGGCACTTTCGCGCACGCCTGAGCCGCGCCTACCGCGCACAACAGGAAAGCTTTAGCCGGATCACCGCGACCCTGGCCGAATCGGTGAACGGCATCCGGGTCACCCAGGGGTTTGTGCGGCAGGAGGTCAACGCCGGGTTGTTCCGCGAACTGGTGGCGGACCACTTCCAGATCGGCCTGGGGTCGGCCCGCCTGACGGCGATGTTCCTGCCGCTATTGGAACTCAACGGCCAGTTTTTCATCGCGGCGCTGCTGCTGCTGGGCGGTTACCGCGCCTTGCATCCCGCGATTGGCACCCCGGTGGGCGACCTGATCCAGTTTTTCTTCATGGCCGGACTTTTCATCCAGCCGGTCCAGATCATCGGGACCCAGTACAACCAGGCGCTCACGGCGATGGCCGGCGCGGAACGGGTGTTCCAGCTCCTCGACCGGCCGCCGGACTGGGAGGACGAACCCGATGCCCTCCCGCTGCCGGAACGAACGGCCGGCCGCGTGGAACTGCGCGACATCGGCTTCGCGTACGATCCGGGCAAACCGGTGCTCACCGGGATCAGTTTCACGGCGGAACCTGGTCAGACCGTGGCGCTCGTCGGGCACACCGGCAGCGGCAAAAGTTCCATCATCAACCTGGTGACCAAGTTCTACCTGCCGGGAGAGGGCCAGCTCCTCATCGACGGAAGGGAAATCCGCGCGGTCACCACGGAGAGTTTGCACCGGCAGATGGCCATCGTCAGCCAGAAGAATTTCTTGTTCGGCACCACGGTCGCGGAGAACATCCGGTTCGGCCGCACGGATGCCACCGACGAAGAAGTGCTGGCCGTCTGCGCGCATCTCGATTGCCTGGACCTCTTCGAGCGGCTTCCCCGGGGGCTCCAGACCAGCGTGGGCGAGGCCGGCGGCGGCCTGAGCGGCGGCCAGCGTCAACTCGTGTGTTTCGCGCGGGCGCTCCTGGCCGACCCGCGCATCCTCATTCTCGACGAGGCGACCAGCGCCATCGACGCCCTCACCGAACAACGCCTCCAGGCGGCACTCGCGCGGTTGGTCGCGGGGCGGACGAGCTTCGTGGTGGCGCACCGGCTTTCCACGATCCGGCACGCGGACCTCGTGCTCGTGCTGGACGCCGGGCGGATCGTCGAGCGAGGCAACCACGAAACCCTGCTGCGGCAGGGCGGCGTTTACGCGGGGCTGTACCGCGATTTCACGCCGGACACGGTGGCGTGAATCCTTCCGCGGAGTTAGGTTGCCGGAGGCTCCATAAGGTTCCCCTCCTTCCCCCATGAACATGTATCCCCTTCGCGCCGTTTGCCTCGCGGGCATCCTCACCTCTGTTTTCGTATTCGCCGTGCCGTCTGGCGCGAAGGGGCAAAGCGCCTCCCAGTTTTACACCGAGGCCGTCCAGAGCTACGGGGCCGGAGATGTCGTCGGGGCCAAACAAAAACTCCGCCTTTCCCTAGAGATCGACGCGAACTTCCGGCCTGCCGCGGCGCTCCTCACCAAAATCGCCAGCAACGAAAAACAAGCCGGCGCGCAAACCTTGGGAGTTTCGGCGCAAACGCCCTCGAAGGTCGTCGTGCCCGTGGAGTTCAAGGACACGAGCCTGCAAACGGCGATTGAAATCCTGCGGCAGCGCATCTCGGAAAAGTCCGGCGGCAAAGTGGAGGTCAATTTCGTGCTCCGGTTGCCGCCCGAACTCGCCAACAAACGCATCTCGCTGCGTCTCGACCGCGTCCCGGCGACCGAGGTGATGCGCTACATGGGAAGCTTGGCGGGCGTAGAATTCAAGGTGGAGCAGTACGCCGTCATGGTGGTTCCGGCAGGTGCGCCGCCGTCCGCCGCGTCGCCGTCGCCGACCCCTTGACGCTCATTCGGCCGTACAGGACGCGCATCAGATACAACCCGTCGGCTGGGGCGGCGAACGACGTTTTACTCTTGCCCGCCAGCAATTCATCGAGCCATGCCAACGGAGCGCGGCCTTGGGCGCAGCGCACCATCGAACCGGTCAGCAGGCGCACCATCTTGTAGAGAAAGCCGTCACCCTCGAAATCGAGCGTGAAAAGCGAGCCGGACCGGCGGACGTTGACGCGACGGACCGTCCGAACGGTGCTGGTTTCGGGTCGGCCGCGACTGGCGGCGAAGGCAGCGAAATCGTGTTTTCCCACAATCCGAGCGGCCGCCTGTCGCAGGACGGGTTCATCCAAGGGATTGGGAAAATGCCACGCGCGCCCGATCTCGAACGGGTCGAGCACGGCGGCGTTCCAGAGGCGGTAACGATAAATTTTTCCGCGCGCGGAAAACCGGGCGTGAAATGCTTCCGCGACGAACCGCGCCTGTTGCACGCGGATGGCCGGCGGAAGGTTCGCGTTCAGCGCGGCGCGCGATTGGCCGGCATCGTGCCTCCAGGAAACGGGGACATCGGCGTGGGCGACCTGCCCACGCGCGTGCACCCCGGCGTCCGTGCGGCCTGAGCAGTGCACGATGATCCGCCCGCCGCCGCAGAGCCGGGCGAAAGCGGATTCGAGGCGGTCCTGCACGGTGTCGTGATGGGCCTGACTTTGCCAACCCTGAAACGGGCGGCCGTCGTACGCGACGATCATTTTCAGCCGACGCGGTCCTGGCGCGGTGCTCACCCCACGTCCTCCGGCGCTGGCGGTGGGTCGCGCAGTGCCTCCGCGTCGAGGTAGGTTTGCAGGATCATCTGCGCGGCGGCCTGGTCGATGACCGAGCGGCTGTTTTTCACGTTCCTGCCGCTGGCGTGCAGGGCTTTCTGCGCGGCGACGGTGGTCAACCGCTCATCCTGGAGGCGGATTTCGCAGCCGGTGGCGACGCGCAGCCGCTCGGCGAACGCCCGCGCCTTCGCCGACGCCGGCCCCTCGGTGCCGTTCATGTTGCGCGGCAGGCCGACGACGATCACACCGATCTTCTCGGCGGCGGCGAGTTCGGCCACCCGCGCGACGACAGCCTTTTCCCCCTTGGGCCCGACCCGGATCGTCTCGCGCGGATGGGCGAGCATCCCGAGCGCGTCGGCCACGGCGACGCCGATCCGCACCTCTCCGAGGTCGATCCCCATCGCGCGTGGACGTGTCTGCATCGGCAGGAAGGGGGGGGTTACTGCAAATCGGCGGAGACCTTCGAGGTCAACTGTTTGATGCGCTCCGCCTCGTGGCGGCTGCAAATCAGCGTCGCGTCGTGCGTCTGGACCACGATCAGATCGCTAACCCCCAACAGGGTGATCGCGCCGGGCCGGTCGCTGAAAACGATGTTTTCGCGCGCGTCCAACGTGGTCAACGGACAGTTGGCGGCATTTTCGTGCTCATCCTTGGGTAAATAGCCCGCGACCGCGAGCCAGCTCCCCACGTCGTCCCAATCGAAACCGGCTTCCAGCACCAGCACGCGGGCGGCGTTTTCCATGATGGCATAGTCGATGGAGATTTTCGGCAGGTGCGGGAACTTCTCGTCCAGTGTCGCCGTGAAGTCCTTCGTCCCACGCACCTGCGTGACGAAATCCGCCAGCGCCGGGATCTGGCCGCTGAGTTCACGCAGGACGGCGGGCAGCGTCCACGCGAACATGCCCGCGTTCCAGCGGTAGTCCCCCTGGTCGAAAAACACCTGCGCGAGTTCCGGGGCGGGTTTTTCGCGGAAGCGACGCACGCTGTAGACCGGCGGCGTGCCTGCCGGCATTTCACGCAGTTCCACCGGCTCGCCGACCTCGATGTAACCGAAACCGGGGCAGGCCCACGTCGGCTTAATGCCGATGGTCACGAGCGAACCGGTTTGCTCGGCGGCGGTCGCGGCGGCGGCAAGGTCGCGCTGAAAGCCCGCCGTGTCGCGGATCACATGGTCGGCCGGCAGCACGATCATCGTCGCCCCGGGGTCGCGCCGCGCCACCCACCCGACCGCGAGCGCGATGGCGGCGGCGGTGTCACGTTTGGCGGGTTCGGCGACGATGTTTTCCTGTGGCAGATGGGGCAGCAGTGCCCGCACGGCCGCTTCCTGGTCGCGGTTGGTCAGGATGAGGATTTGCTCGGGCGGGACGAAGCCGTCGAGCCGGGCGAGGGTGTCTTCGAGCAGCGTCTGGTCCGAGAGGAGCTTGAGGAGTTGCTTGGGTTTGGCGCGGCGGCTCAGCGGCCAGAAACGTTCGCCGCTGCCGCCGGCGAGCACGAGGACGAAGCGAGGGATCGACATGGGCATGGATAATGCGGTAAGAGAAACGGTCGGAAAACAGGCCGGT
>CAZZYS010000004.1:29453-36055 GCA_964658285.1 uncultured Verrucomicrobiota bacterium
TAATGCAGTAAGAGAGAAAAGCTCGAAAAGAAACGGCCGCGTGGAAGATGAATCACGCCGGCCGCACTTTTCGAGATGTATTTTTCACCCCCCGAGAATATACTTGCGTTAGCAGAAACAACCCTATGAGTTCCGTCTCCTCGAAGACACTAGACAGCTACCCGGCCCTCGGCCTGCTGGCGGTGACGCGCGCTGCCCTCGGCTGCGGCATCGGCATGATGGTGGCCAACAAGTTCCAGCGTACCTCGACCCGGCAGACGACGGCCATCGCGCTGCTCTCGGTCGGCGTGCTGGGCAGCCTGCCGTGGCTCGTGCAATCGGTCCTGCACGTCGTCAACCGGCCGGAGTCCGCGCGCGGGATGCGGCGGCGGCTGGACTCGATCCGCGAGAACGTCGGTTTCGAGACCAGCACGGAGATGTTCTGAGCTTGGGGGAAGCCGCCCGGACCGGCGGACGAATGACTTACTTGCAGTTCCATCTGGCGTTCAACCTGCCCGCGCTCGTGCTGTTGCTGTGGCTGACGCACCGCCGGATACGGGCCGTGCACGCCAAATGGATCGCAGCGCTGTGCGGGATCGTCTTGGTGGCGACGACCCCCTGGGATAATTGGGCGGTGTACCGGCACATCTGGGATTTCGACTGGCAGCGGGTCACGCCGGTCGTCGTACCGCTCGGGGGCGTCGCGTGGCATCTGCCGATGGAAGAATACGCGTTTTTCCTCATTGAGACGGTGCTCGTCGCCTTGCTGACGTTGCTCTTTCTGCCGGTGCCAGCGCGGAACACCGATCCTGCCAGCGGAGCATGAAGTGGCACTATTTTATCCATCTCACCGCCTGGGTCGGACCGTTGATCGCGCTCCAGTGGGCCGTCGGCTGGAAAATCCTCGGCCGGAACTTGCGCGCGGTGTTCGTCCCCGCTGCCGTGGGTGCCACGTTTTTCAGCCTGATCGACCAAGTCGCGGTCTACAGCGGGGTCTGGTTTTTTGACCCCCGGCAAATCCTCGGTTTGTACGTGGGTCTGCTGCCGGTCGAGGAAGTCTTGTTTTTCGTCCTGACCTGCCTGCTGGTCACCCAGAGCCTGATCCTGTTGCTGCCGCGAGGCTACCGGCACGGGTAGAAGCGGGAAGGGGGGCGCGCTCCTATTTTTCCGGCTGGCTCTGGTCGTACAAGGCGCGCCAATGGGCCAGACGTTCGGCCACCCGTTTTTCGTGGCCGCGGTCACTCGGCTCGTAGTAACGCCGCCCTTCCGGCAGGTACGCCTGTGGCACGTAGGCACCTTCGTGGTCGTGGCTGTACTCGTAGTCACGGCCGTGACCGAGGCGCTTCGCCCCCTGGTAGCCGGTGCCGCGCAGGTGCAACGGCACGGGCAACGTGATGCCTTCGCGCACTTCTGCGGCGGCCTTTTCGACGGCCAGGTAAGCGCGGTTGCTCTTGGGCGCGGTGGCGATGTAGACCGTCGCGTGGGCCAGCGGGATGCGCGCCTCGGGCATCCCGACGAGTTCGGCCGACTGTTGGGCGGCGACCGCGACCAGCAACGCCTGGGGATCGGCCATCCCCACGTCCTCCGAAGCGCAGATCACGATCCGCCGTGCGATGAAACGGATGTCCTCCCCGGCATAAAGCATCTTGGCGAGCCAGTAGACGGCGGCATCGGGGTCGGACCCCCGCATACTCTTGATGAAGGCGCTGATCGTGTCGTAATGGCCTTCGCCGGTCGGGTCATAGACGACCGCTTTGCGCTGGATGCTCTCCTCGGCGACCTCGCGCGTGAACTGCACCGTGCCGCCGGCGTCGGGCGTCGTCGTGAGAACACCGACCTCCAGCGCGTTCAAGCACTTGCGGGCGTCGCCGTCGCTGATCGTCGCCAGATGTTGCGCGGCATCCTCGTGGAGTTGGACGGCATGACCGCCGAGGCCCCGCTCTTTGTCGGCGAGCGCATGTTGCATGAGCCGAACGAGGTGGGCCGGCGTCAGCGGTTCGAGCTGAAACACCTGCGAACGACTGACGAGCGGGCCGTTGACCGCAAAAAAAGGGTTTTCGGTGGTCGCGCCAAGCAGGCGGACGGTGCCGCGTTCGACATCGGGCAGGAGGGCATCCTGCTGGGCGCTGTTGAACCGGTGGATTTCGTCGATGAAGAGGATCGTCCTCGCGTTCGGATTGAGACGCAGCCGGTTGTCGGCGGCGGCGATCACGCGGCGGATGTCGCTGACGGTGCTCTCCACGCCGCTCAACCGCTCAAATTTCGCCTGCGTCCCTTTGGCGATGACCTCCGCCAGGCTGGTCTTGCCCGTTCCCGGCGGACCGTGAAAGATGGCGGAGTAGAGACGGTCCGCTTCAATAGCGCGGCGCAGGAGTTTGCCCGGCCCGAGGAGATGCTCCTGGCCGACGTACTCGTCGAGCGTGCGGGGCCGCATCCGCGTGGAAAGCGGCGCTTGCGGATTCACGGCCGACCCGCCTGAGGGAACCGAAGGAAGAAAGAAATCGTGCGTTTCCACGAAGAATGTCGGAGGGGACGTTAATCGGAAAGGCCTGCCGGTCGCAAGGCAGTCGAATCGACCCCGGCCTCACGGTACGCGCGTAAACTGTGCGCGCCCGTTCTTTTCGCCAGACGCTGGCCCGCGGCATCCGTCACCAACGGGCAATGAAAAAAAGCGGGCGGTAGCAGCCCCAACGCGCGGTACAGCAAAAGCTGCTGCGCGGTCGAGACGAGCAAATCCTCGCCGCGCACGACCTCCGTGATGTGCATCGCCGCGTCGTCCACCACCACGGCCAACTGGTAGGCTGGCAAGCCATCCCTTCGCCAGACGATAAAATCTCCGAAGTCAGCACCCACCCGGAACGTCTGCCGCCCGGCACCGCCGTCCTCGAAATCGATGATTTCGCCGCGTGGAGCCCTGAAACGCCAGTTCGCCGCCGTGGGTTTCTCCAGTTCGATGGGCAGTCGCGTGGCCGGGCGGCACGTACCCGGGTAGATCGCTTCGTGGTCGCCCTCGTGCGGCGCTCCGAGGGCAAGTTCCACGTCCCGACGCGTGCAGGTGCAAGGGTAAATAGCACCGGCCGCAGCCAGTTGCCGCCACGCGCGGGTGTAAATGTCCATCCGGTCGCTCTGACGGTAAGGGGCAAAATTCCCCCCAACGTCCGGCCCCTCCTGCCACTCCAGGCCATACCAGCGCATGTCCTCGACCAAGGCGTCCGCGTACGCCGCCCTGCAGCGTTCCTGGTCAAGGTCTTCGATTCGCAGGACGAGCGTGCCGTCACGCGCGCGGCAGCGGCATTGCGCGGTCCAAAACGTCGCCGCGTGGCCCCGGTGGAGATAGCCGGTCGGGGAGGGAGCCAAGCGCCCTCGGTAAGCCGAAACCGCCAGCGCAGGCGACGGATTATTCGGCGGGAAGGACAAACGCAATTTCGCGGCTGCCGGTTTTGCTGACCCCCGCGCCGTATTCGTGACGCGCCCAGCCTTTGAGGTCGTCCTCGCTGCCACGGCCGCTGAACATCACGACGCCGTCCACTTTCACCAACGCTACCGTCACCACGGGATCGTTGCTCCAGTCAGAAATGTTGAACACGTACCGCCCCGCTCCATCGAAGGGCACCGACACGCGCCACGGATGGTCAGCCGTGACTTTGTGCGAACCCTCGGAATCATCGTCGCGGCTGGCCAGTTTGGTCACGGTCGCGGTGCTCGGCAGCTTGAAACTCAATTCCGCGCTGCCGACTTGCAGTTTTTCACCGCGCGGAGCCCGTCCGAAATACGCCTGCACCGAACCCCTGGAAACCGCCAGTTCGATCTCGACGACGTGCTGGCCGGGGAGCCGCGCCGCCACGGGGGTCGGCTGGACGGTCGTGACCGTGGTCTGCGTCTGCTCGGTCGTCGGTTGGCCCGGTGCGGTCGTCGTCACCGTCGTGGTGGTCGTCGTGGAGGTGTTCGGGTCTTGCGCGCGAACACTCACGGACGCGCCGACGGACAGCAGCGCGACCATCGTGACGGGCAGGAAGGGAAAGGCACGGGGTTTCATCACGGAGGAATCGTGCCGGAAGGCGTCGGCGAATGGCTGGACGCGGATTTTCCCGGTTCCACGGCCTCAATGATCGCTCGTTTGCACCGGCTTGACGGTCGCGTACGCGCGGAAGGTTTTGTCCTCGTCCCCGTACTGACAATGGATCGTCAGCGTGGCGAAGACCACCTGGTCGGTTTGCGCCGGGGTGATGTCGAGCCGGTATTTGCGCCCTTTCACCAACGTTTGCAGCGTGACTTTGATGCCGGCGTTGGACGATTGCACGGCGATGTCGTTCAGCGGCGTCTCCTGGAGCAGTTCGAGCGTGATCTGCCTGACCTTGGCTTCCTCGCCGTGTTTCCAGGCGACGAAGGGCGGCGTGATCCGCAGAATCTCGGGAATCTGCACCGCGAGCGTGAGCATCGTCGGCTGGTCGCGGTCGGTGCTGGCGACGGAGATCGTCTTGGTCTGCAAACCGACGTGGCTGCCGACCGTGTAGCGCGCGATGATGTCGCCGCTCGCGCCGGGCTCGTAGTGGCGCTGTTCGAGTTCCGCGGTGGTGCAGCCGCAACTGCTCTCGATCTGCCGGATGTCCACGGCGGTCTTGCCCGTGTTGGTGAAGTGGAACTTGGCCTCCAGAACCGTCGTCCGGGCGTCCGCTTTCAGCTCGATCACCTTTTTGGTCCAGGTGAGTTCCGCGGACGCTCGCCCGGTCAGCCAGAGGACGATGCAAAAGGTGAGCCCCGAAACGAAACGCACTTTCAGGAAGCGGGAAAAGGGATGGTTCGTCATAGGCTCGACGCGTGTAATCCTACACCTTCACGTCGGGAAACGCAGCCTCCGATACGCTCGCGGCGGAAAGTTTTTCCGATTCACCTTCACTCTGATGAACCTTCACAAAACCCTGTGCACTCTGGCCGCCGTCGCGGCCGTGGCACTGACTCCCAATATCCTCATGGCTCAATCCGCGCTCGAAAAAGGTCAGGCGTACCTGCAAGCAAACAGCAAAAAAGAAGGCGTGCACACGACCGCCTCCGGTCTCCAATACAAGGTGTTGCAAGAGGGCACCGGCAAAAGCCCGAAAGCCACCGACACGGTTCTGGTGCACTACCGGGGCACCTCGCTCGACGGCAAGGAATTTGATAGTTCCTACAAGCGCAACGAGCCGATTGAGTTCCCGCTCAACGGCGTGATCCCCGGTTGGACCGAGGGCGTGCAACTCATGAAGGAGGGGGCAAAATATCAGTTCGTGATCCCCTCGAAGCTGGCCTACGGCCAACGCGGAACCCCCGGCGGACCCATCGGGCCCGACGAGACTTTGATCTTCGAAGTGGAACTGCTCAAGGTTCGTTGAGCGGTCGGACGATGTGGTTGACGTGAGGGCGCGGAGGTTACCTTCGCGCCCTTTTTCATTCATTGCCTTTGCTTTCGCTGGCCTGTTTTAGCAAAGCGCGCTCGGATTCCGTGAAGGGGCGCACGAGCAGTTTGGTGGCCGCCGGTCGTTCTTCCGCCGCCTTGGCGCGCCGAACGGTCTTCAACTCCAGCACGGACGGCTCCATCATCAGGAGTTCACCCGCCGCATTGAATGCAAAGGCCGCCTCGCCGTCCGATCTGGATGCCTTTTCCAACGGGGCCTGGACTTCCCGGTCTTGCGGCAATCCCTTGGTGGCCGCGACGTGTGAAAATGTCGGAGCCCCGGTTCGTCGGCTGACAAACGCCACGGTGAGCGGCACGTCGGCGGCTGGAACGTCACTGGCCAATGCCACGGCGGGCAGCCCCTGCGCGTGGACGCGCAGCCAATCCGGGCCGGCACCGGTTTTGGAGCGTTGCACGACGGCCGGTAGTTCCCGCTCGTCGGCGAGGAACACCTTGCAAGGCTGCTGCACCATTGGAGCCGTCAATCCAGGTGCGGGAACGATCAGGCCGTCGCTCGACACCAGCACGCCGCCGTAGAACGCGCCGGACGCCGTGCGGATGCGAACCATTGAGCGCAAGATTCGTTGGTCTGCCACGGAAAACTTGTCGGACTCGGAAACGGCGGCGGCGGTCCTGCTGGCGGCGCTCGGCAGGACGGTGGCAGCGCCTCCCGCCGTCGTTCCCGGCGCGGCTGCCGGAGCAAGAGGCGGTCCCGATGATCCGGCTCGTCGGCTCCGTGTCACCGCGCTTTCTGTTTCCTGCTCGACGTTCGTCGTGGAAGCGTCCGCGGAGTTGGTCGTCGTCTGAGTCAATTGCGGACCCGCAGGAGTCGCGGCGGGTGTACGGTCGAGGTCAGGTGCTTGCTTCGCGTTCGCGGAAGCCACTGCATCCCTGTCGGCAAACGCCTCGTCATTGGAGGGCGGAGCGACCGGGACAGGCGCGGGGGCAGGGAGACCGACCGCTGCAACCGGCGGCAACGATGCCACCGTGTAGCTTTCGGGGTGTTGCGGTCTCCGAAGTGTCAGATAAACGAGCGACGCCGCGAGCGCCAGGACCGCCGCCGCCTTCAAGCCGGTCACGGCCGCTCGCGGCCAACCGCGCTGCCGGTCAGCCCGAAACTCGATGACGTTCGGCAACGTCGCGGCCTCGGAACTCGATGCCAAGTAAAGGGCGTGTTCGTGCGCATAGGCAG
>CAZZYS010000004.1:36065-52880 GCA_964658285.1 uncultured Verrucomicrobiota bacterium
GAGGGCAAGACCGAGCGCCCGGGTTTGCTCGACTTCGGCGCGGGCCTCGGCGGATTCACTCAAAATCTTCTCAACGGCCTGCCGGTCGCTCGGGCCAGCATCGCCGAGTGCGTAGGCGGTCATCCGGGGATCGTCGGGATCGAAGGGCGGCGTGCTCATGGGTTCGCGGGATCGGGGTGACTTGTCGCGGCAAACGGATGTGTGGGTTCAAAGTAATCCCCCGCCAGTTTGGCGTGCTGCTCGCGGAGAGCTTTGAGGCCACGGTGAATGAGGAAGCCCACGTTGCTGACCGAAAGTCTCGTGATCTCGCTGATCTCCTGGTAGCTGAGCCCGTTCTGAAATTTGAGTTGGATGACCTCCTGCTGGCGGGCGGGTAATTTTTCGAGCAGCCGCAGCACGAAACCGGCGGCTTCCTTACGCGCGAGTTGTTCGGCGGGGCCGGGCTGTGCGCTCGGGATCGCTTCCGCCGCGTCCTGGTCGAGGTAGGTCATGCGGTGTTCCTTGCGGCATATATCCAGGGCGCGGTGACGGCAGACCGTGAACAGCCAGCGCGCCGCTGTGTTGCCTTCTTCGAGGACGTCCCGCGTTGGCCCGCGTTCCTGCAAGCGCAGGAACGTATCCTGCACCACGTCACGGGCGCGTTCCGGGCATCCAACGATCCGCCCGGCGTACTGGAGCAACGGCAACTCGAAGCGTCTGACGAGGGCTTGGAGCCACGCGCGGGGATCGCTGTCGGGGGCAGCAGGCTTGGGTGCGGTCATCCGGGCGCTTCAAGAAGATGAACGGCCGGCGGGCAGGGTTTCTTAGAAAAAATTTTCTACCCGGTGCGTTTGCATTTACATTGGCTCACCGCCGCACCGGCGTTTTTTGTCTCCGATGTCCGCCTCGCTCGCCGCACCCGTTGCCGCCCCGGCCGTTGCTTCTCTAAAGCCGCCGGGCCTGACGGTCAACGAAATCTACGAATCCATCCAGGGCGAAAGCACCTGGGCAGGATGGCGTTGCGTGTTCGTGCGGCTGGCGTTTTGCGACCTGCGCTGCACCTACTGCGACACCACATACGCCTTCTACAAGGGTGAGAAACGGACTCTCGACGCGGTGCGCGACGCGGTCCTGGGGTACGATTGTCCGCTCGTGGAGATCACCGGGGGCGAACCGCTCCTGCAAAAGAACGTCCTGCCGCTGATGACTTCGTTGTGCGACCTCGGCAAAACGGTGCTCATCGAAACCAGCGGCGCGCACGACATTTCGGTCATCGACGACCGGGTGCATCGCATCATGGACCTCAAAACACCCGGCAGCGGCGAGTGCGCCCGCAACCTCCTGTCGAACATCGGGCACCTCGCGCGGCGGGACGAAGTGAAATTCGTGATCGGCTCGCGGGAGGACTACGAATGGTCGCGCGCGATGGTGCGTGAGCACGACCTGACGGCGCGTTGCGGCGCGGTGCTGTTCTCCACGATCTTCGGCCGCATCGCGCCGGTGGAAATCGTCAACTGGATGGTGGCCGACAAACTGCCCGTGCGTTTCCAGCTCCAGATGCACAAGTTCATCTGGGACCCGGCGGCGAAGGGCGTTTGAACCGGGCGCTGCTTTCTGCTCTTGTTCTTCTTTGACGATGCGTGTCCGCCTGACCAAAGATTTCCAGTTCGAAGCGGCCCAGACCCTGCCAAAGGTGCCGGCCGACCACAAGTGCGGCCGGCTGCACGGGCACAGCTTCAAGATCGAGATCAGCGTCGAGGGCGAGGTGAACCCCGAAACGGGCTGGGTCTACGATCACGCCGAAATCAGCCGGGCGATGAAGCCGCTCGTGGCCGACCTCGACCACGCCTATCTCAACGAGATTCCCGGTCTGGAAAATCCGACCATCGAAAACATGGCCGGCTGGTTCTGGGAAAAGCTGGTGCACCGATGCCCCGGCCTGTGCGAAATCACCATCCACGAAACTCCCACCGCCCGCTGCGTCTATCGCGGCGAGTAGGAACGCACGGTGGCGATTTGAAGTTTGACATCCGGAGCGCCCGGCAGTTTAGAACAGACAAACCCATGCATCACATTCCTTCGACGCGACGTTTCGACTTTTCTCTTGTGCTACGCGCGGCGTTCCTGTTGGCCGCCGTGGGCGTTTTCGCGGCCTGCGACCGGCACAGCGCCGAGGAAGTGCCGGAAAACTACGGTCACGGCTCCAGTCACGAGCGCGTCAGTCCCGACCATCAGATCGACAGCAGTTCTCACTCGAAGAGTTTCTCGGACACGGTTGGCACCAAGGGCGAGCCATCGGAAGAAGCCCACCCCACGCCGGCCACCTCGCCGTCACCAACGCCGGGCAACCATTTTTACTGATCGTTTTCTTCTGGCGCACGAAGGGACCGGTGCGGCGGTGCGCCATGCTCACGCAAATCAAGCTCCGTGATTTCCGTTGTTTCGAGCGACTGGAGGTCGAATTGGTGCCGGGAACGCAGTTCTTCGTGGGAGACAACGCCCAGGGGAAGACGAGCATCCTTGAGGCCGTCTGCGTGTTGCTGCGGCTGGCCTCGCCGCGTTCGACCTCGCTCGTGCCCCTCGTGCGCGAAGGCTCGCGCGGCTTATCCGTCCAGGGGACGTTCGATCAACGCCGGATGCAGTTTTTCCTGGGAGCCGAGCGCCGCAAACTCGTGCTCGATGACGTGGAACAACCGGGCACGGCGGAATATCTCCGGTTGGCCAAACTGGTCTATTTCAGCAACACCGACCTGGAACTCGTGCGCGGCTCCGGCGACGGCCGGCGGCGCTTCCTGGATTTTCTTGGTAGCCAGATCGAGCCGCTGTACCGGGCGAATCTGCGCGCTTACGAGCGGGCCCTGCGCTCTCGCAACCGGTTGTTGAAGACCGTCCCGTCGCGCCGTCGGGAGATCGAGGCCTACGACGCGCCGCTGCTCGAGACCGGCTCGTTGCTCACCCAACTGCGAGCGAACCTGGTCGCGGAACTGCAACCCTGGATCGACCAGGCGCAACGCAGCATCCGTGCGATCACGGCCGGCGGGGCGGGGGAAGAACTCGTGCTCGAATACCAGCCCGGCAGCGGGGAGGATTTTGCGTCGGCCCTGCTGGCGTCGCGCGACGAGGAGATGCGTTTGCGGCAAACGCTGGTCGGTCCGCACCGCGACGATCTGCGCCTGCTGCTGGGTGGACGTTCCGCCGCGGTCTACGGCTCCGAGGGACAACAGCGCACGCTGGCTCTCTCGCTGAAAATGGCTCAGGCCGGGTTGCTGGAAGCGATCTGGAAGAAACCGCCGGTCCTGCTGCTCGACGACGTTTTCGGCGAACTCGACCCCGGCCGGCGCAATGCGCTGCTGGCCACGCTGCCGGCGGGTTCGCAACGCCTCGTGGCCACGACGCATCTCGGCTGGCTGGACGATGCGCCGGACGGACCGATCTGGCGGCTGGCGGATCGCGCCATCGAACCGACCGCACCGCACTGAAATAATGCGGATTGCCACTTGCCAGCGCCGGGCGATTGCGCCACATATTCCTTCCTTTCCGAAGGAGGCTGGGTAGCTCAGTCGGTAGAGCAGTGGACTGAAAATCCACGTGTCGGGGGTTCGATTCCCTCCCCAGCCATACTCGGAAAACGGCCGACCGTAACACGGAACGTGTCACGGATGCGGTAAGCGGCATCGAAGTTCCCTCCGATGTTCTCACGCTGATCCAAGCAGGCGCGCCGGTCGCCATCGGGGTTTCGGGCGGCAAAGATTCCGTCGCCGCCGCCGTCGCAACGGCAGATTTCCTGAAAAATTTTGGGCACGACGGCCCGAAGGTTCTGATCCACTCCGACCTCGGGCTGGTGGAGTGGCAAGACAGCCGTCCATCGTGCGAGCGGGTCGCTGCGCGCATTGATTGGCCGCTGCATGTCACCGGCCGCGCCGCTGGCGGCATGATGGAGCGCTGGGAAAGCCGCTGGGAATCCTCCAAGCGTCGCTACCTCGCGCTCTCGTGCGTGAAGCTGATCCTCCCTTGGAGCACGCCGTCCATGCGGTTTTGCACCAGCGAACTCAAGAGCGCGCCCATCGCCTCGGCTCTGCGCAAGCTTTTCGGCAAACGGCCCGTCCTCTCCGTGACCGGCATCCGCGCCGACGAATCAGCCAACCGGGCGAAGATGCCCTCCAGCAAGCCGAACCCGCGCCTGCACCCCGGCAGCCTTGACTGGAACCCGCTGCTGCGCTGGAACGTCGGCCAGGTGTTCGACACCATCCGGGCGGCCGGTCTCCGGCTGCACGAGGCGTACACGGTCTTCGGCAGCAGCCGGGTGAGTTGCGCGTTTTGCATCATGGGGGCCAGTACCGACCTGCGCGCCGCGCTCCGCGACGCGCGCAATCTCCCGCTCTACCGGCGCATGTGCGCGCTGGAACTGGAGAGCGCTTTTGCCTTCCAAGGTGGAAAATGGTTATCCGACCTCGCCCCGGCTGAGCAGACGCTGCCGGTGGGAATCGTCAAACTGCGCGCAACGGCCCGCGAGCGGGTGGAAGCGACAATCCCCCGACATCTGCTTTTTACGAAGGGATGGCCAGAGGTCATGCCCACGCCTGAGGAGGCTGATTCACTGGCGGGCGTCCGGCAAGCAGTCTGCCAACTGTACGACTGGACGCCGACCTTTGCGACCGGTGCAGCCGTAGTGGAACGCTATGCCCAATTGATCCGCGAAAAGGAGGCGAAACGATGATCGCCCCACGCCTCACCATCCGCGCCGCCGATCTGTTCTGCGGGGCCGGCGGCAGCAGTACGGGCGCGCTCGCTGCCTGCCACGATCTCGGCTACCAGCTCGACCTGACGGCCGTCAACCACTGGCCCGTCGCCGTCGAGACGCACACCGCGAATCACGGCACGGCGACGCACTTCTGCGAGGACCTGGGTGCCATCGATCCGCTCAAGGCCGTGCCCGGCGGCCACCTGCACCTGCTCGTCGCCAGCCCCGAATGCACGCACCACAGCAACGCACGCGGGGGTAAGCCGATGCAGGACCAGAGCCGCGCGAGCGCCTGGCACATCACCCGGTGGGCGGCGGCGCTCAAGATCGACAACATCCTGATCGAGAACGTGCCCGAGTTCCGGCACTGGGGACCGCTCGGCGAGAACGGCCGGCCGCTCAAGAGCAAGCGTGGGGCAACCTTCCGCGCGTTCCTTCAGGCAATCCGCTCGCTCGGCTACCGGGTCGAGCACCGCATTCTCAACGCTGCCGACTACGGCGACGCGACGACGCGCAAGCGGCTTTTCGTCATGGCCCGGCGTGGTAGCCGCAAGATCCAATGGCCCGAGCCAACTCACGCGCCATCGGCGGAGACCGACTTGCTTGGCAGCCGGCAGCGTTGGAAGGCGGCGCGGGAGATCATCGACTGGACGATCCCAGGCAAATCGATCTTCGGGCGCAAAAAGCCGCTTTCGGCAAACACTATGCGCCGGATTATCGCCGGCCTGAAACGCTTCGGCGGGCCGGAGCTGGAGCCGTTCATCGTCATGCTCAACGGCACGGCGGAAAAGCAGATGGAGGTGTCCAGCCGCGCGGTGGATGCCCCGTTGCCCACCGTCACCGCCGCGACGCATCTCTACCTCGCCGAGCCTTTCCTTATCGGGCAACAGACCGACGCCATGCCGCGCCCGGTCAGCGAGCCCGCGCCAACGGTCGCCACGGCGGGAGCCATCGCGCTCGTAGAGCCGTTCGTCCTCGCTCCCGAGGGCATCCATCGCGGCAACGCACCGCGCGGAGTGGACCAGCCGCTGCCGACGATCACGGCGGGACGCGGCGGCGGACACGTCGTCGAGCCTTTCATCGTGCCGCAGTTCGGGTCGCAAGGTCCGCGCGGCATCGAGCGGCCCGTCGGGACGATCACCACGCAAAGCCGCGGCGTCGGCTTGTGCCAGGCGTTCATCGTCGGCGCGGGCGGGCCGTCCGGCGCGGGCGGGCCACAGAGCGCGGAGAATCCGCTGGGGACCGTGCTCGGCAAGGATTCACGCGCGCTGGTGCAACCCTTTCTGGTGCCGCATTTCGGCGAGCGCGACGGCCAGGAACCGCGCACTCATAGTGTGGACGAACCAGCTCCGGCCGTCACTGGCCAAGGCGCGGGCAGCCTTGTCGAGCCGTTCATCGTCGTGGCCGCGCACGGCACGAAGTCCGGAGACAACGATAACCGGCGCGTCAAGAGCGTGGACGAACCGCTCGGCACGCAGACCGCAGGCGGAAACGTGTTCGGGCTGGCGCGGCCGTTCCTCGTGCCGGTGACGCACGCCGGCGGCGAGGGCCGCTGCCACGACGCCGACGCGCCCCTGCCTACGATCACCGGCGCGCACCGCGGCGAGACGGCGCTGGTGCAGCCGCACATTCAGAAGTTCTACGGGACGGGCGTGCCTCAGAGCGTCGAGGAACCGCTCGACACCATCACAAGCAAGGACCGCTTCGCGCTCGTGCAGCCGACAATCCAGACCGCCGACGGACAGGTGCTCGCGCTCGACATTCACTTTCGGATGCTCCAGCCCCACGAACTCGCCGGGGCGATGAGTTTCCCGCCTGGCTACAAATTTACGGGCAACCGCGAGCAGCAGGTCAAGCAGATCGGCAACGCCGTGCCCGTGGAACTGAGCAAGGCGCTGATCCGCGCACTGCTGGAAAGCGAGGTGACGCCGTGAGACTTCCCCGCAACGTCTCGCTCGTGCGCGGTCGCTACCGCGTGCTCATCACCCGGCGGCCGGCCAGCATCTTCGGCGGCTACCATCCGACCGTGGCCGAAGCTATCGCCGCGCGCGACCGGCTCGAAGCGACGCTGCCGCCGCCGAAACCCCGCGGTTACGCCAAGGGGGCGCGAGGCCCGGTAAAGACCATGACGCAGGTGCGTGCGGATCGAGTTGCCGCCGGGCTATGCATGTACTGCGGAGACGTGCCGCCGCGACCGGCTCGGAAAGGCTGCGCCGACTGCCTAGTCGTCATGGCCACCAAGATGACGCACCGCCGCGCCACGCTCACCATCGTCATTTCTGACAATTCCCACGGCCCAGCGCGCCCGCCGCGCCCCCTGGCTTAGACGGTTTCACCCTCAATCTGCACGCTAATCCCATGTCTCTCGCCACACCTCACAAATTCGCCGTTGGCACAACCGTCCCGGCCGGAAAAACGCGCCTTGAAATCGAAGACCTGCTCAAACGGGCAGGCGCGGGATCGCTGATGAACGCGACAAAGCCGGGCCTAGCCATGCTGCAATTCCAGCTTCGAGGGCGAACGATCCGCTTCACCCTCAAACTTCCCGACGAAGGGAAGTATGCCGGCGAGTACCGGCGTTGCTGGCGCGTCCTCTTGCTGACGATCAAGGGCAAGCTGGAAAGCGTACGCGACGAAACGGTCGAAACCTTTGAGGAGGCGTTCCTCGCGCAGACCGTGCCGCCGGACGGCGGGCCGACCGTCGCCGAGCGGATGCTCCCGCAGTTGAAGGACGCCTACGCAGGCGGTCAGCCGGCCATGTTCCTCACGCTTCCGAGTCCCCGCCCGTGAGCATCGAAGCCGTGCGCGCTGTGTTGACCCGTTCAAAGGCGAAAGCCGGTGCGCGGCTGGTCCTGCTCGCCTTGGCGGAACGCTGCAACGAGCAAGGATTAATGTGGCCATCCATCCCGACGCTGTGCGAAGAGGCGGCATTATCCGAGCGAATGGTCCGCTACGCTCTGCGCGGCCTCGCCGTCCTCGGCGAAATCGAAGAAGCGGAGCGCGGCCGCGGCCGGGGGCGTACCACCGTCTACCGGTTGCTGCTTCTAAATGATAAAAGGGGCAATGGATTGCCCCAATCAAAAGGGGCAACCGGTTGCTCCGATGCGGAAGAAAAGGGGCAATCCGCAGCAGAAAAGGGGCAATCTGCGACACGAAAAGGGGCAATGGATTGCCCCCGAACCATAAAGGAACCATCAGAGAACCCTCAGAAGGAAGCTGACGCTTCCTCGTCGACGGCCGACGCCGCCGACCCGGTGCCGTACCGGGAGGTGCAGGAGCTTTTCCATCAGCTCTGCCCTTCGCTGCCCAGACTGCGCGAGACCCCGGAGCACCGCAAAAAAGCGATCCGCTCGCGCTGGAAAGCGGCGAACGGAATGGCGGTGGAACGGTTCACCGAACTGTTCACGCTCGCCGAATCCAGCGACTTCCTCACCGGTCGCAGCGGGCAGTGGTCGGGCTGCTCGTTTGACTGGCTACTCAGCCCCGCCAATGCGCAGAAAGTCCTCGAAGGCAACTACCACAACGACAGGCAGAAGAAAGGAGCAAAACCCAATGGCACCCATCAAAAATCTACTTCCGGCGGCGACCGCAACGCTGGCACGCTCAACGAGGGGCGAGCTAGCCAGTACGGGGGCGGCATCATCCGCTCCAACCGGAGCTGACTGGAGCGCGTTCCGCACCTTCGGCGATCCGCCGCTCGTGGCAATGCTCGAAGCGGCGCGGCAGTTCACCGACGAACTCACGACGCCGCTCGCGCAGCCGCGCTGGGTGTCACTGCTCGGCCCCAGCGGGACGGGCAAGACGATGCTCGCGCGGATGATTCGCGCGGAAGCCAAGGCATTTTGCGAGCAGCATCCCTACCTCGAAAGCTGGCACCGCGTTCGCCGGGTGTGCTACGGCACCTGGCCGTTGGTAGCGGACCGTCTGAGGGGAGGGGACTGGGATGTGCTCGACGACTTCAAGCGCGCGTGGCTGACGATCATCGACGACGTGGGAGCGGAGCACGACGCGCGAAATGGGTTCATCCCGAGCAAGCTCTACGACCTCTGCAACGAGCGGGTCGGCCGGTGGACGATCATCACCAGCAACCTGGGAGAGGGGCAGATTGCCGCGCGGCTGGACTCGCGCATCGCCAGCCGGATGCGTCGAGACAACGCCGTCATCGTCGAGGTGGACGCGCCGGACTTCAATGCCCGGTGAACTTTGGTTTTCACCCAACCCGACTATGAATTTTAAATATTTGATCGTCGAGCACGAGGGAATGCCGGTGCCGATCCTCTTTTCCAGCCTTATCAAGCACCGCGACCTCGCGAGCGCACTGGACCGGCCTGTCATCAGTGCGGGCCATGTCCGGCTTGCGCCATCCGGGGAGACAATCTTCGTGCAGACCTACGGGGAGGCGGGCAGCTTGCAAATGAAGCCGCGGGACGACGACGAGGTGCTCATCTGCGAAGACAGTCACCGTTTCGGCGATCAGTTAAGGGAACTCTTCGGGAGTTGAACAACCGAAGTGTCGGCGGTGCGTAGCACCTGCCGACGACTGCCGGGTTATCCAATTTTATGAGCAACGAAAACGCCGAAGTCGAATACGTGATGCGCGCCAAACTGCCGCCGTGGAAAGAACGTCCATCCGGCGGCGTCGATCCTGAATACCGCACCGCCATCTTTGAAAACATGCCAACTGGCTTTGAGGTCAAATGGCAGACCCGCGAAGAATGGCCTGTGGACAAAGACGGCCTGACTTGGGTCCGCCTCTACTGCACTGACCAGAAGCGCGGACTCGAATATTTCATCGGGCGATGCGCCTATCTCACGCGCACCGTAGAGCGCATGAGGGAACTCGCCAAACAGATCGTTGGATAACAACGACGCGCAGCGGCGAGAGAAAGACCATGAATAACACGACCGATCAAACCTCGTTCGCTGGCGCAACGGGATATGTGGCGGGACAGCGGCTGATCTACTGCGGCACCGTGCAGGTAGAGTACGTTGGCCCGGCGCACTCACGCGGGCCGCGCGGCTTGTTAACGCTTCGCGTGCGCCGCCCTGACACTGGGTACGAGTGGGACACCGCTCAACAGTTTGTGCAGCCACATATCCCGTAGCTGACCGGCCGAAGGTCCGGTCGAGCGTTTGTTCTCACGGCCGGACAATTTCCTTCACGCAATACACGTCGCCGCCGGACGTGTACACGGTGACGTTGGCCGTGCAGCCGCGCAGACGCGCGAAGCGCCGGACCGCTTCCACCGCGCGGCGGGCCGTCGGATAGTGCGGCCCGATCTCCGCCGAGCGGTCGCCTTGGATCGTGTAACCGTCCACGTGGTGCGCCCGCACCTTGAGCACGAGGTGAAGCTTCGGAGGCGGCAGTGCAGGGTGGAGAGCGGTGCAAAAAGACAATCCGTTGCCGGGCATGTACCAAAACTTAACTCCGGGGGTCGGACAAAAACGGTCGCAGGCCTGCTGATTTGTAACGCTGGTGACGCAGGGCGAGCAGTCGCGCGGAAAACGGCTGCACGAGTGGAAACCATTTCGATCTTGTGTTAATGTTCCACAAGTGCGTAAATCTCGGTCATGGCGAAATCCGAACCCCCGGCCGGCGAATATCAGCGTCTCGATGCGTTGCTCGCGCAGGTGCGTGAACGCACCAGGGAACACGGGCAGCAGGCGGCGCTGGCTGCCGCTCTCGGCATCGCGCCCCGACGCGTGAGCGAGTACTTGGCAGAGCCGCCTGTGCGTCGGCCGAACGGCGAGATGACCATTGCCCTGCTCGAATGGCTCGGTGCGCTGAAGGGCCGAAAATAGTTCCACTTCTGCGGATGTTTTATGTTGTCATAGTTCCTCAGATGTGGAACTATGGGGCATGCACAAAAACACCGCTTCCCTGCTGCCTGACTTCCCTAACGACACGTTCGAGCGGCAGGTTGATCGCTACCTAAAATCGGACTTCTCGTTCGTCTCGATGCGGTTTGTCCGCATCGTGGTCGCCTACAAAACCTTTCGCAACGGCAGTGTGGTCGCCGTGGTGTGGAAGGGCCGCGACGCCGAGCGGGCGTTCACGGATTTCTTCCCGACGGTGCAGGAAGCGCAGGACCAACTCCGGGCCTACGTGCGCCTGGCAGCCGCCGAGGTGAAACAGAGCGTGGTGGAGCGCGCCCGCGCGGTGCAGGCGCTGACGATCCGCCCGACGTGCCGGCGTGCGACGGCCGCGCGGGCCTGAGTGGGACAGCAGCCTCCATCCATCTAGGCATGAAAAGCCGCTACGTCCGATTTCACGGCACCCGCCAGGAGCAGCTCGACGGCCTGCGCAAGCAAGGCTGGCACGTCCTCAAGATCAAAGCCCTGCCGGTGGTGCTCGCCTTCAAACCCAACGCCGACGGGAAAGAGGCGGTGTTCGTCAAAGGCTGGCACGGCGACGCCGACAAGCCCGCTTTCTTTTTCCACTACCGCAATATGGCGACGGCCGAGGACAACACCTTGCACTATCTGGAACGGGTCAGGGTCGCCTGCGAATACAAGGCCGGGCAGAAGGCGACGCGCAAGGCGAAGCGGTCCGCCCTGAAAGCGTCGGACCATTGGGCCGTCGGCGACGTGCTCTACAACTCCTGGGGATACGAACAGACCAACATCGACTGGTACCAGGTCGTGGAACTGAAGGAAAAAAGCATCGTCATCCGTGCGATCAAAAAGAATTTCGCGCCCACCGGGCACATGCAGGGAGTCAGCCAGCCCCGGCGCAGCGACTTTGCTGGCGAGCCGATGCTCAAGCCGCTCGACGAGGAAGGCCGGGTCTCAATGCGCCACGGATGCGGCACCAAGTGGGACGGCAGCAAGGTGTGGGAATCGAGTTACCACTGAAGCCGTGCCCGGGGGCTTGCGCAGTGTGTAATACTCTCCGGCGTGCCCGTTCCACCTTTTACCCGCCGCGGCCGGTTTGCCGCGCTCTCGCTCATCCGAATGCCGGACTCCTAGGTGAGTTGGCAGGCCGCCCGCAAGGAGGCACAACGCTGGCTCGACACTCTCAATCTCCAAACGAGGAGCTTGAAAGGCCAGAAGATCAATCTCAGCGAGCAGGCCAAGGGACTGCGAGGCGAGGCGAAGTTCATCGCCATGATCATCCGCGCGGCCAAGCGCCTGCTTTTCAAGCGCGGCATCGTTGCCGAAATCGACGAGCCGAAGCCGCTGGGCCGGGTGCTCGACATCGAAGATGCCCAGGACGACACCGCCGACCGCTGAAACAAACGCGGCCGGCGGCCCGTGGGGTGGATTATTTGCGGGTGGCGATCTCCATGCCGAGATCGTCGATCCCTCGCGCGACGGCAGCGCCGGGGCGGGGAATCAGCTCGTTCTTTGCGAACGGTCGATAATCGACGTGGTGCTGCCAGCGTCCCCACTTGCGCGTGATCTTCGTCACGTCCGGATGTTGGGTCTGTAAGGACTTGGCCATCGCCAGCCGTCCCTCACCCGAATAGAGTTCGTCGGTGTTGCCGCCCTTCATGGTCATCGTGGCCATTTTTTCGGACAGGAAGGAATTGAACTGCACCGTGCAGTGGCCGGCTTTCAGCACCCGCAAGGATAGGTCCGTGTCCTCGTTGTAGCGACCGCGCCAGCGGAAGGGGAGGTCGTTTTGGATCAAGATCGTCGAATAGATCCGGGTGTTCGCCTTAAAGGGTGCGTAGTCGCCCGCTTTCCGGGGGACGAACATGTAGTAAGCGAATCCTGCAAGGCCCACGTTCTCGTAGCGCTCCACGAATTGTTCGGCGGCGCGGAAGATCGTGCCGTCGGCAACGCGGATTTTTTGGTTCCGGTTGAAACGGCAGAAGTGCTTGATGTTGTCGTCCAAGATCCAGTGCCGTTTCGCGCCCTGGGCGATGGAATGTTCCCACACCCAATTCCGGGCCGGGATAGAACCTTGCCCGAGATGACTGAAGGGCAGAACCAGAATCTTCGCCGGATCGATGACGGCCGCGTACTGGTGGTACTCTTGCGGCTCGATGACGATGTGGTACGGGACGCCAATCGCTTCGAGCGCCTTGCTGGTGAGGCGCGACTTCCAGCGGCCTTTGCTGATGATGTAAACCGGGTAAACCGGATTCAGCGGGGCGCTGCTGCGGTAGCGCAGATGAGCGAACTTCTGATCCGCGATCTGCGGAAAATGAACGTAGCGGCTCTTCTCCGTGAGCGGCTGTCCAATCCTGAGGGCGAACGCGGCGAGATCCGCCGGGTTTTGAAAGTGGACCCACATGCTTTTCCAGGGTTCCAGGTCCTGGTGGTCGTATTCGGGCATCCCTGCCCAAGCTTCACGCCATTGCCGTCGTCGTTGTGGTTTGATCGAATCTGCCGTGCTGTCTTTGGGAGTCGTGTTTATTTCCTGTCGATGCGGATGCCGCGTGTTTTCGCCGTTTTGGCCGGTTTGTGGCCTTCCGGCGTGTGTCAATGCGGCAAAGCGCGGACGGTGGGTAAAATGTGAATAACGCTGCGTGCCGTGTAGCAAATGTATAGTTGTGGTAGAATGCGGGCCGTGTCCGCCCCCAAGTCGTTGTTGCTGGTAGACGACAGCAATTGCTACTGCACCTTGATGGAACGGGAATTCCGCCGTGCCGGCGGGATGGCCGTCTGGACGTTGTCCGACGGGCAACGCGCCATCGAGCACCTCGCTCTCTGTGGAACGAGGCACCCGATGCCGGACCTCGTTTTGCTCGACCGGACGATGCCGGGCGGTCCGGACGGGAACGCCGTCCTGCGGGCCGTGCGGGCGCTCGCACACTTGCAGGCGTTGCCGATCCTCGTGGTCAGCGGCAGCAATGAAACCGAGCACGTCGCCGCGGCCAGCGACGCCGGGGCGAGCGGGTACATCGTCAAACCGGCCGAACAGGATGCGTACGCGCGACTCGTACAGCAGGTGCTCGCCTGGTGGGGCTCGCGTGAAGATGAAAAGATGTTGCGCACTTTCTGCGCTGCGCTGACGCCGGATCGCTCGCTGGCGGACCTCGCTTCCGTAGAATCGTCGTCAGCCATGACCCTGACAACGCCCGCCCTGCCTGTCGCCCAACCCGAAGCGCCGCTCGCCCAGATGGTGCGCCACCTCGGAGATTTCTTCAGTTATGTGACCGGCGGAAACGTCGCCAACACCAGCGGCCTTTTCATCGACCGCAAGCTGATGGAGATCACGATTGCCTGCCGCGAGGAAGGCATCGAGGAAAAGCACGCCCTGGGAAAGAGCCAGGACCCGGTCCTCGTGGAAAAGCGCGGCAAGGTCATCCTGCGCCTGATGCGCCTGCAATGGTCGAACACGGAACTGCTGGAACGGTTCGGAGTGCGCGATCGCACCATCGAGAAGCTGCGCAAGCAATTCCGCGAGGGCGAAGCGCAGAGAAGTTGCGGAGTTGTTGCGCCGGTGCGCCGCTGATTCGGTCGATTCGCTGCGGTGGCGGCGGGATGATCGGCGGCGATGCAACACCCGACTCCGCCGCCGGTAGAACCATTATATGATAGGCCGCAGTTTTCGTTATCGCGCGAGCGCCGCCGAAAGATCAACGATGATCTGAGGTTGCCGCAAGCCGGACTGGCGGTGGCCGTCAACCATCCCCCGGGCCATCGCAAGCCGCACCTGACCATCGTCAAGCTGCCGCGCGCCAATTCGGGCAAGCCGCCGCGGCGCGGGGTGCACATCCCGCTGCCGGCGGCCATGCAGAGAGGGCGTCTGCGTGTCAGCAAGCACGCCCGCCAGCAGTGCCGTGACGGGAAGTTCGGGAACAAGGGTAAGGCGACCATCGCGCGCAAGGTCGAGATGTTACAGGCGAGCAACGTCGAGATGCTGGTTTCCGCGGTAAAACGAGCCGCGCAGAGAGTGAGCGCTTGCTGCGTGGAAAATACAGAAAGCGCGTTTCGCCTTTTCAACGAAGCTTTTGCACGCGCCAGAAGGTTGATGAGCTTCGAGTTTTTGAAGGAGGCGAGTCGAGCGTGAGCAAGCCACGCATTACGGGTGACCGTTGTTTGCGCAAGGTCGATCCGCCACCGATCACGCCGAGCGAAGAGATGGAGTCACGCAACTACGGGGCGTGGCAGGAATGGCTGAAGACACTGACGCCGGATGAAAAGGTGGCGCTCAAGCGGTTGGGGTTGACCGCGCCCGAACCGCCGCGTCGCCGAAAGCGAGCCCGCTCGAAGCCCGACGAGGAAGAGTTGACCGAGGGCACGTGCGACGATCTTTCCGCGGGCGACCTCGATCAGTCGGAAGTCGCCGAGCAGCTCGATCCCAGCGAGCGCCTGATGGCCAAGGAAGAAGCAGCCTGGGGCAAGGGAACATCGACGGCGCGGTTCGCCATCGACGACACGACGCGGCGCGACCTGCAGATGCTCGGTTACACGCTGCCGCACATCGTGGACGCGGAAAACCCCCGGCTGGAAGCCGAGATCATCGCGCTGGCACTGCGGATTGGGGCGCGTCAGGGGATCACGCCCGAGCGGCTGGCGGAAAAGCACGGTCGGGATCTGGAGGAAATCGAGGAAGCCATCGGCGGCTGGCATCTGAAGTTCGCGGTTTGCTCGTTCGCGGTGGGACTGCTCAAGCGGGTGATTTCACCGATTCTGGCCAGCCGCAACCCACGACTGGAAGCGGAAACGGCGACCATCGCGGCGCGGATGGGTTTGACGCAGGGCGCATCGATGACCGCGCGGGGTGAGCATTACGGAGTGGTGCGCGCCGCTATTTCCTCGCGTGTGCGGCGCTGGGGCCGGCGCATGTGCATCGAGTTGCCACTGCCGCGCGAGTGCAAAAAGCAGACTTCCAACTACGTGCTGTTCAACAAACGCAGAGAGAAAACCAAATCGTTCGAGGAATGAAGACACTCGCCAACATTGCAGAGATCGGCATCGCGGTGCCGAACGTGGAGATCACGCGCACGTCGTTGCGCGTTACCGAGCAGGCAAGCGAAAGCGACTATCTGCGGCTGGAGCAAATGCTCGAAGCGGTGGGTGGATCCTCGTTGTGGTGGTGGGGGGACTACTTGAACCACTTGGCGAGCGCGCGTGGCATCGAGTACGCAGAAGCAAAGGCTGCCAGCAGTTATTCTCCCGAGACTCTCAAGAAAGCGGCATGGGTATGCCGGCACGTGGCGGAGGAACGTCGGCACGGCGCACCGCTGACGTTCGGTCACCACATCGAGGTCGCAGGGTTGAGTCCGACCGACCAGGAAATCTGGCTGGACCGCGCTGAACACGGAACAGACGGGCTGCACTGGACGACCAAGCAGTTACGGGCTGAAATTCGTAAGAGCAAAGCCTCGGTGCAAAACGGTCCCGAACAGGCTCCCGACGACGCACGCGCAGCGCGGGCATCGGCGAGCTACGAGGAGTTCGCGATGTGGTATCGCGTTGCACAGTCGGAGTTCACGCCCGACCAACAGCAGGATTGGGACAAGGCCAACGAGTGGTTGGTCGACGACTTCATCGAACGAAACCGAATGCACGTCATGCGCCGCCTCAACGAGACCTGAGCGTGAGCCTCGCGCTTTGGTATCAGATGATCCCTCCGAACCTGCCGCTGGCGTCACCTGACACCTTGGCAGGGCAGGGGGCACCCCCGGGGTAGGAAGTCTCCTTCGCCAAACCGCCCCCCCAGCAGGTTTATTCGAGCCAAGCCTCTTCGCACGCGGCGGGTCCAAAAAGGAATTGATCCCCGGACCTGATACCTTGACACCTGGCGGCGGGGTGTGAGGGACCGCCCTATTCAGAATGCCGGCCGTTGTGCCGGAAAACCTTATCGCAAAAGCCAGAAGGCTTATGCGGTCGATTACAACGTCAGCCTGCCGACGGTAAAACGCTGGTGGGCCAAGGGCCTGCCGTGTGACGACGCGGACGCGATGGGCGAGTTCGTCAGCAACCGCGGGCGCAAAGCCGCCGAGAGCGACGATGACTTCAGTTCCCCGTCGATCATCCCGTCGGCGTCGGATGACGACTTCGATCCGCTTGCTGGCGCACTCGCACCCGAGCCCCCCGCGCCGGTCACCCTCGACGAGTCGTTCTACGCCGGCACCGGCTTCCTGGCCGAGATCGAGAAGCTCCAGCACGCCGCCCAAGAGCGCCGCGGCGCTTAC
>CAZZYS010000005.1:0-42570 GCA_964658285.1 uncultured Verrucomicrobiota bacterium
AGCCAGTCCCTATTATCTCTGGCAAGGCGCACCATGCGCACGGAAGTCGTCCAAGCCAAAATAGGGACTGGCTCGGAGAGCCATCCCTACCTTACTGGACGACCGCCTGCGGCAGAGAATCCCTTTGACACCCGGCGGGCGGCGGGTACATGCCACGATGCAATCGACTCCGCGCCGGGTTTTCATGGTGGTTGCCAGTCTCGCGCTGGTTGGCAGTGGTTTGACCACACTCGGCGCGCAGACTCCTTCCGCGCCGATCACGGTGGAAGTCGATGCCACCGACACCGCGCGGAAAATCATCCATTCGCACCTGACGATCCCGGTGAAGCCGGGTTCTTTGACGTTGTTTTACCCGAAGTGGCTGCCCGGCGAGCACGCGCCGACCGGACCAATCAACAGCCTCGTGAACCTGCGTTTCAGCGTGGACGGCAAAGTCCTGCCGTGGCAACGCGACCCGGTCGATCTCTACGCCGTCCGTTGCGAAATCCCCGCCGGCGCGACGAGCCTGGACGTGACGCTCGACGATGTGATCCCGACGGGGACCGGCGGTTATTCCAGCGGCACCTCGGCCTCGGCGCAACTGACGATCCTCAGTTGGAACCAACTCCTGCTCTACCCAGCCGGGACGCCGTCGGATGGTCTGACGTTCAAGGCGGGCATGAAACTTCCAGCCGGCTGGAAGTTCGGCACACCCTTGCCGGTGAACAAGACGGACGGTGACCATACGGCCTTCGGCCCCGTGAGCCTGACGACGCTCGTCGATTCGCCGGTGGTGGCCGGCGCATTCTACCGCAACATCCCCCTGACCGCCCCCGGCGTGCAGCCCTCCAACGAAATGGACCTGGTGGCCGACAGCGCCGCCGCGCTGGCCTTGCCCGACGAGGAGATCGCCCATTACAAGACGCTCGTCGCCGAGGCCACGACGCTCTACGGCGGCACGCATTATCTGCATTACCACTTCCTCGTGGCGCTGAGCGAACACATCTTCCACTCGGGCATCGAGCACCACGAATGCAGCCTGAACACGCTGCCCGAGCGCACGTTCATCGACAAGGAATCGCGCACCGCCGAGAGCGACCTGCTGCCGCACGAGTTCACCCATTCCTGGAACGGCAAGTACCGCCGTCCGGCGAGCCTGACGACCCCGGACTTCCAGGTGCCGATGCAGGACGATCTGCTCTGGGTTTACGAAGGGCTGACCGAGTACGCGGGCAGCTTCGTGCTCACGGCGCGCGCCGGTCTGATGGACCCCGCTTGGAGCCATGACCAACTGGCGTCGATGGCCGCGCAGATGGACTGTCGCGCCGGTCGCCAGTGGCGCAACTTACAGGACACCGCCACGGCCGCCTCGCTGCTCTACGAGTCACCGACGGAGTGGTCCAACCTCCGGCGCGGCGTGGATTTCTACCGCGAGGGCGTGCTGTTGTGGCTGGAGGTCGACACGATCATCCGCCAGCAAACCGGCGGCGCGAAATCCCTCGACGACTTCACCCACGCCTTCCACGGCGGCACCACCGCGCCGGGCGTGGTCACCTACACGTTCGACGATGTGGTCAACGGCCTGAACGCCGTCGTGGCTTACGATTGGCGCACGTTGTTGCGCGAACGCCTGGACGCTTTCACGACGCATGCCCCTCTGGGCGGGTTGGAAAACGCCGGTTGGAAACTCGTCTACACCGAGGAACCCAACAAACAGGACGCCCAGGCGGAAGAGGACCGCAAGTTTACCGACGTGCGGTACTCGTTGGGGTTCTCGGTCAGCGAGGAGGGGATCGTGCTGGACGTATTCGGCGGCAGCGTGGCGGATAAAGCCGGGGTCGGGCCGAGCATGAAGCTCGTGGCGGTCAACGGACGGGCCTGGAACGGCAAACTGCTCAAGCAGGCGCTCACCGACGCAAAGGCGGCCGGGTCGGCACCCATCGAACTGCTGTTCCAGAACGACGATTTCTATCGGACCTACCGTCTCGATTACCACGGCGGGGCGCGCTACCCGCACCTCGGCGGCACCCACAAGGAGCCCGACCTGATCGAGGCGATCTGCAAGCCGCACGCCGCCAGGCCGTAGCCGGTCGGCGTCAGTTGGTGGCGTTGCGCGCCGGGTGGTAACCTCCGCGCAGCAGGGCGTCGTGGAGCGCGGGAACGTGCGTCTTGCGGGCGTCGAAGGTCACGGTGACGATGCCGCTCACCGGGACGCCGTGCGCGTCCTGCACGCCATCGACCTGCTTGAGGATATCGACCACCTTCTGGACGGAATCCTGGGCGGTCAGACCATCCATCGCCAGGTGGGCGGTTTCGATGGAGGCTTCTTCGGTCGGACGCAAATCGTGTGGGTCGCTCGGGTCGAGTGGCATAAGGAGTAGGGGAGATGAGGGTTGCTCTCCAAGTACGCGTTGACGGCGATCTTCGGCCGTTTCCAACGACGCGGACGCGGTTTCGCCGGTGCGATTTTCCTTGGCGGAGACGTGCTGGCATGGTCTATCCTCGCGCCGCACGATCATTTCCAGATGCCACCGACCAACGCGGAACTCACCCGGCTCCAAGAGGATAAGCAGCGGCAGGCTTATTGGCGAAAATGGGGGCCGTACCTCAGCGAACGCCAATGGGGCACGGTGCGCGAGGATTACAGCGCGACGGGGGAGGCGTGGGATTACTTCCCGCACGATCACGCCCGTTCCCGGGTGTACCGCTGGGGCGAGGACGGGATCATGGGGATTTCCGACAATCACCAGCGGCTGTGTTTCGCGCTGACGCTCTGGAACGAGCGCGACCCGATCCTCAAGGAACGCATGTTCGGCCTGGCGGGAGGCGAGGGGAACCACGGCGAGGACGTGAAGGAGTACTATTTTTATCTCGATTCGACCCCGTCGCATTCCTACCTGTCCGGGCTGTATAAGTATCCGCAGGCCGCTTTCCCTTACCAGGAATTGATCGAAGAGAACCGCCGGCGCGGGTTGCAACTGCCGGAGTACGAGTTGCTCGACACCGGCATCTTCGATGATGATCGCTACTTCGACGTTTTCATCGAATACGCCAAGGCCGCGCCGGAGGATGTTTGCATCCGCATCAAGGCGATCAATCGGGGGCCGGACCCCGCGCCGCTCCACCTGTTGCCGACGCTCTGGTTTCGCAACACCTGGGACTTCGGCGACGACGCGCCCAGGCCGACGCTGCAGGTGGTCTCGGCCACCGATTTTCCTTACGAAACGACCATTCGCGCCGAACATCCCACCCTGGGCAACATGCTCCTGGTGACCAACGCGACCGAGGCGCTTTTCACCGACAACGAGACCAACGTCGAGCGCATCTTCGGGTCCGCGAACTCCGCGCCGTACCAGAAAGACGGCATCGGCCGCTACGTGGTCGATGGGGAACAAGAGGCCGTCAACCCGGCGGGCACCGGCACGAAGGCGGCCTTGCACTACGTCCACACGCTGGCACCCGGCGAGACCTACGAGATCCGGTTGCGGCTGACCGCCGACTCGCTGCCGCAGCCGTCGGACAACGGCTGGCTGAACGCCGATTTCGACGCGGTTTTCGCCGCCCGCAAACAGGAGGCGGACGACTTTTACCGCGCGCTGGCACCCGACGCGCTCGACCCCGATCTCGCCAGCGTCCAGCGCCAGGCCTTCGCGGGGATGCTCTGGAACAAACAGTACTACCATTACGTCGTGGAACGCTGGCTCGACGGCGACCCCGGCCAGCCGACCCCGCCGCCCGCGCGCTTGAACGGACGCAACCACGATTGGCGGCACCTTTTCAACGAAGACATCCTCAGTCTGCCGGATACGTGGGAGTTCCCGTGGTTCGCGTCGTGGGACCTCGCGTTCCATTGCCTGCCGCTCGCGCTGGTGGACTCGGAGTACGCCAAGCGCCAGCTCATGCTCCTGACGCGCGAGTGGTACATGCACCCCAACGGCCAACTCCCGGCTTACGAGTGGGCGTTCGGCGACGTGAACCCGCCCGTCCACGCTTGGGGGGCGTGGCGGGTGTACACCATCGAGCGCAAAGCGCGGGGCGGCGCGGCCGACTCGGGCGACCGGAAGTTTCTGGAACGCGTGTTCCAGAAGCTGCTGCTGAATTTCACCTGGTGGGTCAACCGCAAGGACGAGCAGGGTCGCAACATCTTCCAGGGCGGCTTCCTCGGGCTGGACAACATCGGCGTCTTCGACCGCAGCCAGCCGCTGCCGACCGGCGGTTACCTGGAACAATCCGACGGCACGAGCTGGATGGCGATGTATGCGCTCAACCTGCTCAAAATCGCGTTGGAGCTGGCCCAGTACAATTCCGTGTACGAGGACATTGCCAGCAAGTTCTTCGAGCATTTCCTGTCCATCGCCAACGCGATGACGGTGGAGGGCGGTGACCGGACCTCGCTCTGGGACGAGGAGGACGGTTTGTTCTACGACCACATCCATCTCCCGAGCGGCGGGGAGGTGCCGCTGAAGATCCACTCGATGGTCAGCCTGATCCCGCTGTTCGCGGTCGAGGTCATCGAGACCGAACTCCTGGAAAAGCTGCCGGGCTTCCGTCGGCGTTTCCAGTGGTTCATGGACAACCGGCCGAACCTGACCGGGAGCGTCAGCGGGCACTGCCAGGAGGAACGCGGCGGCAAGCTGATGCTGTCCATCGTGGACGAACATCGGTTGCGGCGCATCCTCCGGCGCTTGCTCGACGAGAGCGAGTTCTTCGGTCCGTACGGCATCCGGTCGGTGTCGAAGTACCACGAGGCCCATCCGTACGTGTTCCAGGCGGACGGCATGACGCGAACCGTGGATTACAATCCCGGAGAGTCGCGGACCGGATTGTTCGGAGGCAATTCCAACTGGCGCGGCCCGGTCTGGATGCCGGTCAACTACCTCCTGATCGAGAGCCTGCAAAAATTCCATTATTACCTGGGCGACGAGTACAAGGTCGAGTGTCCGACCGGTTCCGGCCAGTTCCTGACGCTGTGGGAGGTCGCCGCGGAAATCTCGCGTCGGCTCGTCGGCATCTTCCGGCGCGACCCGGACAGCGGCCGGCGCGCGGTGTTCGGTCCCTACGAGAAATTCCAGACCGACCCCGGCTGGAACGCTTACCCATTTTTCCACGAATATTTTCATGCGGACGAAGGCCGGGGCTGCGGCGCGAGCCATCAGACAGGCTGGACCGGTCTCATCGCCAAGCTGCTCCAGCAAACCGGTGAATACGGCGTGCTCGACGGTGACGAACGGCCCTGAAAAAGCGTTGACGTTCCAGCGGTGCGCCGGTAATGAGCGGCGCGCATTGCCATGAATCGTTCCATCCGCCGCCTCCTCGTTTTCGCCGTCGGTCCTCTGCTCGCCGTCCTGTTTCTGGCGGGCTGCGAATCGACGGTGCCGCGTGTGATGTCACCGGGAAGTTTTTCCACGGTCGTCATCGATGCGGGTCACGGCGGCAAAGATCCGGGTGAGCGTCCGCGCGGCGGCCTGCCGGAAAAGGATTTCGCCCTCGACACCGCCAAGCGCCTTGCGCCGCTTTTGCGCGAAGCGGGATTGCGCACGGTGCTGACTCGCTCGGACGACACGTTCGTTGAATTGGACGACCGCGTGGCCATCGCCGACCGCTACGGTCCCGACGCCATCCTGGTGAGCATTCATTACAACGCCTCGGGCAGCAGCACGCCGCGCGGGATCGAGACGTATTTCTGGCGGACCGACAGCTTCGGACTGGCGACCCGCGTGCAGCGCAACATCCTCAGCGAAACCGAAATGCCCAACCACGGCGTGATCCGGCGCGTTCTCCGTCTCACCCACAACCCGAGGGAACCATCGATCCTCTGCGAGTGCGGCTACCTGACCAACCCCTCGGACTACGCGCAGGCCACTTCCGAATCGTACCGCCAGAAACTGGCCGAGGGCATCGCCGACGGCATCGTCGAACAGCACGAGAAGGGCGACATCGACCTGGGTAGTCTACCGCCCGTACGGTCGTTTGCTCCCGTCCGACACGCCTACCGGCGGCATCATGTCATCGCCGCCCGGCACCATGCCACCGGGAAAAGGTCGTCGAAAAAGACGGCGACCAAGAAGAAACACAGGAAGTCCTGACGCCGACTCACGGCAAGTCCTACTACCGCTCGGCGATGCCGCGCGCCGGCACGTCCTCGGGCCGCGCGACGATGATCCCGGCATCGTCGCTCTTGTCGGCGAGGTAGGAAGAGAGTTCGTCGTCGAGCACTACCTTGCGGTAACGCGACGAGGCGTGCATGAAGCGCAGGACGCCGGTCGCGTCGCGGTACGCCAGGCCGACGTGCGAGGTGTAGCCGGCGGTGTCCCGGCTGGTGACCGCGATGATGTCGCCGTTGCGCAGGTACGGTTCCGCGGCAGCCACGCGGCTTTTGGGAACATGGTAAACCGGCAGGTCGGACACCCGTTCCTGGATTTGAGCCATCTCGGGCAACAGCGACGGGTTGCTGCGCAGATAGCGGTAGTGCTTCCACATCGTCGTCATCTCGTGGATGTCCCGGTGCTCCATGCGCTCCGCACCGGGCAGGCGCGGGGTGATGTTGGTGACCAGGCCGCGTTTCTCGTTGTCGGCAAACAATTCCTCCAGGAAGTGGAGGCGCGAAAGGTATTCGCCCGTGCATTGACCGTGGCGGTAACGGTCGAGTTCGATCATGTGCAGCAGATCGGCCGGAGCGTACGGGCCGTCCTTGGCGCGCAGCATCCGCGCAAACCCAAGGGAAATTTCAAAAAAAGTCCAGCAATCCACGCCTTCGAGGTTGGCGGACGGGGCCTCGATGCGGTCATCGATCTCCAACGTGAAACCCTTGTACGGCGTGCCCATGAGCGCTGCTCCCGCACGGACCACCCGGTCGCCGACCGCGAGAGCGCGCCAGTTCTCGCGTTGCGCCTGGGCCACGAGGCGGTCAAACGTCGCGCGGCCTTTAAAGACGGTGTTCATCGGCAGTTCGCCACCCGCGCACGCCGACCCGGCGGGCACAAGGAAAGCGAAGACAAGAACGCACAGGGACGGAAACCGGGAACGCGCGGGAAAGAGGAAAGTGAACATAAACGTCGTCAAAATATCGGAGCGCTGGGCCGGAAGGAAATCTTCAGCGAAGCGAGCCAAACTATGGGAAAGAGAGAAATTTGCGTGCCGAACACCGCAAAACACGCGCGTGGACGGACAAGTCGCACAAAAAATGCGCTCGAACCTCAAAAAAGGATTGTTTCCCGGCGTGGCTTCTTTTTAATCCACTGGCTTATGGCAACTACTAAAAAACCGACCGCCAAATCCGAGCCGAAGAAAACCAACGCCGCTTTTCTCAAGCCGGTCACCCCAGACGACAAACTCGCAGCCGTGGTGGGCGCTTCACCACTGCCCCGCACGGAACTGACCAGCAAACTGTGGGCCTACATCAAGGAGCATAAACTCCAGGACCCCAAGAAAAAGACGAACATCGTCGCTGACGCCGCGCTCAAAGCGGTTTTCGACGGCAAGGGCACCGTCAGCATGTTCGAAATGAACAAGCTGGTGAACGGCCACCTGAAAAAGTAAGGCCTGGCGGCCGGGAAGGAGTCTCCTTTCCATCGTTGCCGAAGGAGCCGGCGGCTACCGTCGGGACAGCGCGGGGGAGTCCAACCCGCTCATCCCGGGGGTACGCCGCACTTTTTGTGTACAGAACGGGTGTGCTCTCCTCGCGCTCGCGGGCCGCGAAACTACACCGTTTATCACGTTGATTGAAAGCTGCCATCGGCCGCGCCGCAGGCGCAGAAGCTTTCCTCTAACCCGAGATGCAGTGTAAGGTGGGATATGGAAGTCGCCGACGCTGAGCGGGAGGCTGCCCGTCCGCTGGGTTCATCTGAATTGCGGGGGCGCATCGGCCGCCGTGTCGGGTTCGACCTGCTGGCAGCGCTGATCCTGACGGTGGTCTCGCTCGTGGTGGGATGTCTGGTCAACGTGCTGCGGACGCAACCGCTGCCGTGGGTCTATCAAAGCCGGGCGCAGGCGATAGAATCGGATGTGAAGCGGATCACCGACGCCGAGCCGCCCCCTGTTGTGACAACCGACCCGGGAGAGCCCACGCACGAAGTCCGGCTCGACGAGTTCCAGAGTTTCGTCGCGGAGCGCAAAGGGGTCGTGCTCGATGCCCGGGCCGCTTCCTTCTACCGTGAAGCGCACATCCCCGGCGCGCTGAATCTGCCACGGGAAAGTTTCGCGGACGATTACCCCGCCCTCCGCCCGACGCTCGAACGATCCAAGGACAAGCCGATTGCGATCTACTGTTCAGGCGCGGATTGTCCCGACAGCCAGCTCCTGAGCGAAGCCTTGGCCAAACTCGGTTACCGACGACTGCTGATCTACACGTCGGGCTGGGAAGAATGGTCGCAGACGGGACTGCCGCAGGAAGGCAACTCCCCGCAACCATGAACCGGGCGCGCTCGACCGGGGGTCAAACCCTTCTCTGGCTGCTGCGAGCGGCGGTTTCCGGCATTTTCATCTACGCGGGCGTGGTCAAGATGCGCGATCCACAGGCGTTCGCGGAAAGCATCGCATCGTTCCGCTTGCTGCCGCGGATCCTGATCAACCCGGCAGCCCTGACTTTGCCCCCGTTGGAGGTCCTCGCGGGCATCGCCGCGCTGGCGGGGAGAAACCTGCGGCGCGCCGGTGCGTTTTGCCTGCTGACGCTGCTGCTCGTTTTTTTGGCAGCCCTCGTGTCGGCACAGGCGCGCGGGTTGTCGGTGGATTGCGGCTGCTTCGGCACGGACAAGTTCGACGTGCTTTCCCCGACAAAGAATCTGTGGATCGCGCAGGCCCGCGACATGGCGTTGGCCCTGGCGGCGTACGTTTTGTACGCTGACGCCCGCCGGAGCGACGGCTGACGCAAAAAAATGCCCCGGCAACGTGGGACGCTGCCGGGGCACCGGGGGGGAGGAATTGCGTGGATCGATGGAAGCCGATCAGTTGCGGCGTGCCTGCACCGGCTTGCCGGCGAACTGACGCGCAGGCGCGGCGGGGGCCGACGCGCCGTGGTGGTCGGAGCGCCAGTTGCGGTACGCTTTCAGCGCGTCCATGAGCGCCATGTCTTCCACGCTGGTCGGACCGTTCACTTCCTTCTTCGGCATCCAGTCGGTCTCATACCAATGGACCTGCTGGGGGCTGAGTTCGGAGAGCATCAAGCCACGGTTCTTGCCGAAGTGGATGCGGGTTTCGCGGAAGTCCACGTTCGTTTCCCGGGTCGGGACGGGCACCGCTTCTTCCACCTCGAACACGTCATCGTCCTCGACCGTCGGAACGACTTCCACAACCGGTTGCTTCGGGGCGGCCAACGGCGCGGCGGCCACCGGGGCGGCCGGAGCGACGGGTGTATTCGCCGCAATGTTCGCGCTGATGTCTTCGAGGTCCTGGGTGAAGATGTCACTCGCGGCGGTCGCGGTGAGCACGGCGTCCACCAGGGCGCGCTTCTTCGCCATCTTGAGTACGGTGTTGTAGCAGTCAGCCGGATTGTCGTTCTCCACCTTCTCGCCGCCCTTGGCGATCATCCAGCCCTTGCCATCAACCTTGCGGACGCTGAAACCCTTGCCGCCGATCAACTCCTGAGCCTTTGTGGGGTCTTCGCCGCGAACATCCCAGTAGGCGCGCGGCACCGGCTTGTCGGTCGGCTCGGCGGCACCCTGGCGGTAACGGTACTTGCCTTCCATCGTCGAGCAGGTGCCCACGCCCTGGCCGAGGAAGCTGCCGGTGAGGATGCTGCTCAACGTGCACTGCACGCGGTACTCACGGTGCGCGCCGTCGAGGTTGCGCTCATCCAGCTCGTACGTCGGGGCGAGCCGGAAAGTCAGACAAAGCTTCTCCGCTCCGGGCTTGAGGAGCGTCGGCTTGTCACCACAGCCCGGGATCCGGCCGAAGTGCTCGCCATCTTTCATGGCCGTGCCCATGATTTGCTGAATCAAGGCGACCTGTCCGAGCACTTGCTGGACGGTCATCGCGGACGACGCTGGGTCGACCGCCAGCGTAACGATCTGGTCGTCGCGGAGGGGGGTAGATGCCGTGGTGTTTTTCATTGAAAATAACGTAGACGATCCACCTGGAAATATCAACTAAATTCACCAATTTTACCCAATTTGTTACCCTCTAAACTTGAGATACTTACACACCATAAATTTGGGGTTGTTCACAAGTTATGATTTTTGGCTTTTAAATTGGGAAAAATCCTCCAAATCCTTGATGACCGTGCACAGGTAAACGGGCTCGGGGTGGAGCCGGCGGTACTTGGTGATTTCGGTCTTGTTGAGCACGCGAAAACCGTACCGCTGGAACATCTTCTCACCCCGCCGGTTGGCGAAGCTGACCATCTGGCCGTAGACGCGCTTTTCGCCGTTGTCGGTGAGGTACTGGAGGTAGGCGTCGATCAACAGCCGCGTGTTGGACATGCTGCGTGCGTCGGGCACCAGATTGATGTGGAAGTGGGCGGTCCTGCGTGGGGCGGCGGGAACCTCGCGCCAGGCGTTGCTCAACATCCAGTGGATGAACCGCCGGCTGGCGGCATTGTAGCGCGGGTAGCGCCACACGATGCGCGCGGCCAACCGGAAGTTTTGCAGGAAATTGTGGAACTGGTTGCGCAACGGCCGCCGGCAACCCAGCAAGTAGCCGCGCACCTCCCCGCCGATCTCCATGACGAAGGCCGATTCCGGCTCCTTCTGCAGGTAATAATTCGTCAGAAAGTCCGCGAACAGCGCCCGGTCACTGAACACCGGGTCGATGGGCTGTCCGAGGAAGCCAGTCTGGCAGCAAAGCCAGCGGACGGCCTCGCGGTCTGCGGGACGGTAATTGCGGATGATGCACGGTGGCGCGGTGAGAGCGCCCGAGGGTTCTTTACTCATAAAGCGACGACGGTTCTTTCTTCCAATGGACGGCTGACGGCCGCGGGTGTTCATCCATCGCGCCGGAATCCGGCGATCACCTCGCGGTAGATGCCGAAAAGCCGGTCGAAAACGTGCCGCCAGTCATAGCGTTCGGCGACGATGCCGCTGCTGCGGGCACCGACCGCGCGCAAATCCTCGCGGCTCATCCGCTCGATGGCACCCGCGAGAGATTCGGGCCGGTTCTCGGCCGCCCAGTACCCGAGGTCGCTGAAGACGATGCGGTCCATGTAGCTGCCGCGAATGCCGACCACGGGCGTCCCGCACGCCTGGCTTTCCAGCGTGACCAGGCCGAAGGTCTCCTGTACTCCCGGATGGACGAACAGATCCGCCGCCCGATAGAACCTCGCCAGTTCCCCGGGATCGCTGCAATACGGATGCCAGGTGACCACGCCCGTTTTCTGGGCCAGGGCCTTGACCAGGCGACGTTGCTGGCCGTCGCCGATGACCATCAGATGGAACTTCCCCGGGTGACGGCGACAGAGGCGGTGGAACGCGGCGAAAAGCGTCTGGGTGTTCTTTTCTTGCGACAGCCGCCCGACGTAGAGGAGCAGCGTCACGCCCGCTGGGAGCTTGAGGTCGGCCCGGGCCGAATCCCCGGGACCGTCACCTGGATGGAAAATCGCGGGATCAACACCCAGATCGACCGTGGCGACGTTGTGGACGCCCCAGTCGGCCAGCAATCCGCCCAGCGGCGCGCACGGCACGAGCGTCCGCGCGAACCGGCTGTAGAGCGCGCGGACGTAGCGGCGCGCCACGTCCATCACCATCGCGGTCGCGGTCCGACCGAAGAATTTGCTGACCGTCCGAAAGTACGCCTCGGGAAAGTGGGAATGGTAAAATCCGACGACGGGGATGCCAAGCGCCTTGCCGGAGGCCAGGGCCTTCCAGGCGATCTGGTAGGGGTCGCCCGATTCGATGATGTCGGGGTGTTCCTTTTCGAGGACGCGCTCGACGGCACCCAGATTGATCAGAGCCCGGTAGCGTGAGGTCCGCGAGACGAGCGGTGAGCTGACCGTGTAAACCCGCGTCGGCCCATCCTCACGCATGGCCGTCTCGGCACCCGGCACGACGAGGACGTGCCGGTCATCCGTGCGGGCGCGCAGATAGGCGGTTTTCTCCGCGATATAGCGCTTCACCCCACCGCTGACGGGGGAATAAAACTGGGTCAGGTCACAGATTTTCAAGCGGCGGCGACCAGCTCCGGCGGGATCGGGGCCAGTTCCGCGCCCGGTTCCCCGGCGTGCTCGGTGAGGTAACGCTCGGCATCGAGCGCCGCCGCGCAACCGTCCCCAGCCGCCCAGATCGCCTGGCGGTACACATGGTCCGAAACGTCGCCGGCCGCGAAAACACCGGGGACGGCGGTCGCCGTGCCGCGAGCCTTGAGCAGGTAGCCCTCCGCGTCAACGGGCAGCTTGCCCGCAAACGGTTTGGTGTTCGGTTCGTGCCCGATGGCGACGAACACGCAGCGGACAGCCAGTTCGCTCTCGCCGCCGCCGGCGAGGTTTTCCACGCGCACCGCGCGCATTTCGCCCTCGGCGTCGGTCAAGTACTCGGCGACCCGGCTGTTCCAGATCGGCTCGATCTTCGGATGCTCCAGCACGCGGGCCGTCATGATCTTGGAGGCGCGCAAGGTATCCCGGCGGTGGATCAGGTAGACCTTTGAGGCAAAGCGGGTCAAAAACAGTGCTTCCTCGGCCGCCGAATCGCCGCCGCCGACGACGCAGACCGGAACATTACGATAGAACGCGCCGTCGCAGGTGGCGCACGAGGTCAGGCCGTGGCCGATGAGCTTGGCCTCGTTGGCCAGCCCCAGCCAGCGCGCCGCCGCTCCGCTGGCGACGATCAACGTGCGGGTTTCGAGCGTTTCCTCGTCGTCGAGGTCGAGGGAGAGGAACCCGTCCTGCGGCTCGAAGCCCGTCAACTCGGCGTAGCGGAAGCGTGCGCCGAAGTTTTCGGCCTGCGCCTTCATGCGCAGGATGAGTTCGGGGCCGTCGATGCCTTCGGGAAAGCCGGGAAAATTCTCGACCAGGGTCGTGGTCGAAAGCTGGCCGCCAGGCTGACGGCCTTCGAGCACCACGGGATTCAGCCCGCCGCGCGCCGCGTACACGGCGGCCGTCAGACCTGCGCAGCCGGTGCCGACGATCACAAGTTTTTCCATAGGATAATAAAGCCCATGCACCCCTCTTCGACAACCCCTGCGTGCCTCGTTCCGAGCGTTTTCCACCGTGGGGGTCGGGATTTTCGCCCTGCGGTTATGCATCATCGGCAGAGAGGGTTGCAGCGTGGCTGTAGGTGTTTTTTGGGCGGGCAGGTGCTGTTTTTCTAGCGCGGGCGCGTTTTGTGAGCGTATCTGTCTATCCATGTTTACCGGCCTCATCGAAGAAACCGGTCGCGTCATGTGGCTGCGCCGCAGCAGCCAGAGCGGCCTGCAAATTCAGATCACCGCCCCCGCGATTGGCCGTTCCGTGCACCGCGGCGACAGCATCGCGGTCAACGGATGCTGCCTGACGGTCGCGGCGCACCGGGGCGAATTGATCACTTTCGACCTCCTCCAGGAAACGCTCGACCGGACGAATCTCCACAAGCTGCGGCCCGGCACGCCGGTCAACCTGGAGCGCGCCCTGGCGGCCGACGGGCGGCTGGGCGGTCACTTCGTGCAGGGACACATCGATTGCACGGCAGCCATCACCGGACTGGAGAAAAAGGGCGATGACTACCGGCTCGACGTGACGTTGCCCGAGGAATACACCCATCTCGTGGTGATGAAAGGCTCCGTCTGCATCAACGGCATCAGCCTGACCGTCGCCGGTATCCAGACCGACAGCCTGACGGTCTGGATCATTCCGCACACCCGCGAGCAGACCAGCCTCAGCGCCGCGCAGGTGGGGGACCTCGTCAACCTGGAATTCGATATTCTGGCGAAATATGTCGAGCGTATGGTCGGCCGCACGCAGACGCCTCCGACGCACTTCACGGACCGGGATTTGTCCTGAAAATAGCGGGGGTGGCGAGGCGGGGCACAGCGCACGGGAAGCGGGGTCGATTCGCGGTCTGTTTTCAATGGTTAATCGCTCGGGTGGAGCAAATTATAAACGTTTTTCTCCCGGGGCTTGTCAGTTTGCCGGGGCGCTTATAGAGTGGGTTCCGCGCAGGTTTTTTCACGCCGCGAACACACCGCCCGTCATGGCCCGATCAAAGCGTAAAATTGCTCATCCCAAGGCAGCTTTGCAGCGTATGCTGCCTTTCAACCACGAGGGGCGTTATTTCGACCTCAAGGCGATCTTCAACCGGATCAACGCGCAGTATTTCCGGCGCCGGCCGTTGCGCGGCTACACCATCGAATGGGGCCGCCGCCGCAAGCTCGCCCCGAAAGAATATTTCGTCTTTGGCACGATCCAGGAAGAGGACCGCATCATCCGCATCCATCCGAGGCTGGATGCGTCCTTCGTGCCGACGTGGTTCCTGGAATACGTGATTTACCACGAGATGCTGCATTCGGTGGTGCCCGACGAGTTCGGTCCCACCGGCCGGCGGAAAGTTCACACCGAGGCGTTCAACCAGCGCGAACGGGAGTTCTATCATTACCGGCGCGCCCGCCGCTGGGAGGAAGAAAACCTCGCCCGGTTCCTGCGCTGACCGCGTCCGGGCCATCCCCGGATCCATCTTCATGGATGTACCTTCTCCCCGGCTCGACTGGGTCCGGCGTTTGCAGGCCCTGGCGCAAACGGGGCTGACCTACGCCCGCGATCCCTACGACATCGAACGCTACGCGGCCGTCCGTCAACTCGCCGCGGAAATGGCGGCCGGGACGGGGGGCGAGGCCGAGGCGGCGGTGTTTGTGCACGCTTTTGAGCGCGACACCGGTTACGCGACCCCCAAGATCGACGTGCGGGGAGCGGTTTTCGATGCCGGCGGCCGGATTTTGCTCGTGCGCGAACGCTCCGACGGCAAGTGGACGCTCCCCGGTGGTTGGGCGGATGTCGGCATTTCACCGGCCGAGAATGTCACGCGCGAGATTTTCGAGGAAGCGGGCTTCTGGTCCAGGGCCACGCGTTTGTTGGCCGTCTACGACCGCAACAAGCACGGACATCCGCCCATGCTGCACCACGTCTACAAAATGTTCTTCCTCTGCGAAATCACCGGCGGCGTGGCGGCAACGGACGGCACGACGGAAACCGACGGCGTCGCATTTTTTGCCCAGGGCGAATACCCACCGCTTTCCACGGGCCGGGTGACGGCGGCGCAACTCGACCGGTTTTTCGAGCATCATCGATTGCCGGAACTGCCGACGGACTTCGATTGACCCGGCCTGATGCAGCCTTCGACGAAGATCAGGCAGGTGTTTATCCTGGCGGCGGGCCTCGGCACGCGCCTGCGGCCGTTGACGGAACATCTTCCGAAGCCGCTGATTCCCATCGGTCTCAAACCGCTGATCACCTTCGCGTTCGACCATCTGATTGCGGATCTGGGGGCGGAAGAGTTCATCGTCAATACGCACCATTGCGCCGGTGCCTACGCGGAGGCTTTCCCCACGCGGGAATATCGCGGGAGACCCCTGCGGTTTCGCCACGAACCCGTGCTGCTCGACAGCGCCGGCGGCATCAAGAACATCGCCGGGCTGGTGCGGCCGGACGCGGGCACGCTGATGGTCTACAACGGCGACATCCTGACGGACCTGCCGCTGGCTCCGGTCGTGGCACGGCACCGCGCCTCCGGCAACGAGGTCACCCTCGTCCTGCGTTCGTGCGACGGGCCGAAACACATCGCCTGGGACCGGGAAAGCGGCCGGGTGCTAGACATCCGCAACCGCCTGGGGACGGGGCTGCCGTCGGAATACGCGTTGAGTTGCGGCTACCTGATCGAGCCGGCGTTTTTCGAGCGGATTCCGGCGGGCGAGCCGGTCTCGGTCATTCCGATTTTCCTGGAGATGATCCGGCGGGGCGAAGGAATCGGTGGCGCGCTCGCCGACGACGGCCAATGGCGCGACCTCGGCACGCGCGAGGAATATCTCCGGGCACACCGCGAAATCCACGCGCAAGGAGCCGACGGGGCGTTCCCCCGGTACGGCGCGCCGGAAGCCGGTTGGCGCCAGTGGGTCCACCCGTCCGCCCGGATCGCCCCGGGCACCGAACTGCGCGGCGCGTGCGTCCTGGGCGCGGGCGCACGGGTGGGGGAGGGCGCGGTGCTCGAAGACACGATTTTATGGTCCGACGCAGAAATCACTTCCCGCGCCTGCCTGAAGAACTGTATCGTCCGCACTTCCCAAACCGCTGGCGGCACGTCCGAAGACCTCGTTTTCTAGCGCGTCGCTCCCAACCTGCCGTTTCAACGTCTTCTCCTTGCTCTCCCAAGACTCGCTCATCCGGCAGACCCGCGTGCGGTTCGCCACGCCCTCCGACGACGCCGTCGATATCGTCCCCATCGAAAAAGGCGGATCGGAGCGCAAGTTCTACCGCGTCCGGTTGGACCAGCGGTCGCTGATCCTGGTCAAGTACAACGACCAGCGCGAGGAGAACCGGCATTACGTCCGCATCGCGGAGGTTTTCGATGCGCTGGGGGTGCGCGCGCCGAAGATTTATTTCCACGACGAAGCGGAAGGCTTGATCTGGATGGAAGACCTCGGCGAGCGCGACCTGTGGAGCTACCGCGACGAACCCTGGGAAATCCGCCGTCCCTATTACCAGTCGGCCCTGGAAGAGGTCTGGCGTTTGCACGACCGGGGATGGGATGGGCTGGCGCGGTTTCCGTTCACGTTGCAGATCGAGTTCAACGCGGCGCTGTACCGATGGGAGCAAAAATATTTTTTTGAGAACTGCATCGGACGTTATTTCGAGGACCTCCGCGACCCGACGAAGGTCGCCCGTCTCGCGGCGTCGCCCGTGTGGGACGCCATCGCCGAAAAGCTCGCGGCTTGGCCCCGCGTGCTGGTGCACCGGGATTTCCAATCGCAAAACATCCTCATCCACGAGGAACACGCCCACCTCATCGATTTCCAGGGGCTGCGACCGGGGCTGGCGCACTACGATCTCGCCTCGCTGTTGTACGACCCCTACGTGCGGCTGACGGGTGCGGAGCGAGGCGAACTGGTGGATTTCTACCTCGCGCTCGGTCATCGGACCGACTTGGGCGAGACGCGAGCGGCATTCGATGAAATTTACCAGCTTTGCGCTCTGCAACGGTTGATGCAGGCGCTCGGCGCTTACGGCTACCTCGGCCTCGTCAAGGGTCGGGACCAGTTCCTCGGCCACGTCGCACCGGCCCTGGCGTCACTGCGCGAGGTGGCGGCCGACGTGCCGGACCTCGAAGAGTTTCGCGCGCTGCTGGCGGGACTCCCCGCCTGAGCCGCTGCCTAACCGTCGAGGCCTTTGATCGTGGCGACGAGCTTGTCGAGTTCGACCGGCTTGCCGAGGTGCGCTTTGTAACCGGCGGCGAGACTGCGCTCGATGTCCTCGTCGGTGTTGTAACCGCTCAGGATGATGGCACCCCGGCGCGGCGGATTGGCCGACAGACGAGCCAGCAATTCGAGACCGCTGCCGTCTGGCAGGTTCCTGTCGCACACCAGGACATCGAACGGGTCCAGTTTGCACAACACCTCGGCGGCGGCGAGGCTCGTGGCGGCCTGCACCTTGTACCCGCGGCGACCGAGGAGAATAGTCAGCGAACGGTTCGTGTCCTCGTGATCGTCCACCAACAGAACCGTCACGACCGGGGCGGCGGAGCCAGCGGCATCGTCCGTCGGGGGAAAGGCATGAAAATGCACCCGCCGGGGGCTCCAACTGCGGGGTTCTAACGGATCGGAAAAATGCTGGCGGGGCAACATGACGGGATTTGTCGCCTGGACCCGGCGCAGTGTGCAAGATGGTGGTCCAGCAACCCATCGGTCCAGGGGCGAAACGCGGATGCCCCGGCGACCGAAAACGATGCGCCTCGCAACCGATGATCTCAGGGGCGAGACTTCAGCGGCGTCGATTAGGCTATACAAACCACCCGGCGTCGGATACTGACGTGCCTGCTCCCGCCGGGACGGCGCGGGGTGCGGCTCCTCTCGTTGGCCGTTCTTTCTTCAAAGACATCTTCTTATGATTCTGTACAGCAATTGGGCCGCGATCGTGCCGATGGCCAATGAATCGGCCGAGTTCGACGAGTTCATCGCGGTGCTCAAGCTGATGCTCGACCGGATCGGCAACGGGAAATTCTACTTCGTCATCGACAAGGCAACCAAGGACAACACCCTGGAACTCAGCCAGAAGCTCTCCGAGTCGGACCCACGCTTCGTGACCGTCTGGTCACCCGAAAATCGCAACGTGGTCGATGCCTATCTCAAGGGCCTGCGCGTGGCCTACGAGGCGGGCCATGACCTCATCATCGAGATGGACGCCGGCCTGAGCCATGACCCCCGGGCCATCCCGATGTTTCTGCGAGTGCTCAACGAGGGGAACGAGTGCGCGTTCGGCAGCCGTTTCACCAACGGCGGCTCGATGGGGACCTCGCCGCTGAACCGCCGGATGCTCTCGCGCGTCGGTACGCTGCTGAGCAACTGGCTGCTCGGGACGAGGATGTTTGACATGACCAGCGGCTTCCAGGGTTTTCATCGGGAAGTCGTCAAGCGAATCATCGACTATCCGTTTTTGTCGAAGGCACATTTTTACCAGACGGAGATGCGTTACCTGTTGCGCAAGCATCGGTACGCCGAAATCCCGATCCATTACACCGCGCCTTCCAAGAGCGTGTCACAAAAGGCGATCAAAAATTCGCTGAGCACCTTGCTCTACTATTTTCGCAAACGTCTCACGATGCATCCCGTGAGCATCTAGAGATGATGGAGCGAACGAAAATCTTCGTTCGCGTTTTAGTCGGACAAACCGGCCGCCGCGTTCAGAACGCCTCCGCGATGAGGTCGGCGTAGCGCGTTTCGACCGCGGAGAGCGGTGTCATCCCGGACCAGGCACAAATCCCCTGGGCGACGCGGTCTGCCACCCGCAGCCGGTTGCTCCGCGAGCGCAGGTCGGCCAAGTGTTCGCAAAGCTGGGAAAGTCGTTCGACGTAAGTGGCTGGCCGGTGTTGTTCGAGGAGGAGTTCGCGTCCGCGCCGACCTTTACCACGGTAAAACTCCGGCCGCGCCAGGAAGTCACGCAGGTGGCCCTGGATGTCCTCCCGTTCGTGGTCGGGCCGCACGAAGCTGACGGCCTCCTCCGGCATCGCGGCGTAACCGTCGATTTGCGTCACGAGAGTCGGCAGGGCGTGGTTCCAGATCCGGAGCTGGCTGGCCGAGGCTTCTCCCATCGTGGGGTAACGCAGGTTGACGGCCAGGTCGCATCCGGCGAGCCCCGCGTCGAGGGCTTCCTCGGCGACGTAGCCGTGAAAAGTGACCTGTTCCCGCAAGCCGAGCGCCGCCACGTCTCGTTTCACGTCGTCCTCGTACCGCTGCAAGAGCGTGCCGAAGAGGTGCACCTCAAATTGCCCGCGCTCTTCCATCGCCGCCAGCGCGTGGAAAAACTCGATGACGCGGCGGTTCACGTTCAGATAACCGAAGATCGCGATCCGCACCGGCCGTGATGGGTCGGGCGCTTCCCCGGAACCCGCCACGGAACCGCTCGAGGGCCGCGCGTCGTAGGGAAGTGCGCTCAACACGGCGGGGAGGCCGGTTTCCCGCTCGATAACATCCAGGGTCGGCTGCGTGTGGACGATCACGGCGAGAGCGTTGCGCACGCCCCAGGCGGTCATCGGGAAGTGCTCGGCCATGAAACCGATAGAAAGGTGCTGTTGCCAGTACAGCCTGCCCGCCTCGACGCCCGGAGTGCCGTAGTACTCTTCCATGAACGCGAGGTATTGTTTCTGGTCGTGGAGCCGCTCCCGATAGATGCCCTCGAAGAAATGGTGCAACTTCAGGTCGTGCAGGATCACGATGCCCGGCTTGTGCTGGCAGAGAAACCAGGTCTTGGCGAAGAAATCAGGATGGTTGCCCAGGTTGTAAATGGGCACATCGACCTCGTTGAGCGTCAGCAGCAATTCGTCCGGGATATACCCGAGAGGCGCGGCGTAAAACCGGTCCGCCGCCGGTTCGTGGAACCCGGCGGGCCGCTCGGCAAAAAAGCGCGCGTCGAAGCGTCGTCGCAACTCGCCCTCCAGCCGTTCGGTGTTTTTGGCGATTTCCGAGTGTTCGGGCACCCGGGGTGAAAACCATGCGATTTTTGTCATTCACGCCAGCAGCTTTTCGACGACCGCTTCCCAGGTGATCTCCTTGCGCAGATACTCTTCCCGTCCAGTCCGGCCGAACGCCACCGCGCGTGCGCGGTTGTCGTAAAGGCGCGTCATGGCCTCGGCCAACGCGGCGGCGGCTGGCTCGGCGACGTAGCCGCTGTGGCCGTCGCGGATGAACTCCAGCGGTCCCCCCGAGTCCGTGCAGGTGAGCACCGGCTTGGAGGAAAGCATGGCTTCCAGGGTGATGTAGCCGTAATCCTCATCCACGGGCGGGTACACCACGCCGAGGCAGTGCGCGTAGAGTTGCAGTTTTTCTTTCTCGCTCACGCGACCGAGGAGTTTGACCCGGCGCTGGAGTCCGGCATCCTCGATCTCGCGCAGAATTTTGGCGTAGTAGGCGTCGTCCTCGCTCACGCCGCAAATCACGAGCCTGGCGTCGCCCTCCATCAGGGCGAGCGCCTGGATGGCGAGGAGCTGTCGTTTCGAGGCGTTGATGCGGCTCGGGAAAAAGAAATACGGCTCCGCTTCCTCGCAGTAAAATGCGTCCGGGTTGCTCGGCGGATGATAGAGCGGGGTGGACTCCAGTCCGCAAAAGCGTTTGAGGCGGCGGGAGACGTTTTCCGAGTTGGTGAAAACCGCCCGCGCCTCCGGGATCAGGCGCGTGTCGGCGAGCCGGATGGCGTCGCGCACCTCGCGCCCGTTGCCGTAGTAAACCATGTCGCTCAGCGGATGGTCCCACTGTTCGTATGCCTGTCGGTGCTGATGCAAGATCCAGAGAACCTTGGCCGGGTGCGGGATGAGGTAGGCGGGAAACTTCAGCCCGATGACGCGGTCGATCTGGCGGCCGTTGGACTCGGTCAGATCGAGCAGTCGGCACGCCAGCATGGCGTCGAGCATCCGCTCGGGCGGATACCATTTGAACGGGATCGCGACGATCTCCGCGACGTGTCCGGCCTGCCGCAGGGCTTCGAGCAGATTGTGGGCGTGGACCTCGGCACCCCCGTGGACGAAAGGGACCTGCGTGGTGGCGATGATGATATGCATGGGGTCGCCTCGAACGGCGATGGCGCGAACTCTAGCCTCCTTCGATTTCCTCTCCGGGGGCGGCTGGGCTTTCCGCTTCCTCGAAACGTCGCTCGACCCTGGCGAACTGGCGCTCGACCGCCTGCATCCACTCGGTCTGCCGCTGGACGTGCAGCCGGAGTTGTGCGTTCTCGTGCATCAGCAGGCGGTTGGATTCACGCAGGCGCTCCAGTGCTTCCAGCACGATGTCGTTGTACCCGCCCTGGTTCCGGTAGACCGGGCGGAGCAGCTTGGGCACGCTTTTGCGGACGGTGGTCTTGCCGCGAGCGCGGTCGAGCATGTTGCCGACCTGCGCCAGCAGGCTTTCGCACGGGAACCCGCCGGACTGGCTCGCGGCGAACACCGGTGCGGGCGGCAATCCGAGCGCGTCGTTGGCGCTCTCCGACGCCGGGGCGGGGGGCGGGAAGTCGATGTTTTTGTGGCGGCGGGCTTCCCGGCGGATGCGCTGCGTCAACTCGCCGGGTTCTACTTGGGACTTCATCGTCGGATCGTGGATAGACGGCGCGATCATAACCCGGAGTCGCTGGGGTGCTCAACGCATTTCAGACCAGCGTGGACCACCCCCTCCGTGAACCGGGCCAGTGTACGGGATGCCGCCGCCGATTTGTCCTTGCCCTCCAGCAGGTTCGCTGTTGTAAGTACACCCGGCAAATGAGTGAGAATGACGCGGCTTTCCGGTATGGGAATTTTGAGGTGTTGGCCAGGCCGGACGGCGCGGCCGAACTCCTCGGCGGCGGCTCCTTTGGCAAAACCTACAAGGCCCGGCACGTCTTTCTCGACCAGATCGTCGCCCTGAAGGTCATCAGCGAGAAGTTCGCCGAAGACAAGAACGCCAAGGAACGCTTCCTGCGCGAGGCCCGCGTCGTCCACGGCCTGCGCCACCCCAACATCGCGCAGGTCATCGACTTCGGCGAAGCCAACAACACGTTGTACTACGCGATGGAGTACTGCGAGGGCGGCAGCCTGGAGGAACTGGTCAAGCGCACCGGGCCCTTGGACCCCACGACCGTCCTCCTCCTGGCCCAACAGCTCGCGGAAGCCCTGGAATGTTCGCACCTCCGAGGGTTCATCCATCGTGACGTGAAGCCCGCCAACGTCATGCTCGCGGACAAGAGCGACGCGCTCGTGCTCAAGCTGGTCGATTTCGGCCTGGTCAAGCCGTTGGTCCAGGACAACGAGCGGATGGCCTCGCTCACCCTGGACGGCCAGAACTTCTTCACCCCGCTTTTCGCCAGCCCGGAGCAGGTGATGGAAGAGGAACTGGACGCCCGCAGCGACCTGTTTTCCCTGGGCATGACCCTGTGGTTTTTGCTCAAGGGGTCGTCCCCGGAGACCGGTTCGACCGCCGTCATCATGGCCAAACGCCTGAGCGTGGATTCCTACGACGCGCAGTTGCCCGCGACCCTGCCCGCCAAGCTGGCCTTCGTCCTGCGAAAACTGCTGGAAAAGGACAAGGCGAACCGTTTCGCGAGTGCGACCGATGTCCTGGGCGCGATCCTGTCCGACGACCCGGTGCCCGCGGTGCCAACCCCGGCGAACCAGGCGGCGATCACGGCCCCGGAGGACATCGGGGAATCCGACCCGGGCGCAACGCTGGCGTTTGAAGCAACCCCCCCGCCGAACCGGCTGGCGGACCACTATCAGATCGTTGAGAAAGCCGGGCGGAGTTCGCTCGGCAACACCTACCGCGCCGTCAGGATGGCCGACCACACACCGGTGTCCGTGACGGTGCTGGACGACGTTCTCCGCGAGGACCCGGAGCGCATGGAGAGGTTGCGTCAGGCCGTCGCCCAGGTGGCCCCGGCCGTACACGAGTCGATCAGCCAGGTCTACGGGCTGGAAGAGTTCGACGACGCCGAGGTGCTCGTGCGTGAATGGAGCGGCGGGATCAGCCTCCAGAACGTCGTCAAAAGCCGCGGGTCGATCCCCTTCGCGGAGGCCGTGCTACCCCTGCGTCTGATCGCGGCCGGGGTGGACTTCGCCACCGCCGCCGGCCTGAGCGGGATCCGGCTGGCACCAGACGAGATCTACCTCCAGCCCGCGGACGGCAGCCTGGAATTCCCGGACACCGCAGCACTGCTGACGACCAACCTGCGGCAATGGCCGCCGTTCCGCGTCCGGTTGACGCCGATCCTGCTGGAAGACGAGGCCGCGCAGGACATCTCGATGACGCTCAGCGCGCAGTCCATCGGCAGCCCGCGCGTGGAGTTCGGCAGCCTGCTCTACCGGCTGGTGGCGGGGATGCAGGTCAAATTTGCCGCGCGGGTCAACCGGGGCTCGTACATCCGCACGTCCGGACTCTCGGAAGAGGCGAACTGGATTTTGAGCGGCTGCATCGTTGACGAGGGGGTGGCCGCCGAGGGATGCGTCGGCGTCGTCCAGGCCCTGCAACGTGCCGAGGGCATCGGCGATGGCGATTCGCCGTCGGCGACCACGATGCGGCAGCCCGGTGCGACGACAGGGTCGTCCTTCAAAACCAGCAGCGCGACCCGGTCGAAGCCGGCCGGAAGTGCTGGCGCTACGCAGTCGAAACCGGCCGGTAGCCCCGGCGCCACGCAATCGAAACCGCCTGGCAGCCCCGGCGCGACCCAATCACGGCTGGCGCGGCCGCCCGGCGCGACGCAGTCCCCCAAACCGCTCCCCCCGCCGCCGGTGACCGCCACGCAAAGCACCAAGCTGAAAACCACGGCTTGGCGCCTGACTGACCCACCGGTCTCGCCGCCGCCACCGCCACCACCGGCGTTCGCCCCGCCGATTCCCCAGATGGCCGCGACGCCACCGGTGGTTCCAGCCGCCCTGCCGGTGACTCCCTCACCTCCGCCACCCTACGTGGCGGATTACCGCGGAACCCCGCCGCCGGCGAAACCTTTCCCTTTGGTGCCGGTCCTGGTGGGATTGGCGGTGGCTGCCGTCGTGCTCGGAGCCGTCGCGTTTTTCCTGCGTCCCAAACCCGCGAACGACGACCACGACAAAATCGCCCTACAATCGCCGTCGCCCACGCCGACCGTGGCGGTCTCGACCCCGACGCCCACGGCAACGACGACCGCCACCCCGGTGGCGACTCCAACTCCCAGACGCGCCACGCCGACCCCGGTGCCGCCGACGTTCGTGGTGCGCAACGGTGCACGCTTGACCGGTGCCAGCTACGAGATCGGCGGCCAGCCGGTCCGGCCGGAGCACCGTGGCAGCGATCTCGTGTTTCCGCTGGACGGTCTGGGCAGCGCGCCGGGCGATCTGGTCGTCAAGGTGCCCGGCTACAAAGCGGTGCGCCTGAGCGTCGCCGTCGGCGGCATCATGGATGTGCCCTCCGCGATGGACCGGGAAACCGCGCCGGTCTACGTCGCGTTCAAGTCGCGCGAGCCCGACTATTCGTTCATCGCGTTCTCGTTCGGCAACGCGCTGCCGGGTGAAAACGTGAAAGCGGCCAGCGACCAGACGTATTCGCTCAAGAACATCTCTTCGCCCGCGAAACTCGAGCTTCCCACGGGCACCTACGAATATACCCTCTACGGGGCCGGTCAACAGCAGGACACGCAGATCGCCCCTCTGAAAGGGACGGTGACGGCAAAAACCGGGGGACGGATCGAGGTGGCGGTGCCGCCGACCTTCGCCGGGCATTTTCGCGGGGAATTCGACGACGACAAAAGCCATGTCCACGTCGTTCGCACCATCGTTCTCAAAGCCGGTTTGAACGAGGGCCACGTTGACGAGCAGTACCTCGTCAACGGCAAAGTCAGTCCTACCTCGGTCGATAATGTACCGCTGGCCGAAATCCGCCTCGACGCGGACGGCGTCCTGCACGCCCACATCCGGTACGCCGGGCACCGTGATCCGGCCGCGCACGCGTACGACGAGGTCTTCGAACTGCGGCACTCGGCTGCCGGAGGACTGGTGATGACCGGGGGCCGCGAAATGATGCCCAACGATCCGGTGATGCGCTCCGAACTGGAGAAAAAGCTCAAAAATACTCCGCCCATGCAGAGCAACCGTCCCGGGGAAACGGAAATGCGACCCGTTGATTGACCGGCGTTTGCCGTGGAGATTAGTCGCGGGCGCGCAATGTGGTGTTTTCGCAATTTTTTGTTTGACCGGACCGGTGAAATCCTGCAAACAGCCCTTATTCAACGGATTGCCGGCCTGTTAAGTACGGCGCGCGACCGTTTGTGCGAAATCCCTTTACCCATGCGAAACCCATCCAAGCGTTCCCCCGAGACCACTCGCCCCCAAAGTCTTCGCCCCAAGTTTAGCGTTTCCGCCCTTCTGTTGGCGGGCGCGATCTCACTCACCGGCCTTTTTGCCACGCACGAAGCGTCCGCGCTCAGCGGCACGCTGAGCGCCGCCGGCACGACCACGACGCCCCGCGATTCGTCCGGCGCATCGGGTGGCGCGACCCTCATCCGCACCGCGGCGAGCGCGAGCGCGTCCGAAGCCCCGTCTTCCTCGCAGGTCACCGGACCGAGCGAATCGTCCTCCGCTTCCGCACCGACGCGCACGTCGGGCGGTTCGCGCCGCCGCGCCCAAACGGAGGAGGGTGGCAGCCGTCACCGGAACTCCGGCAGTGGCACCGCAAAGACCTCGCACCAGGGCGGCGGGAAAGCGGTCGTTGAGAGCAAGGACAACAAGACGGTCGCGCCGGTGCCGAGCGCCCCCGACCGGGTGCATTTCTCGTTGTCGGGCGGTTTCGAGTCCCGGTACATCTACCACGGCCTGGATATCATCGCGTTCAACTCCAAGCTTTACACGGCGCGCGTCACTCCCGGAGTGGGCGGCGGCTACTCGCCTAGTATTGTCAGTTCTCCGACGCGGGACTACGAGTACTTCAGCAAAACCAACAGCAGTTCAGCCATTACCTATGAGAACGCGGACGTGGCGTTCGAGGGCGCGCACATCGGCGTCGGTTATGTCCGGGCCGTCAGCGCCACCTATCCCTTCTTCCAGGGTTCCGACAACCCGGCGGTGGCGGAGTTTTACCCTCTGGGCGCTCTGAGTAAGAATGACGCGATCACCGGCAACCACCGCCGGTTCTACCAGGAAGTGGACGTGAACCTGGATTACACCGCGAGCATCGTCGCCAACATCCTCGACGGCACGCTCGGGTACAATTCGTACTTCTTCCCGTACCACGACTTCAAGGGCGCGGGTTACCAGGGCGAGGCGTTCTTCCGCCTAGCTTACAAGCAACTCAAGTACGTCGTGCCCAGCGCCACCTACTACCATTACGTGTCGAGCTACAGTGACAACAGCGCGGCAGGCAACCTCAACGGCAACTACATGGAGTTCCGCATCGACGGTGCGGTCCCGGTGTACTCGAACAACTTGTTCGCCGTGGCGCTCGCGCCTTACATCGCGGCCGGTTACAACATCGACTACCTGAAATACGGCGACAACAACGTCGGCGGCTGGAACGACCTGGAGATGGGTCTCAAAGTGCCGACCACCATCGGCAAGCATTTCACGGTCACGCCGTACGGCAACTATGGTATGGACCTCTCCAGCAACAACCAGCCCATCAATAACTTCTCCGGCAACGGGTACGGCGAGCGTACCCACTTCTGGGGTGGTGTGACGGTCGCCTACAGCTTTTGAGTTATTGGCCAGATGGCACCGCGCTCGATGACCGTGCGCGGTGCCGTTCCGCTGCCCTTCGTACTCCGAATCCTCCCCACGGTCCCCGGCGTCGCGCCATCCTGACGGTCACCGCCGCCCCAACCAGAAACGCCCCAATGCATATCCGTTCCCGAAAATTCAGCCTTCTCACCGCAGCGGTCGCGGTCTCGCTTCCGCTCCTGGCCCTGCCCGCGCAAAGGTCGGCTGCCCAGGACGAGAAGCCCAACACGCAGAAGCACACCGGCAACGAGCCGCCGCCCTTCGACCCCAAGTCGGCGGTCGATGGCGGTCTCGGGATGCCGACGCCCTACGATAAGTTCATCGCGCTCGACCAGGCGCTCGGCAAAACCACGGTCAACTGGAAGCAGTATTTTGCCAAGACGAAGGTAGACGTGGACGTGGACGAGATCAGCGAGACCAAGGTGGCCATGCCGACGCTCCTTGGGTTCCGCATCTCCGACGGCGTGATGGCCATTAAGGCCCACGACGCCGAGTTGCTCAACAAATGCGCGTCCGACATCGAGGCGATGGCCAAGAAGCTCGGCGTCGGCGAGGGCGAACTCGCCCGGGCCAAGAAAATCCGTTCCTCGGCCAACGCCGGCGAGTGGCTGAAGGTGTTCATGGAACTGGGCTTCCTCCAGCAGGACATCATGAAGACGCTCGACCGCAGCGAAAACAAGGCGCAGGGCACGCTCGTCATCGTGTCCGGCTGGCTGCAAGGCGCGCGCTACGTCACCAGCGTGGTGAAGGATAATTATTCGCCGGCGACCTCCAATTTCTTGCGCGAGCCGATGCTCGTCGATGCGTTGATCGCCAAGTTGAAAACGCTGCCCGACGACACCAAAAGCTCGCCGGTCGTCGAAAAAATGCTTTCGTCGCTCGCCGAGATCAAAGGCATCGTCGACATCAAAATGGACGGCTCGATCCCGGCCGACAAGGTTGAGCGGATGAGAGCCCTGGCGACCGAGGTCGTGACGGCCGCGCTGGCCGCCTCGAAAAAATAACAAACTCCACGTTCACCACCGTTCCCGCGATATGAAGAAGCCCTCTCTCCAAGCGTTTATCCCGCTCTTTGCCGCCGCGTTGCTGGGCTTTGCCCTCCCCGCCGCCAAGGCGGACCCCGCCAAGGCCGAAGACGATGCCTACCGCATGGCCGTGACCTACGCCGCGCGCGGCTTCCTCATGGCACCCACCAACAACAGCGGCGTCGGTGGCAGCGGCTACACCGTGCGTTTCCTCGTGCCCGTCAGCAAAGGGGTCGATTACGTGTTCCTCTGCGGCATGGATGTCATGGTCGAACGCTCGGGCATCTACGTCTACGACGAGGTCGGCGACCTCATCCTCGACGACCGCCGCGGCCTGAAGCGCGCGGGCGTGATGTTCCGCTCCAGCTACAACGGCACCGTGCAGGTGTACGTAAACATCGCCCGTGCGAACGGCATGGGAGCCTACTCGGTGCTCGTCGGCCGCCGCGGCGAGGAAAAGCACACCGAGAGCACCGAAAACACCTCGGGCTAGCAAGATCAACCTGCTGACGCGCCGCCGGAGGCCTGAGGTTCCCGGCGGCCTTTCATTCTCCACCCGAAAAGAAAGAACTACCTACCCATGAAGAAACTGATCCTCCTGGTGGCTGTCGCCGCCTCGTTCTCCCTCGCCGCCTGCAGCGATGATAAACCGGTGGTTGTGCACGAAACCCGCGTGGTGCACACGCATCATTCGTCCGATCAGGTCAACGTGCCGCAAAACAACAGCCCGGATAACTTCGAGGCCGTCGAACGGCCCGCGCACTACTAGCGGGGTACGTCCGATCCCGTGCGGCAGGCGTGGTTTGCAATCCGCACGGACAGACCCTATTTTCCCCGTGTTGCCTATGCGTTCCTCCAGCCTCGGGTTTCGTGGGAAAATCTCCTGTTGCGTCGCTGCATCTGCGGCAGTGATCCTGTTTGCCGGGTGCTCGGAGGACCCCGGCTTGCAGGAACGTCTGAACCGTCTGCAGGCGGAGATGCAAGAAAAGGACCGTCAACTCCAGGAGGCTCAATCCACGCTGGAGAAAACGAAGTCCGAATTGAAGTCCGCGCGCGCGTCAACTTCTTCCAGCAAGACCTCGACGACGGCAGCGCCCGCCGCCACGCCGAACGCGGCACCGCAATTCCTCCCGAGAGAGCAGGTGGAGGAGAGCTACACCGCCGCGAGCAAGGCGATGCAAAAGCGGGTGGCCAGCGAACTCCGGAATTACTCCGTCGAGAACTGCACGCAGTTCCCCGTGGCCATGCCGTCGGACGAGTATCCGTACCATTCCAAGATCGCGCTCTCGATCCGGTCCGACAGCGGTCACGCCTATCGTCTCGAATTCCCGGTGAGCGCGGACGCCACTGGGAAATGGACGTTCCCCAGTTCGGTGGACATTGCCGGCGCTCTCGCCGACAACCGTCAGCAGGACCAGACTTCCAGCGCGACCGCCAGTAACCCGACACCGGTCCCGGCCGGTTCGCCGAAAGTCGCGCAGAACAACATCGCGCCTCCCACGACCACCCGCGCGCCCACGCCAAGTAATGCGCAACTCATGCCGGGACAGACCGCCACGGAAACGCGGGTGATCGACTGGGGCGGGAGCCGCTCGACCAACAGTAGCCGACCGGCGCAGTCACCGTCTCAGATCAACCATGTCCCGCCCGCGCAACAACCGACACCGACGCGCGAAGCCCAACAGCCGCCGCCGGGGAACAAGGCACCGACGCAGACCATGCAGTCGGACAAGGACGTTACGATTCACTGGTAGCCGTCGCCACCGTCCGGCGGGGCGAACTGCCGAGCGCCCCGGCCACGACGCAGGCGAGAGCGCACAGGGGCAGGACAAATGCTCCGACCTGCAGCGAACTGTGGGCAACCAGTTGCCGGGCCATCTGAGCGAGTTCGCCGCCGCTCGTACCCATCACGTCGCGGAGTGCCTGGTAGAGATCGATCGCGGTCGCCGCGAGCAATCCGCAAAATACCCCCGCCGCCAGCAGCACCGTCCGGAAGCAGCGCGCCGCGCTGAAGACGATCACGAGCGAACCGGTCGCGATGCACGCGTAGACCCGCGTGTGGTTGTAGTCGAAGCATCCGACCGAACCCAGTCCCGCCAAAGTGGCGAGCGGAAGCCACATCCCGCCGATGGCACCCGCGCCACCGACGACGCCGAGCGCGGAAGCAACGACGATCTGCCGCGACCCTGCCAGACGAACCGGGATGCCCGCGTTGTTCATGTGCCCGTCTGCTTCGACCGCAGACCGAGCAGGATCACCAGGTAGCAGACCACCGCCCAGGCCGCGAGCGTCAGCAGGGACAACTGCGCTGGCAACAGGAAGCGGAACACCGTGCCCTTGTTGTAACGCACGTCGTAGCGGGTGGTCGTGGTGTCTCGGTATTCGATGCGGAAGTCGCTGTCGCCGTTCTCGACGCGCGTGGCGTCCTGCTTGTGCTGGCCGACCCGTTCGGGATAGACGATGAGATTTTGCCAGGACGTGTTGAAAAACGAAATCTTGTCGTACTCCTGCGAGCGCTTCCGGCCGCCTTCCTCCCATTCCAGCTTTTCCTTGCTGCCATCGGAAGTCAGGAAAAGCGGGACCTTCGTGCGGTTGGTCAGAAACGGCGTCGCCTGACCGTAGATGTTGGAAACATCCATGATCCGCTGGGCGGAAAAACTCGGGACGAGATGGCTGAACCGGTACACCGCCATCGACATGTCGGGAACCGTGATAACAAAACCGCCGAAGAGGATTTGCGGAATCAAAATCAGCGGCACCCACATCACCGCTTGCGTGGAACTGCGCACCAACGCCGAGATGGTCAGACCGAGCGCCACTCCGACCAGCGCGGCGGCGAGAACCGCCAGGACCTTGAGACCCAGGGTCGTGGTGAAGACATCGAGCAAACTCAAGCCCGGGATCATCCGTGGCTTGCCGTCGCGGTCCTTGATCGGCGTGCCGTCCTCGAACTTCTCCGCGTGGCCACCGGAATCGAGGATGTTGTCCGAGAGGTAAAAGAAACTCGCCAGCGCGGACGTGACGTTCGTGACCGTGGCGCTCGGCTTCGGCGGTTCGCCCGGCTCGGCGGGAGGCGACGAGGAGGGAGGTTTGGTCGCGGCGGAGTCATTCGCCGTGCTGGAAACGACCTCGAAGTCACCCGCGTTGTCGGCCGCCGCCTGGCTGGCTGGCGACATGGAGGAGTAGCGTTCTTCCAGACGCGAGGCGAAAAGCGTCCGGTCAAAGTCGTTCTTCTGGAAGAGGTGCGCCGTCAGGAAAATCGTCGAGAACAGCAGGACCGCCTGCACGACCGTCAGCAACGACAGGAAAGCCAGCTTGCTCTGGAGATACACGTTGAGGCCGAGTCCGCAGACCCGCTCGCGCCGGAAGATCGGTAGTTCGCCGACGATCTGCTGGGCCCCGTTGCTGCACCCGAACCACAGCGTCGCCACCACGCACAGGAACATCCGCAACCCGGCGTTTTCGGCGACCCAGCCGACCATGCCGCCGATGGCCAGCGCCTGGGCGAAGAGGAAGATTAAATTCAGAGGGTCCGCGAGCAAAACCTTCCACTGGCGGGCGAGCAGGATGCGCAAAGTTTGCAGGTAACCGACGTGTTGCCGGCGGGAAGGCACCGTCGCTCCCTCCGACACGGGCGGGGGCAATGAAGCGGCCAGGGCCCGCGCCGCGTAAGGGGAGTCCAGAAATTCCTGCTCCCATTCCTGGGCGGTCTTCGAGGGATCGGCCAGGAGGCTGTAAACTTTTTCCAGCGGCGCTTTGTCGAACGACGCGGTCTCGGCGGACCCGCGTGAGAGAAAATGCTGCCGGGCCTCGTCGGCGGTGCCGATGAAGATCAACCGTCCGCCGTGGATGAAAATGAGCCGGTCGAAGAGGTACGCCTTCTGCAGGACGTGCGTGGTGCACATCACCGTCAGGTTGGTCAGGCGCAGTGACTGGAGGAGGGCCATCAGGTCGGCCTCCGTGGCGGGATCGAGGCCGGAGGAAGGTTCGTCGAGGAAAAGGACCGAAGGCTTGGCCAAAAGCTCGATGGCGACGCTGACGCGCTTGCGCTGGCCTCCGGACAGACGCGAGATGCGCTTGCCGCGATGTTCCTTGAGCGACAGGCGCTCGATCACGCGGTCCACGAGGGCATCGATCTGCGCAGTGGGCAAGTTGAGCCGCAGCCGGGCGCTGTACGTGATGGCTTCGGTGACGGTGAGTTCGAGGTGAACGATGTCATCCTGCGGCACGAACCCGACCCCGGCGGCGTTGACCTGCTCGCGGCTGGTGAGCGGGATGCCGCTGATGAGGACCTCGCCGGAACTGGCGGGGTTGACGCCGCAGAGGGCGTTGAGCAACGTCGATTTGCCCTGTCCGCTGCCGCCGAGGATACCGACGAACTCCCCGCGCTGAATCTCCATGTTGATGCCCTGGAGAATGCGGAACGGCCGGCCGTCTTTTTGCACCTCGACCACGAGATTGTGCGCGGTGACGCGTCCGAGATTGGCCTGGTCCACGCGGATGATCGAGTGGCCGGTGAACTCGAAGAAATAATCGCCGATGCGGAAGCGGTCGCCGTAAACGAGCAGCTCGCGGCTGAAGAATTTGCCGTTGAGTTCGGTGCCGGCGCGGCTCTTATCGACGATGAAGAAATTCGGGCCTTCTTTTTCGATGAGGGCGTGGACCTTGGAAATGGCCGAGTCCTCGGGGTCGAGCTCCAGGCGGTACGCGCCGTCCGGCTCGACATTTTCGCCGCGCCCGAGGACGACGGGAACATTTTCCAGCGAGAACTCCGACACGACGCCGCCACGGCAGACCGGCGCGTCGGGTTCCCGGTAGAACTGGAGCGTCGCCCCGGGCAGCTCGACGGTGTCGAGGTTGTTGAGAGCGATGGAAGCACCGGGCGCGAGCTGGCGGCTGTTGATGGCGAGTTCCGCCTGCGGCACGGTCGCCCGGCTGAGCATCCAGGTCACGCGTTGCTGGTTCCAGACGATGACGGCGTGCTCGGGGAGCAGATTGGCGTCGTGGCTCCGCAATGGGATGGAGACCTCCGAGGAGGTGCCCAGGACGATGCGCTCCTTGGGGAGTTCGGCCGAGCGTTGGCCTTCGTCATCGTTGATGATCAGCGTCGATTTCATGTCCGGGGGCGAAAGTAGGCGCTTTGTACTCTACGCGTGTCAGTTGGGCAAGCGCAATACAGGCGTGGGACGAGCCGGTCACACACGGAAGTCAACCCCATGTGAGGCTCCGCCGTCCCGGGCCAGCCCTGCCGCTTTGACCCGGATCAGCGCTGGCCAAACGGGTCCGACACATCCGGCGAAACGACCATCGCAAACGACGGCACCTCCCCGTCCGCGCATCGGACGGTGCCGGTCGCTTCGAGGCCCAGTTCCCGGTATGCATTTTCCAGCGCGACGGGATCGCCTTTCAATTCGGGGAACAACACCATCAGGCGCTTCTTGATCCATTCCTTGGCGAGCCGCCGGTCGATGGCGTGCAACGGCCTTTCGGGGCGTTGCGGCAGCAGGATGCGTTTGAAAAGATGGCGCAGGCTCATGGGAGGTCGTGGCGGTCCGTACCGCCGCGAAACGATGATCCATCATGCACCGGGTTGCGAGTTTTATCGTGATTCCCCGCAATGACAGATGGCACGACCGGGGGCGTCCGCTGGCTGCACTCTTCCGCCAACGCGGTCCGCAGCAGGTCGATGAGTTGCGACGGGGTGAAGGGTTTTTCGATGAACCCGTCGAGTTCCACGCCGACGAACTGCTTGGCCACATCTTCCTGCGTGTAGCCGGAGCACAGGATCACGGGCACATCGGGCCGGGCCGACTTGATCTGACGGAAAACCTCCTCGCCGCTGAGCTTTGGCATCGTCAGGTCCAGCACGACGGCGTCGATGTCCTCGCGGTGCTCGGTGAATTGCTCGATCCCGTCTTCCCCGTCCACGGCCTGCAACACGGTCGCCCCTTCGCTCTGGAGTGCGTCGGCCATCAGCGTGCGGAGGCTTTCCTCGTCGTCGACGACCAGCACGGTCGCGCCCCCCAACCGCACGGGCGGCGTGTCGTCCACGGCCGTTGCGCTGGTCAGCGCCGTGCGCGCGTGACTCGCGGGGAAAAGCAGGGTGAAAACCGTGCCTTCGCCGAGTTGGCTGAAGATGCGGATGCCGCCCCGGTGCCGCCGGACGATCCCCCGCAGGGCCGCCAGTCCGAGGCCGCGGCCGGTGAACTTCGTGGTGAAAAACGGGTCGAAAATCTTCGACAGCGTTTCCGGGCTCATGCCAGTCCCGGTGTCCGCGACCTCCAGCCGCACGTACTCGCCGGGTTCCAGGTCCTGCTCGGCGAACAGTTCATGGGCGTTCGAGGCGTCGAGGATTTCGATGCCGGTGTTGATGACGACCTCGCCCCGGCCGTGGTCGCCGATGGCTTCGGCGGCGTTGGTCAGGAGATTCAGGACGACCTGGCGAATCTGCGACGCGTCGGCCTCCATGAGCGGCAGCGCGGGGTCGAGATGGTAGACGACGCGCACGTTCTTAGTCGTGGACACCGTCAGGAGTTCGGTCATTTCGGTGATGACGGCGTTGAGATCGACCTCGGCCACCGTGAATTGCCCGCGGCCGGAGTACGCGAGCATCTGACGGGTCAGCTCGGCGAGCCGGCGCGTGGTGCGTTCGATTTTCTCCAGGTTCTTGCGGCCCGGCGCGGCGTCGCCCTTGATCCACGGCGCGAGCATTTCGGCGTTGCCGAGGATCGTGGTGAGCAGGTTGTTGAAATCGTGCGCGATGCCGCCCGCGAGCACGCCGAGGCTTTCGAGCTTCTGGCTCTGCCGGAGGGCCTCTTCCGCCTGGACGCGCGCGGAAATATCGACGACAACGCCACGCCGCCCGGTCGCGCGGCCTTCCCGGCCGATGACCGCGATGATCTCGCGCACCCAGAGCACGCGTCCCTGGGCGTCGATCATGCGATATTCCGCCGGGTACGTCTGGCCCGGGCGTTGCGCCTGACGCGAGATTTCCACCGCGCGCGTGCGGTCGTCGGGATGGATGTGGTCGAACCACCTCGCCGGTTCGGACATCCACTGCGCGATGTCGATGCCCAGGAGCTTGCGCGCGTAATCGTTGACGAACGTGAAGCGACCCGTCGCCAGGTCGCTCTCCCAGATCACGGCGTCGATGCCGTTGACCATCTCGCTAAGATGCCGGCGGGTCGCCTCCACGTCGGCCGCGAGGCGTTCGGTCTCGCGGAGGGATTCGGTGAGATGCGCCTGACGCTGGGCCAGCAGGAAATTGGCGACGGCGATGACGAGCGAGGCGAGCAGGCCGATGACCAGGATGCGCTGCGGCTGCGCCGTGCGCAGGGTCGAGAGCAGCAGCGGCGTCGGCCAGAGCCGCACCTTCCAGGCGAGGTCGGCCACGGGAACGTGCCGCTCATCGATGAGCGCCGCCGGCCCCGGTGGCCCGCCGGAGCCGCCGGGAAAGGATCGGTAGGCGACGCGGCCGGTGCGGTCGGCGATTTCCACGTTCCAGTCGAGCGAGTCCCGTCCGAACAGGTCGCGCAGACTGTCGTCGAGCCGGAGCGTGCCGACGACCGCGCCCGCCGCGCCGTCGTCGCGGATGATCGGGACGATCACCGTGAACGCCTGCCGCCCGCCAGGCAGCTCGAACGAGCCGGTGGCCGTCGGCTCGTGGGACGCCAGGGCTTTGGTGAAAGCGGGCAAACCCGCAATCCCCGCCGGGACGCGCCCGGCCGCAGGGAATTGTTGGCGGTACTCACCGCGTTCATCGACCACGACGATCACCTCGTAGCCGGGCACCTCCGCCTCCAGGCGCCGGACGAAAAGCGGCAGGTCGGCCCGCGTTTCCCGCGCGGGGGTGGAAAGCACGAAGTTACCGACGTTTCGGAGGGCGTCGATCCGCGTCCTCACGAAGCCCTGGAACTGCAACAGCACGTTGTCCTCCTGCCGGGCCGTCTCCGCTTCCAGCAGCAACCGCTCGGAAGTGCGGCTCTCGAAGAACAGGTATCCGGTCACGACGAGCACCGGGATCGTCGCCGCAGCCGCCCGGAAAAATGGCGGTGACCTTCGCCAGATACTACGGATCGAAGGCCAGGGAACCATGTCAGGCGGAGGGCGTTATTTAATGTCGAGCGGCGAAGTGCCCGACAGAGTGCCTTCGCACAATCGATACTTCCACGCGAGAAGTGAGTTTCGTTCTCAAAGGTGCTTGTCAATCCAGCAAGCTGCGCCTAAGATACCACGCTCTGCCTGCCTGTGAAAGCCGCGTTCACATTGCTGGAAACTCTGGTCGTCTTCACGGTGGTAGCCGTTCTCGTCGCCATTGCGATCCCGGCCACCACCCGTGTCAGCCAGTATTCCGCGCGCATGAAGGCCATCGCCAACATGCGTCAGATCGGCGTGGCGGCGATGTTGTACGCGAGCGACCACAACCAGCAGCTTCCCGGGCACGTTTCTGACGCGGGCGTCCTGCCGCTTGATGCCGGCGGCACCTGGCCACAGCTTTTTTGCCAATATCTGAGTCCAACAAACCCACGGGTGTTCCTCGATCCGAGCGACAAGCAGACGGCCCAGCTCCTCCCGGATGCCGTGCTCTCGCAGTCGGTCAACAACACAGGCTACATCTACAATGGTTTCGATGATCTCGGGGCCAACGACGGACAGCCCGTGAGCATGGTGCCTCTCAACCGCCTCCAGACGCCTTCGCAGGTGATCCTGCTGGCACCGAAGACCCAGGGGGCGACGGAGTTTTACGCGGACCTCCTCCTCGCGCCCTTGTCCGATCTCCTTTCCCAGTTCAATCCATCGGTGTACGACGGCGGGGCTAATTACCTGTTCGCCGACGGCAGCGTGCGTTTCCTCAAGCAGTCGGAATATTCCAATAATTTCTGGCTGGTCGATAAATCGGTCCCGTTGCCGCCGCTGCCGATCCCGCCCTTCACGAACTCCCAGACCGTCGTGGCTGCTAATGCGTCGTCGTCTCAGCGAGCACCGCGTCTGCTGGCGGACGCCAACCGACCGTGAGGTGCACGAGCGCCAGCAGGACGTTCAAAAGCAACAGGGTCAAGATGGGCCGCCAGTGCGAGGGCCGGCGGATGCGCAGGCTGTGATCAGAGGGCAGGACTAGCGCGAGCGCCAGGCTCAGGACGAACCAGGCGACGTAATTTTGCAGGGGCGGCCAGCCGGAAGGCGGGTTTTGCGTCTGGGCCGGATACCACAGCCAGTAATGGCGAATGTTCCAGGCGACCGGTTCGAGGTTGAGATCGGTGAGCAGTGCCGTCAACGCGACGCCGGCGGCGACCTCCACGCGGTTGGCCTGCGGGCGCAACCAGAGGACGACGCTACGTCCGCAGAGCACCACCACGAGCCACGCCAGCGGGATCGCCATCGGGACCACCCCGCCGATCCGCGGGCCGAAGTTGTCCGTGTATTCGTAGGGCCCGAAAGGGAACCCCGTCCGCGTGCCGACCCACTCGAAAGCCGTCGAGGCGGCCAGGATGATCGCTGCTTGTCGGCGCGCGGTGGGCAGTCCCTCGCTGGCGACGGCGTGCAGGTAGACGGTGGTCGCGGCGAGGAACATCCAGATCGCATCGGAAACGCGCAACAGCCCCGCCATGAAGCCGCCGAGGCCGTATGGGTCCAGCCACCGGTGCGCCTGCATCCCGGTGATGCCGAACGGCATGACCACGAAGCCAACGGCCGTCCAGATCAGGAAAAGGAGCCACACCCAGTCGAACGCATCGCGCGGGAAGGCGCGGGGCCGGAGGCGGGGAGGAGTGGGGAGGGAGGCCAATGTCGTTTCTTGTAGTCGTGCTGCGACCGGGCGGCAATCTCAGGGTTGCACAAGAAGGTGATCCATTCCAAAAGAACAGAAGTGCTTCCGGCGATGAAGAAAAGGCTGTTCCTGATCCTGGCGTGTTGCCTCCTGCCTCTCGGCAGCGGAGCATGGACCCCGGCGGCGAAGCCCGCCAAGGGGGACCACTCCGCCAAGGCGTCCCCGTCGCCGGAGCCGAAGAGGGCGGTCGCCCCGGCGCTCAAACCCGGTGAGTGGACGCCGTTCGTCGATCCTGAGAACCAGATTTTCCCTTCCCTGCTGCTGGCCAGTGCCACTTTGAAGGAGCCGTTGCGCGACAGTGATCCGACCGAAAAATACGACGGCAAATCGCGTCCCGCCGCCAAACCTCCTGTCGCACCGGACGCCACGCCCGCGCCACCCTCGCCCGACATCCTCGGCGACCAGAACGGCCTCGTCGGCGTGACCATTGCCAGTCCCGCCGACAAAGCCCATGTGCGCGTCGAGGTCCGCGAAAACGTGCTTATGCAGGCGAGCGTTTTGGAGGTCGAGCTTCCTGAAAAGGGGAGGGAGTACCACTTGCTGCCACGCATCGACTACAAATTCGACGCGCTCAACCGGGTCCATCAGAGCATCCCGATGAATCTCGCGTTCACCGTGCAGGCGGACGGCAAAAACCTCGGCCAGCGTTTCCTGACGGCGCGGGTGCACCCGATCAACGACTGCCCGTACGCCTACCAGAACCCCGATGACGGGAGCGATTACGTGGACATCTCGTGGATGTTCGCCGCTTACGTCAACGAGGATCACCCGGCGATCCCGGGCCTTTTGAAGGAGGCGCAGGACATGAAGGTCATCGACGGATTCGACGCCTACCAGAGCCATGATCCCGGGCGCGTGCTCCTGCAGGTGTTTGCGGTCTGGGAAGCGTTGCGCCAGCATCGCATCAAGTACAGCGACATCGGGACCACGACGACCGAGAGCGAATCGCTCTACAGTCTGCACGTCCGTTTCATCGAGGAATCGCTGGCGGAATCGCACGCCAACTGTGTCGATGCGAGCGTGCTGCTGGCGTCCGTCCTGCGCCGCATGGGCATTGACACGTTTCTGGCGCTGGAGCCGGGCCACATGTTTCTCGGGATTTATCTCGATGACGCCGGCAAACAATCCGCCTGCCTCGAAACCACCATGCTCGGAGATGACGATCCGGCAAAGTGCAACGAAAACCGGCCTTTGGTGAGAGCCGCCAGTCGTGAGACGCGCCAGCTCAAAGGATGGAGATGTTTCAACGACGCGCTGGATTCCGCGACAAAGGAATTCAAAAAGCACCGCAGCCGTTTCGAGAAGGAGAACGATCCCGAGTACGAGATCGTGGACATCACCGCCGCCCGCCGCGAAGGGATCGCTCCGATTGGATTCGTGCAGGCCGAGCGGTCGAATTAACGGCCTCGCGCGAGCCGTCGCAGGATTTTGTCGGCCACGGTCTGTCCGCTCAGACACACCAACGGCAAGCCGCCGCCGGGATGGGTCGAGCCGCCCACGAAATAGAAATCCTTGAGGCCGGCGGGTTGGAGCTTCGGACGCTGGAAGGCCGCGCGCACTCCGTGGCTGGCGAAACCGTACAGGCTTCCGGCGTTGGCGAGATAGCGCGTCTCGAAATCGGCCGGGGTGAAATGCCGCCGCACCCGGATGGCGTCGCCCAGCCCGGTGAACCCGAAGCGGGATTCGAGGCGTGCGATGATCCGGTCGCCGTATTCTTGCGCGACCGTGGGCCATTCCACGCCCTTGCTCGCCGTCAGGGCAGGGGCGTTGACGAGCACGAACCAGTTTTCACAGCCTGCCGGTGCCCGGGTCGGATCGTTTTTGGAGTGGACGGCGACATAGATCGTCGGCTCGTCGAGCGGTTGGCGCTCGGCGAAGAGTTGCTGGAATTCGCGCGGGTAGTCGCCCGAGAAAAAAATGTTGTGGTGGGAAAGTTCCGGGTAGGTTTTCGCCACGCCGAGATAGAGGACGAACGCCGAACTCGACGGCGTGAGCCGGTCGAGGTGCGTCTTGCGAAACTGTCCTGCCTGCGGATGCTCCGACAGCAGGCGCGGGTAGGCGGTGAGCACGTCCTGGTTGCAGACGACCGTGTCGAAAGGCCCGGTGCGTTCGGCGACCGTTTGCAGGTGGAACCCGGCGATGCCGCCGAGCGCCTGCACCTCGCACCCGGTCAGGATTTGGACGCCGAGATCGAGGCAGATTTTTTCCAGCGCGCGGGCGATCCCGTACAGGCCACCCTTGACGTACCAACCGCCAAATTTTGCTTCGACGTACGAGATGATGTTGAACGCCGCCGGGGTCGAGTAGGGCGACGAGCCGTTGTACGTGGCGAACCGGTCGAAAAGCTGCACGAGGTGCGGGTCGTGCTTGAAGAACCGGCGCACGACCGCGTCCATCGTGCGGAACGAGGCAATTTTTGGCAGGTGCCGCAGCTTGGAGAGATTGCGCCAGCGTAACTGCCGCCACCATTCGTCGAGCGGATGGTGGAGGAAGGCATCCGCGCTGAGTTCGTAGAGTCCTCGCGCGTACCGCAGAAAACGGGCAACGTCCGGCCGCTCCCAGAAGGCCCCGTCCTCGTCGATGACCGTGCCATCCGTCCACCGGTAGCGGCAGGTGACGGGGAGCGGCACGAGTTCCAGGTCATCCTCCAGCCGCCGGCCGAGACGTTCCCAGAGGCGCTCGAAGACGTAAGGCATCGTCAGCAGGCTCGGACCCGTGTCCCAGGAAAATCCGTCGGCTTCCAGCCAATTCAATTTCCCGCCCACGCGTTCGTTTTTCTCGAACACCGTGACCGCCAGGCCGGCCTTTGCCAGCAGCGCGGCGCACGTCAATCCGCCGACACCGGCACCGATGACCGCGACGCGCCGCTTCATACGGGGCACGGGACGGCCGCCGTGCGTTCGTGAATGCGTCCGATGGCCCAGCGGGCGTGCTCGGCGATGAGTTCTTCTTCCTGCGCGGTGGCCCGTTCCAGGGCGGGCAGGTCCGCGGCGGTGCCGATGTTGCCCAGCGCCACGCAGACGTTGCGCAAGAGCCCGCGCCGCTTTGTCCGCTTGATCGGCGAGCCTCTGAACGCCGCGCGGAAATCTTCGTCGCTCATCGCCAGAAAATCGCGCAACGGCACCCCGTCGGTGGCGGGCCGCGCCTGGAACGCCGCCTCGCGGCTGGCCTGCGCAAACCGGTTCCATGGACACGCGTCGAGGCAATCGTCGCAGCCGTAGATGCGGTCTCCGAGCAGTGGACGCAACTCCAGCGGGATCGCTCCCTTGTGCTCGATGGTCAGGTAAGAAATACAGAGGCGGGCGTCGAGGCGGAAAGGTTGGTCACGACGAATCGCGCCGGTCGGGCAAGCGTCGAGACAGCGCGTGCAGGTGCCGCAACGATGACGGACCGGTGCGTCGGGTTCCAGCGTGAGGGTCGTGAGGAGTTCGGCGAGGAAATACCAGGTGCCCAACTGCGGGTGCAGGAGCATCGTGCTTTTCCCCTGCCAGCCCACCCCGGCCTCGGCCGCGAAATCGCGCTCCAGCACCGGACCGGTATCGACGTAGTAGCGTTGCCGCCCGCCGTAGACTTGGAGAAACTCGTCCAGCGCGCGCAGCCGGGACTCGATCATGTCGTGGTAATCGTCGCCCCAGGCGTAGCGCGCGATGCGTCCGGCCCCGGGACGCTCCTGCGACGCACTGCGCGGCCCCTGCCAGTAGTTCATCGCCAGCACGATCACGGAACGCGCGCCCGGCAGGACCATTTGTGGATCGACCCGTTTCGCTTTGCCGCGTTCGAGCCAGGGCGACATTTCGCCCGCCATGCCGTCGTCCAGCCATCGTACGAAATCCTCGCCGTGCCGGGGCGGCTCGCAAAGCGCCACCCCGCAAAGGGCGAAACCCAGTTCGCGGGCCTGTCGAAGCAGCGCGGGTTTGAGGTCCAACACCGGATCGTCCGTCATGTCCGTGCCGGGTCGCGCGCCGCAAAAAACGCCCGGACCTGCGCGAGCACCACCCCGGCAACCTGCGCGTGATTGCGCGAGGACGTATCGACCGTCACGTGCGCGCAGGCCGAGTAAAGAGGGCCGCGCAACGCGAGCAGCCCGTGCAGGGTCGCACGCGGATCGGCCGTCTGGAGCAGGGGACGCTTGTCGTTGCGCGAGACCCGCTCGTAGAGCACGTCCTCGTCGGCCGTCAGCCAGACGACACACCCCAGCGCTTGCAGGAGGACGCGGTTGGCCGGTGCGTTCACGATGCCGCCGCCCGTGGCGACGATCAACCGGCGGCTGCCAGCCAGCGAGCGGAGCGCTGCGGTCTCCAGGTTGCGAAAACTTTCCTCGCCGTGGATGGAGAAAATCTCGGTGATCGTCTTGCCCGCGTCCTGGACGACGAGGCGGTCCGTGTCCACCCATCGCCGCTGGCCGAGCCGGGAGAGTTCACGCGCGACAGAACTTTTCCCTGCTCCCATCGGGCCGATCAGCACGATGTTGTCGCCCTCGTGCGCGCCGGAGTCGCCTTCCAGCGCATTCACGGCGAGGATCGAGCCGACGGATTACGACGCGACCCGGGTGACGTTGCGCGCCTTGGAACCCTTCTCGTCGGTGTAGAGTTCATATTCGACTTGATCGCCTTCCTGCAACGTCTTAAAGCCTTCGATCTGGATCGCTGAGAAGTGGACGAAGATATCCCCCGCCACGTTCGGGTCCACAATAAAGCCAAACCCTTTTTTCTCATTGAACCACTTTACGGTGCCCTTGGCCATAGTGAGATTGTCGTTTTGCATACGCTTGCGGTAGTGATTTCTGATACGCCGGAGCAGACGCGGCAGATGCGTTGCGCGCGGATGGCAAACGCGATTCTTTGGTGCTTTTTTCGTCGGGTGCTGATCTGTTTATGAATGAACTTTCCCGGTCGGGCCCTCGCGTGGCGCTCGTCGCAGCCGACGTGGCCGGGCTCGCCGT
>CAZZYS010000006.1:0-12632 GCA_964658285.1 uncultured Verrucomicrobiota bacterium
ATTTGCCTGAATGCACCCGCCGCCCAGGCTCAGGTGTTCGTGCGCTCGATCCCATCGTCGGCCGAAGCCGGTGGTTCCCAGTCGCACGAGATCGTCTCCACCGACGAACTCGACGCGGTCACGCCCGCCGCCAAGCCCTCCGTCTCCCCGGGCGGGCCGACTTCCGAAGATACCAACCGTCTCATCGAGCAATACCGGCACGAGGCCGGGCCGCTCGGACCCAGCAAGTGGTTCTCGTCGAGTACCTGGACGTTTTATTTCGGGATCGGTGTCGCCTACGACGACAACATCCGCATCTCTACTGGCACCCGGAAAGAAGGGGATGAAATCACGACCCTCTCGGGCGGTGTCTCGCTGTCGCTCGGTGATGCCGTGAAGAAACAGGCGGGGTTTCTGACCTTCAGTTATTCCGCTGCCGAAAACCTGTTTGCGACGCACTCTTCCGAGGACTCGTTCGATCAGGACGCCGCCCTGGACGCCCGGTACGTCTGGGATCGGCTTTCGGTCGAACTGATGAGCGGCTTCCGCGCGGTGCACGATCCGGTTTCCGACACGGCCCAACGCGAACGCCGCTATCTCTACGAGGAATCCCTGACGTTCCAATATCGTTACGGAGATAAATTATTTCTTCAGAGCCGTTTCAGCTATGATCGCTCCGATCCCGCTTTCGCGGCCGGCAACCAACAATACTCCTGGGAAAACGCCGCCGATTATCAAGTGACCACCAAGGTAAAACTCGGCGTCGGACTGGTCGTCGGCCGCCTGGAGATTGAAGGGGTGCCGGGGGAAACGTTCGGCCAGCCGCTTGCCCGGTTCCAATACCAGCTCACCGACAAGGTCTCGGTCCTGGCGCAGGCGGGGGCGGACATCCGTTACCGCGGCTGGAACTCGGGCCAGATGGTCACGCCGGTTTTCGCCCTGGAAGGGTCATGGACTCCCGACGACGATACCACCGTGACCCTGAGCGGCTTCCGCCGCGTGGACGCCTCCGAATCCATCATCGGCGAGCAGTACGTGAACTCGACGGTCGGGTTGACGTTCCGCCGACGCTTTTTGCAACGCTATTACGTCCTCGCCAACGCGAGTTATACCCACGGCGATTACGAAAACATCAGCACGACGAATCTGCCGTCGCGGGTGGACGATTATTTTTCGCTCCGCACCGGCATCGGCTACCACGCCGCGAAGTACCTCGACTTTGGGCTGTTCTATCTCCACCAGCGCAACGACTCCTCTCTCGCGTCTTATGCCTTCACCAGCAACCGTGTCTACCTCCAATCCAATCTCGTTTTTTAACGGCGCCCGGGCGGGCCGTCTCCTCCTGATCGTTCTTGCCGCTTGCCCGACGCTGTGCCCGGCGCAAACGGCGATGCGCGGTGACCTGACCGCGACCGCGACCGCCCCCGCGAACTACGTGCTCAGCCCAAACGACCTCGTGGAAGTCAAAGTGTTCCAGGAAGAGGACATGGACTGGACCGTGCGCGTCACCAAGGACAGCACGATCAACCTGCCACTCGTCGGTTCCATCGCCGTCGAACGCAAGACGCCCGCCGAACTCGGCGAGATCGTCAAGGCGCGGTTGCACGACGGCTACCTCGTCCATCCGCAAGTGACCGTTTCGGTCCTCGAGTTTTCCAAGCGCCGCTTCACGATTTTGGGCGAGGTGAACAAGCCTGGCCAGATCGATTTCCCCGACAATGCCGAACTCGACGTGCTCCAGGCCCTCGGCATGGCCGGTGGTTACACGAAGCAGGCGAATCCCACGCGCATCTACATCAAGAGGCGGGTCAACGACCGTGAGGTCGTGCTGACCGTCGATGCCAAACGCATGGCGCGGCGCGATGCCCAGCCCTTCAAAATCCTGCCGGGTGACACGATCACGGTCGGAGAAACGATTTTTTGATCTGACTATACCTGCAAACACTCACTCCACGCATCAGCACGCCGCTTTGTGTTCCCGAGCGCCGTCTGAACAAAACACCAGCAACCATCATCTAGGGGGAATCATCACAATATGAATGTAGCCGGGGATGCTACGATCAAAGACGAAGGGCGCGGCGTCTTTTATTCCGATTTGCCACTCCATCGCAGCCGACCCGAGGAGGTCGTGCGCACCAGCCGCGAGTTTGCGGGAAAGATGGTCGGACTGGGTTTCGCGGGGGACCTGCTCGCCGTGTTCGGGGGGCTGCTGCTCGCCTTCTGGATGCGCTTCGAGACGCCGGTGAGCGCTCTGGGACGACGCGCCACGGTGCCGATGACCACGACGCAGTACCACGGACATTTTCTGTTCCTGGGCACCACGCTGATCCTGATCCTGATCCGTTTCGGATTGTATAGCTCAGGCCGCCCGCTGCCCCTGCGGAGGGTCAATGCCATCCTGCTAACGAGTTGCGGCCTGTGGTTCCTCGCCAATTTTGCGTTGAGCTTCGAATTGAACGCCCAGCCCATCATCAGCCGGGTCTTCCTGCTGTGCGCTTGCGGCTGCACCCTGGCGATGCTCACCGGTTGGCACTGGCTGCTGCAACGATTCTTCTGTCTTCGTCCGATTGCCACCCTGCTCCAGCGGCGCATTCTTTTCGTCGGCTGGAGCGAACAGGCGCAGCGCCTGGTCAACCACCTCAGCGGCGACCCGAGGCATTCGTCGCAGATCATCGGCTGCGTGCCGTCTCCCGGCGGAGGATACGATCTCGATCCCGCCGACCACGTGCCGACCGTGGGTTCTTACAGTGATCTGCGGTCCCTGCTCACGGAACTCCGCATCGATCTCGTCATGGTCGCCAACCTCAATCCGACCGAGGGCGCGTTGTTCGATCTGGTGAACTGCTGCGAAAAAGAGATGGTGCATCTACAGATCGTGCCTTCGGGTTTCCAGGTGTTTTTGTCCGGGTTGCACGTGGAGACTACCGGTGGGGTGCCAGTGTTGGGCATCTCCCGGCTACCGCTGGATTCTCTTTGGAATCAACTCGTCAAGCGCGGCATGGATATCGTGGGTGCGTTGGTGGGATTAATCCTCAGCGCACCGCTGATCGCCGTTTTCGGTACTCTCGTTTACCTGGAATCGCCCGGTCCGATCTTCTACCGCCAGACGCGTCTCGGGCGGGACGGCAAGCGGTTCGAGATCTTGAAAATCCGCACGATGCATCTCGACGCGGAAGCCGAAGGCGTGATCGGTTGGTCGCGCAAGGAAGACACCCGCCGGTTGCGCATCGGTTCACTGATGCGCTCGGCGAACATCGACGAGGTGCCGCAATTTTGGAACGTGCTCAAGGGCGAGATGAGTCTCGTCGGTCCGCGTCCGGAACGGCCCGAATTGATCCAGACCTTCAAGGAGCAGATTCCGCATTACAACGCGCGCCATAGCATCAAGCCGGGGATCACCGGCTGGGCGCAGGTCAACGGGTTTCGCGGAGATACGGACCTCACCGAGCGCGTCAAATGCGACCTGTTCTACATCGAGACCTGGAACCTGCTGATGGAGTTCCAGATTCTGCTGATGACTTTGTTCCGACGCACCAATGCCTACTGACACTGCTCTCGCTGGCGATTTGATCCTCGCCGCGGTTTTTCTGCCTGCTAACCTCGATTTTCTTTGAACTCTCTCCGCGCCCCGGCGCGGTCTTCTATGGAATTTACCAAAGCACCCGACCCCGCCGACTCCGCACCGTCGGCTGGCGGCTTCGACTTTACCCGTCTGCTCCACATCGCGCTGCGACGTTTCTGGCTGGTGGCCACGTGCCTCTTGCTGACGGTCGGCGCGGGCGTGGCGTACCTGCTGTACGCGCAGAAAATCTACACGGCCATTGCGACCGTCCAGGTGGAGCAGGCAGCACGGCACGCGGTGGTTTTTCAGGATCAACAGCGCGAAGAAGACTATCGCTCCGCCGAGGTGCTTAAAACCTTCGAGCAAGTGCTGCAAAGCGGTCCGTTGCTCCTGCGCGTGGCGGCGGCCAACCATTTGCGTGGGAGCGAGGGTTTCCTGCCCAAGCAGCCGGGCAATGTCCCGCTGACCGACAGCGAGGTCATTGACCGGATGCTGTCGAAAGTTACCGTGGAACTGCGTCGCGGCACCCGACTCATCGATGTATCGGTGGACGACCCCAGCCCCACGCGGGCCTGCCAGCTCGCGCGCTCCATCGTCGATCAGTACAACCTCCAGGCCAACGAACAGAGCCTCGAAATCAGTCAGGGGAACAACGGCTTCCTGCTCGCCGAGGAAAAGCGGCTGCGGACGAACCTGGAGACATCCGAAGCCGCGCTGGCGAAGTACCGGGCCGAAAACCAGTCGGTCTCTCTGGAAGACAAGCAAAACATCGTCGTCGAGAAGCTGAAAAATCTCAACCAGCAGGTCACCGACGCCAAGGGCAAGCGTCTGACCCTCGAAGCCGATATCAGTAAGCTGGCCACGATGAGCGAGGCGCAACCGGAAGACCTCCTCGCCCTGGCAAGCATCGCCAACGCGCCCCAGGTGGCGGACCTGCGCCGACAGATCAACGCCAAGGAAGCGGAGTTCGCCGCCATCAAGCAGCGGTACATGTACAAGCACATCAAGTACATCGAAGCCGAGAGCAACTTGCAGAAGCTCCGCGCCGCCCTGGACATCGAGGTCAAGAAATCCGCCGACGTGGTCCGACGATCCTACCAGGGAGCGAAGGAAGCCGAGGACAAACTCACCCAGGCCCTGCACGACCAGGAGACCGAGGCCCTCAACCTCGAAACGACTTCCATTCCCTACGGCAGCCTCCAACGCCAGGCGCAGAGCGACCGCGTGCTCTACGAGAGCGTGCTCGCGCGCTTGAAGGAAACCGGGATGCAGCAGGATACGTCCTACGACGTGCGTCTGGTCGGCGCGCCCGTGTTGCCCAGCCGCCCTTCCAAACCCTCGCGCCTGAAATTCCTCGCCGCCGCCGTCGCCGCCGGTCTGCTTCTGAGCGGAGCCGCCATTTTCGTTTTGGAGCTTTTCAATCACACCCTGCAAACGGTGGACCAGGCCGAGCAGGCGCTCGGTTTGCCGCTGCTCGCCGCCGTCCCGGAACGCAAAAAACTCCGGCCCCATCGCGTCGCGGCGGCAGGCGTCGCCAGCGAAGTGCCGCAGCGCGAAGCTTTCCGGACCCTCTGCGCCACGCTGGCCACGCTTCCGCGCACGCCGGAGGCACGCAGTTTCCTCTTCACCAGCGCGGTGCCGGATGAGGGCAAAAGTTTTTGTTCGCTGAATTTCGCCGCCAATCTCGCCGGGCGCGGCGGTCAGATTTTGCTCATCAACGCGGACATGCGACGCGCCTACCCGTTCGACAAGACGTTGCTGCACGAGGGGACCGCGGGCCTGAGTGAATGCCTGTCGGGCGCGGTACCCTTGGCGCAGGCGGTGCATCCCACGAAGGTCCCGAACCTATTCTTCTGTCCGGCGGGCAAGCGCACGGACAATCCGGCGAATCTCCTGACGGGCGCGCGGTTCACCGAGCTGCTGCGCGAGGCGCTGCTGGTTTTCGACAAGGTGGTGATCGACACGCCTCCGATCAATGCCGTCAGCGATTGCCTGCTGCTCGCCCCGCAAGTGGACTCCGTGTGCCTCGTCGTGCGGGCTTTGAGCACCCCGGTGAAGGCCGTGTGGCGGGCGGGTCGGCTGTTGACGATGGCTCAGGTGACGCCCGCCGGATTCGTGCTCAACCGCTTGCCCGCCGGCATCGGCGCGAAATACACGCAGTACTATTACGGCGACGCTTACTTCCGCGAGGAAGAACGGCACGCGAAACGTCCCGCCGAGAGCAAAGCCTGAATTAAAGACGAACCGGATGATCTCCACGCCCGAGCGGACCACGCCGACGCCCACGTCGAAACGCCAAACCGGCAGGTTGCGAGTTGGCTTCGTCGCCAATCGGCACATGGACCCGCGACGGGTCAGTTCGTGGTCGGGCATTCCGTATCATTTTGCCAAGAGTCTCGGTGAGGCGGGCTGCGAGATCGTACCGATCTACGATCTGGACGAGCCGTCGTTGCTCGCGCGCAAAGTCCGGCAGGCATTCTGGAAATACCTGCGCGGCAAGCGCTACCTGCGCGACGTGGAACCGGCCGTTTTGCGTTCCTATGCCCGGGAGATCGAGCAACGGCTGTCGAAGGTGGAAGTAGACGTACTTTTCAGCCCGAGCAGCCGCCTGCTGAGTGAGGTTGAAACGGATGTTCCGACCGTGTTTTGGACCGGAGCGACCTTCGCGTCGATGCTCGGGTTCTACGACGATTTCACGAATCTTGCCCCGTCGAGTATCGCCGCCGGCCACGCTGCCGAAGCGGCGGCGCTCCGACGTTGCGCACTGGCCATCTACGCGTCGGACTGGGGTGCGCAAAGCGCCGTGGAGGACTACGGAACGGACCCGGCGAAGGTAAAGGTGGTTTCCTACGGCGCAAATCTCGAAGGGGGCCTCCGACCCGCCGAGGTCGGGAGCGTCATCGCCGCACGCGACCCGCAGACGTGTCAGCTCCTGTGCGTCGGGGTCGATTGGCAGCGCAAGGGCGTGGAAATCGCCATCGATGCCACCGTGGCACTCAATGCGCGCGGCATCCCGGCCCGCCTGAGCGTCGTCGGCTGCGAGCCTCCGCGTGGACGTGAACCGCTGCCGCCGTGCGTGGACGTGATCGGATTTCTCCGTAAATCACAGCCGGAAGAACGCCGCCGCCTCGAAACCATGTATCGCCGGAGTCATTTCTTTCTCGTGCCGACCCGCGCCGAGGCGTTCGGGGTGGTGTTTTGCGAGGCCAACGCTTTCGCGCTGCCCTGTCTGGCCACGAGCATCGGTGGCGTGCCGACCGCCGTGCATGACGGGGTCAACGGACAACTTTTCGCACTCACTGCCAACGGCGAGGATTACGCCCGCTGGATCGCGGACTGCTGGGCAAACCCGGTGCGCTACCATGCGCTGGCGGCAAGCGCTTTCGATGAATACCAGCAACGCCTCTGCTGGCCGCGCGCCGCTGAATCCGTCGTGCATTTGCTGAACGCCGTGGTCCGCGACGCGAAGCGTGCCCAGCCCCTTGCCGCCGCGTTCAACTGACGCTCCCGACATGTCCATTGCCACGCTCACCCGATCTTTCCAGCGTTCCGTCCGCCACGGACGCAACCGGTCGATCATGGCGTTTTTCGTCACGTCGCTTTCTGGACGGGGCCTGGGGATCGTGTGTCAACTGGTGCAAGTCCCGCTCGCGTGGCGTTACCTCGGCAGGGAGGCGTTCGGCGTGTGGGTGACACTCGGCTCGATTTCGTACCTCATTAGCTTCAGTGATTTCGGCATCGGCATGGGCGCGCAGAACCAGATGACCGAGGCCTTGGGTACGGGCGATCAGCCCAAAGCGCGCCGGTTATTCATGACGACGCTGGTGTTCCTCTGCGCGGTCGCGGGCTTGCTCGCAGCGGTCGGGATACCGGTTTTTCTCCGTTTGCCGTGGGGATCGCTGTTTAAATTGCACGATCCCGCGCTGATCGAGGCAGTCCCCCACGCGATCACTCTTTTCCTGGTGCTGGCCTGCGTGAATATCCCGCTCGGACTGGCCCGCAGACTTACCTACGCCACCCAGCAAGGCTGGCTGGACAACGTGAACTCGGCGGTGATGAGCGTCGTCGGTCTGACCGCCATTTTTCTCGGCGGCTATCTGCAACTGGGATTTGAGAAATACGTCCTGATTACCTGGATGCCCGGCATGGTGGTCTGTCTCGGGTTGCTTTTTTATCAGTGGGCGCGGCTCGACTGGCTGCGCGCGCGCGGTCCGTGGTTCGACCGCCGGGCGTTGCGCAGTTTACTGAACCTGGGCGTCCTCTTCGGGGTGCAACAGCTTTGCACGCTGGTGCTCTTCGGTGCGCCGCCGATGTTGATCTCGACGCTCCTCGGGGCCGCCGCCATCGTCCCTTTTAATCTGGTCCAGCGGATTTTTAACGTGTTCCAGATGTTACAGAATGCTTTCCTGCTGCCGCTCTGGCCAGCTTACGCGGACGCGAAGGCGAAGCGGGATTGGAATTGGCTGGCGCGCACCTTTCGCCGCTCGATGGTCGCCACGGTAGGAATTGCGGTAATCCCGATGATCGGCATCGCCTTCGTCGCGCGACCGCTGATCCGCCTGTGGACCGGGACCGACGCCACGTTGCCGACCACGGGATTGGTCGCTGCTCTGCTGGTGTGGAACGTCGTCGTCGCCTTGCAGCAGCCGCTGGGCTTTTTTCTCGCCGGGGTTTCCGAGGTCAAGCGCAACACCGTCTATTCTCTGCTGACCGCCATCGTTGCCGGGGCGCTGATGCCCCTGTTGGCGCCACGGTTCGGTGTCGCCGGGATCGTGTGGGGATTGGTGATCGGCACCGTGCTCTTCTCCCTGCTCGGTTCGGCGGCGGAGGTGTGGAAATATTTCCGCGCCCTGTCTGTCACCACCGGCACGTTTGAACCCTCGCACGGGTTGCCACCCCTCGCCGTCGCCGAAACCACCGTGCAATCTCGCTCAACATGATCGGAGCGACGGACTTTTATCGCAAGACGCTCAACGGGATGCTGTCGATGGTCGCCACGGTCAACCAACCCAACACTGGCAGCCTGTTCCAGGAATGGTTGCTGCGTGGCATGGGCGTGGACCTCGTGGGGCCGGTGAGTTTCGGCCCGCGACCGATCATCCGCGACGGGTTTCGTCTGAAGCTGGGCCGCTACGTGGCCATCGGCGCGAATGCGACCATCTCCTGTTACACGTGGGTAACCATCGGCGACGACTTCCTCGCGGCGGACGACCTGACGATCAACAGCGGCGGACACGAAATCTGGAACCTCGTGCCCTGCAACCGCCCCGTCACCATCGGTTCGCGGGTCTGGTGCGGGACCCGCGTGACGATCTGCGCCGGCGTGACCATCGGCGACGACGCGGTGATCGGCGCGGGGGCCGTGGTGGTGCGCTCGGTCGAGCCGAACACGGTCGTCGCCGGCGTCCCCGCGCGTCCGGTGCGTACCATCGAGCGCGCACCACCCGACCAGCTCTGGTCGTGTTTCCCACAGCGTTCCAACTATCATCGCTACCGCGAACGCGGCCGCGTCGGGCAATTTCTCATGCGCCTGCGCCAACGCTTCTAGGTTCCCGCTCTTTCCCGATGAAAGCTTCCCACGCCTGCATCGCCGCATTTCTGGTCGGTCTGCTCTCGCCTTACACGGTCTCTCTGGTCGGCGAGATGCCGGTCGGCGAGATCGTCTTGCTGTGCGTGTTCGTCTGGATGGCGGCCCAGGTGATGCTCGAACACCGGCTGCCGGGCCGTCTGTGGAGCAACCCGCTCTTGCATTGGATGCTGGTTTGTCAGGGCATGGCATTGGTGGGCTACGTGATGTCGGACTTCATCTGGCACAGCAGGACGCTCGACGAAATCCGCGGCTGGGCGCGCATGGTGTTCCTGGCGATTGATCTGCTGGCGCTGGCCTATTTGTTCGCGGAAGGCGGCGGGCGGGCGCTGTTGTGGCTGCTGTGGGGCGAGGCCGTCGGCGGCGCGATTCAGCCGCTCTTCATGCGACCGCTGTTCGGCGAGTACTGGAAGTTCGGTTTCGGGACGCCGGTTTCGCTGGCGGTTCTGTTGTTGCTGCCGGGCGTGGGATTCTGGTTCGGTCTGTTTTTAACCGTCGGGATGAGCGCGCTGCATTTTGCCCTGAACTTCCGCAGCATGGGCGGACTTTTCCTCGTCCTGGCCGGGTTCCTCGTGTTGCAGCGGATGCCGTTGCGGATGCGGGCGGTTTGCATCCCGCTGACTGCGTTGCTGGCGGTGGGGGCGCTGGCCTGGATCGCAAACCGTTCGGCGACCGCGAACCGCTCCCACGACCTGCGGTCCGACATCTCGCGCAAAGCCATGTTGAAGGCTGCCTGGCACGGGGTCGAAGACCACCCGTTCATCGGCAACGGCTCATGGTTGGGTCGGTCCGGCGTCATCAACGACTACCTGGCGATCCGTTACGCGACGGCGCAGGAGGAACACCTCGGCGGCATCGGCCACGAAGAGGCCCCGCTCGACGAAGCGCAGTCGTACGCGATCCATTCGCAGATTCTCGTCGCCCTGGCCGAGGGCGGCATCTTGGGTGGGGCGTTCTTTCTTCTCTACGGAACTTTGCTCGTGGCGAGCCTTGCTTATTACGTCGTGTTCCGGCCGTGGTCGCGCTACAGCGCGCTCTATCTCTTCATGCTGTTGCTCGCACTTTTTAATTTGCTGATGTCGCCGTTCTCGGGCGTGCATCGGGTGTACATCGCCACGGCGTCCGGGCTGCTGCTGCTCTTGTGGAACGAATATTCCGCGCAACGGCGGAGGGTGACGGTTTCAAACCTGGCGCCGAAGTGGAAGACACCGCCGGGAGCGCAGCCCGCCCACGGTTGAACCAGGATGCAACCACGCAACGTCATCATCTACCGCCGCGATCTGCTGCCCTATTCGGAGACCTTCATCCGGGAGCAGAGCGAGGCGTTGCGCGGCTTCACGCCGTTTTATGCGGGTTTCAAGGGAGTCGATGAAACGCGTCTCCCCGCCGAGAAGTTGCGGTTACTCTCCGACGGTTCCGTGCTCGGCCGGTTGCGATTGGCGAACTACCGTCTGACCCAATGGGACCCGGGCTGGATCGCGCGGCTGCGCTCCCTGCGGCCCGCGCTGATCCATGCCCACTTTGAATGGGGCGGCAAGGACGCGCTGCCGCTTGCACGCGCGCTGAATGTCTCTCTCCTGGTGACCTGCCACGGCAAGGACGTGACGGAACGTGCCGAGGAAAAGTCCGGCTGGCTCGGCCGTCGCCTGCATGTTCGGCGCAGACGACGTTTGCAAAGGGAGGGCACGATGTTTCTCGCCGTCTCGGACTTTATCCGCCAGCAGATGCTCGCGCGTGGTTATCCTCCCGAAAGGACACGGGTGCATTACATTGGGGTAGACACCGCCAAGTTTGCGCCGCCGCCTGACCCGGTGCGGCGCGAACCGTTGATCGTCTTCGTGGGCCGGCTGATCGAAAAAAAGGGCTGCGAATACCTCATTCGCGCGATGGAGGAAGCTGCGCCATCGCTCGGCGACGCCGAACTGGTGGTCATCGGGGACGGACCGTTGCGGCCGTCGTTGGAAGCGATGGCGAAGGAAAAGCTGCGGCGCTACCGTTTCCTCGGGGTGCAGTCGCCCGGGCAGATTCGTGACTGGCTCGGACGGGCGCGACTGTTCAGTATGCCGAGCATCGAAGCGGCCTCGGGCGACAGCGAGGGTTTCGGCATCGTTTTTCTGGAAGCGCAAAGCATGGGCGTGCCGGTCGTCAGCTTTCGTCACGGCGGCATCCCCGAGGCGGTGGCACACGGCGTGACGGGCTTGCTGAGTGACGAGCGCGACTGGCGCGGCTTGGCCGCCGATCTCGCCGGGCTATTCAGTGACGAGGCGCGTTGGCAACGGATGAGTCAGGCGGCACGCAGGCGGACCGTGGAGGAATTTGATCTTTCGCGCCAGACGCAGGCGTTGGAAACCATTTACGAGGAAACGGTCGCCGCTGCCTCTCTGCCAACGACTGAACGCACGCATGGCGCTCGTGCGAACAAAGGATTCGCCTGACCTGCCACCCGGTCTTTCCCCTGCCCTACCGATGTTGACCCTGTGCATGGCCGAAGATCGTCTGGAGGACACCAGCCTGCGCCTGGCGCTGCTGAGCCTGCGCGCGCAGTGTCCCGACGTGCCGCTGACCCTCTTTCGGCCCGAAGCGAACGCAGAGTTCCGCGCGTGGCTGCGCGGGTTCCCCCAGGTCACCCTCGTCGATGCGCGCCTGCCCGGGGCCACCGCCTGGAACTGCAAACCGCAGGCTCTTCTGACGTTGCTCGATCAGGGAAAGGAAGAAGTCGTGTGGCTGGATTCGGACCTGGCTTTCACGCGTTCCTTTACCTACCTCTTCGATGGGTTGCCGCCCGAGACCATCGTCGTGGCCGAAGACCTGCGCTTCGCGCTGCCGCAGGGTACTTTGCGGCGGACGCAGGGATGGAATTTCCCGGTCGGAAAAATCTACCCGGCCACCGTCAATTCATGCGTGCTGAGAGTGACGCCCCGACACCGGCCGCTGCTCGTGCGCTGGTTGGAAATGATGGCGACGCCGCAGTACCAAGAAGCTCAAACGAAGTGGGTAGGCGAACGCCCGTTTTATCTGCGCAGCGACCAGGATTTACTCAACGCGCTGCTCGGATCGCAGGAATTTTCCGACCTGCCGGTGCGCTTTTTGGAGTGTGGCCGCGACCTCATCCATTGCAGCGGTTGGGGACGCAGTTATTCGACCCGCGAGCGGTTGCGCGGCCTGTTCTCGCCCATCGCCCCGATCCTCCACAATCCCTCGCAAAAAGCTTCAGAGGCGTTGGATCGTTCGACGGTGACGAGTCCACCCGCCACGTCTGCCGAACGCCTGTTTTTGGAGATATCGCCCTACCTGACCCTCGCCCGCCGCTACGAGGCCGAACTGGCCCCGCAGACGGCGTGGCTACATTACCGCACCGCCCTCGGCTCGCTGCTGTGCGCCCTCGGCTGCGGCCATTACGCTCTGCCCGGCTTGCCGCTGATCGTCCCGTTGTCGATTCGCAAAGCAGTCCAGCACTTTTTCCGGCGCGCGGTGACCAAAATTCGCACTGCACTGACCAACCGC
>CAZZYS010000006.1:12732-38642 GCA_964658285.1 uncultured Verrucomicrobiota bacterium
CGACCCGCGAACGGCTGCGCGGCCTGTTCTCACCCATCGCGCCGATCCTCCACAATCCCTCGCAAAAAGCTTCGGAGGCGTTGGATCGTTCGCCGGAAACGAGCACCGGCACAACGTTCACCGAGCGCCTGTTTTTGGAGATCTCGCCTTACCTGACCCTCGCCCGCCGCTACGAAGCAGAGCTGGCCCCGCACACCGCGTGGCTACATTACCGCACCGCCCTCGGCTCGCTGCTGCGCGCCCTCGGCTGCGGCCACTACGCCCTGCCCGGTTTGCCGCTGATCGTCCCGTTGTCGATTCGCAAAGCAGCCCAGCACTTTTTCCGGCGCGCGGTGACCAAAATTCGCACTGCACTGACCAACCGCGCGCCGCGTTCCGAGGGAGCATTGATCGCAACCACGGTTTCGCGGGACAAAGCCTGACCGACGATGTTGACCCTGTGCATGGCCGAAGATCGTCTGGAGGACACCAGCCTGCGCCTGGCGCTGCTGAGCCTGCGCGCACAATGTCCCGACGTGCCGCTGACCCTCTTTCGGCCCGAAGCGAGCGCAGAGTTCCGCATGTGGCTGCGCGGGTTCCCCCAGGTCACCCTGGTCGATGCGCGCCTGCCCGGGGCCACCACCTGGAACTGCAAACCGCACGTTTTGCTCGCGCTCCTCGATCAGGGCTGCGAAGAGGTGGTCTGGTTGGACTCGGACCTGGCGTTCGCGCGCCCTTTCACCTATCTCTTTGATGGGTTATCGGCGGACACCCTCGCCGTCGCTGAGGACATGCGTTTCGCGGTTCCCCGCGGCACTCTGGCCCGAACTTCGGCATGGCAACTGCCCGTCGGGAAAATTTATCCGACTACCATCAACTCTTGCGTGCTGCGCGTGACGCCCCGACACCGGCCGCTGCTGGCCCGGTGGTGCGAACTGATGGCGACTCCGCAATACCAGGCAGCACAGGCGCAACCTTACTGGAACAGGCCGCTCCATCTTCGTGGCGACCAGGAATTGCTCAACGCCCTGCTCGGTTCACAGGAGTTCGCCCATGTGCCGGTGCATTTCTTGCAGGGTGGCCGCGACCTCATCCATTGCAGCGGGCGTGGACGCAGCTACTCGACCCGCGAACGGCTGCGCGGCCTGTTCTCACCCATCGCGCCGATCCTCCACAACCTGTCTGCCCTGAAGGCTTGGCAGGTGCTGGACGACTCGCCCGAAAAGAAACCCAAAAATGCCTTCACCGAGCGGCTGTTTCTGGAGATCTCGCCTTACCTGACCCTCGCCCGCCGCTACGAGGCCGATCTGGCCCCGCAGACCGCGTGGCTGCACTACCGCTCCGCGCTCGGCTCGCTGCTGCGCGCCCTCGGCTGCGGCCACTACGCCCTGCCCGGCCTGCCGCTGATCGCAGCCCTATCCGTTTGGCGCATCATCCAGAGCGGTTGGAAGCGGACCTGAACGAAATGGACCGGCACCGACTCGGCAACATCCAGGCTTTGCGGGCGATTGCCGTCCTGCTGGTCGTCGTGCGCCACGTCCAGGTCTACCTGGCGCGCAACGCGGGGGAATTCCCTGTCCCGGGTCGGTTCCTGGTGGGTGACATGGGCGTGGACCTGTTCTTCGTGATCAGCGGATTTGTCATGGTGGTGGCCCATCCGCTCCCCTGCGCCAGCGCGTCGCAAGTCGCCCACTTCCTCTGGCGGCGGGTCACGCGAATCTATCCACTCTACTGGGTTTATTCGCTGCCCGCGCTGGCGATCTATCTCTGGAAACCCGCCTGGCTGCACCGCTTCGACAGCGGGATGCAAGTGCATCTCGTGCGTTCGTTCCTGTTGTGGCCGCAAGATGGTTGGCCGCTTCTGGGTCAGGCATGGTCGTTGGTCTACGAGATGTATTTCTACCTAGTCTTCGCCGGGCTGCTGCGGCTGCGGGGAAGGTGGTTCGGGTGCGGTTTACTGGCGTGGGCGGGCGTGGTGTTGGCAGGCAACGGTCTGCTGGCATCGTTGCCCGCACTGGACTATCCCGAAACTCGCCTGCCCGTTGCCCTGCTGACGCTGGAGTTCATCGCCGGCGCGTTGGTGGGGTTAGCAACACGCCGCGCACAAACGGCATCCGCATCTGTCTGGGGCTGGCTGCTGACCGGATTCGCCGTGGCCTGGATCGTGGGAATCGTGCTGCCCATCGGCGGTCATCTAAGAGCGGGCAGTCGCGTGCTCGACTACGGACTGCCCTCCGTGGCGCTGGTGTACGGTGTCGTCCTGCTGGAGAGCGCCGGCGTACGGATGCCGCGCTTTCTCGCTGCCATCGGAGACTGGTCTTACTCGATTTACCTGTCCCATATCTTCGTTGTCGCGGCGCTCGCCAGATTGGTTTCGCCCGACTCGACATCGCATCCGTGGGCGGACAGCTTTGCCGCCGTCCTGTGCGTCGGTGCGGTCTTGCTTTTGGGCGGCGTCAGCTATCGTTATCTGGAACGACCCCTGCTGCGACTGACCCGGCAGAGGTTTTTCCCGTCCCTCGTCGGGTACGCCCGTCATGCGTTTGCACGAACATCATCCCCTCTTGTGAAGCGTCCGCTGCTCATCCTCACCCCGACCCTCGGCACTTCTCCCTACCTCGACGAAACGGTTCGTTCCATCGATCAAATTCCCTGGCCGATTCATCACGTGCTGGTGTGCCCGGCAGATAGGGTCATGGAACTCACGCAGCGTTTCCCCAACCGGCGTGTCGTCGAGGACGCCGGGCGCGAAGGCGGGTTATACGGCGCGCTCAACGCGGGTCTCGCCGCCACGAATGATCTGTCGTGGGATTGGTACACCTACCTCAACGACGATGACCTGCTCACGATGGAATTCGCGGAGATGCTCGCCCGGCACGACGCCAGGAACGATCTTGCCAGCGTTGGCTACGGTGACATACGAACCATTGATGAGGGCGGCGCGTCTCTTGGGCGCATGACCGTCGAGTCTCATCCGGGTTATTTTCCTGCATTGCTCCAAGGAGGGATCAGTCCCGTCGGCCAACAGGGAATGATTTTCGGTGCGCCGGTCGTCCGTGATTTGGAAGGTTACGATTTACGCCATTCGGTCTGCGCCGATCTCGATTTCTGGGTACGCGCGTTCACCCGAGGCTTCGTTTTTCGATATCATCACGCGGAGGTCGGGCGTTTCCGCGTTCGTCCTGGGCAGATTTCCGGCGCAGTGTCGCTGCTGAGCCAACAAATGGAGGAAATCACTCGGCGGCACTTCGCAACGCCGGTGTCGTCGGCCGCGAAACGCTTCGCCCGCTGGCGCTACCGTTGCCGCAACCTCCCCCGTTACCTCGAACGACTGCGCGCGGTCGGCCTCGCCAGCAGTCTCGAAGTGCTCCAGGCGGGTGGCCGGCGCACCGGGGCAAAGCAGACCGCTTCTTCGGTTGCTTCCGCACCATGATGCCGGCGCTCCCCGAGGGATTTGAACTGGTCGTCCTCAGCGATTTTTCGCATCCCAACGGTGGTGCCGCCGCCGTGGCCCTCCAGAGTGCCCGCCACCTAGCCGCAGCCGGAGTGCCGGTGACGATTTTCAGCGCCGTCGGGCCGGTTGACCCGACGCTGATGGTTACGCCGAATCTTTCCGTCGTCTGTCTGAAACAGGACGAGATCGTCAAGGACCCGCGCCGGGTGCGGGCGTTCCTGCGCGGCGTGAAAAACGTTCCGGCGCTGCGTGCGCTGCGGGCGCTGCTTTCAAAGAAAGACCCTGCGCGTACCATTGTCCACGCGCACCAGTGGTCGAAAGCCCTGTCCCCCGCCGTCCTCGCGGCGACCGTTGACCGTGGATTTCGACTGGCCGTGACCTTGCATGATTTTTTTATCACCTGTCCCAACGGTGGGTTTTTCGTTTATCCACGATTGGAATTGTGCCAGCGAAAGCCTCTTTCGTTGTCCTGTCTGACGTGTCGTTGCGACCGCCGCAGCGAACTACATAAAATCTGGCGCAGTGCGAGAACCTGGGCGCAAAACCATTGGTGGCACGTACCGGCCCGGGTGGATCAGTTCATCGGCGTATCCGATTTCAGTGCCGCGCTGATGCGCCGCCACTTACCCGCTCATGCATCGCTGGAAGTCGTGCGTCCGCCGTGCGAACGCCAGGACTTCGGACCGGCAGCGGTACGCGACAACAACGAACTTCTTTTCGTCGGACGGATCGTCCCCGAGAAGGGTCCCGAGTTGCTGGCGGAAGCCGCACGGCAATCGGGTGTCAAAGCCGTGTTTGTCGGTGACGGCGAGATGCGCACGCAGCTTCAGGCAAACTACCCCGAACATGAATATACGGGCTGGCTGGACGAGCGCGGGGTCGATGATCGGATGCGTCGTGCCCGCGCGCTGGTGTTTCCCTCGCGTTGGTACGAGACGCTTGGCCTCGTGACGGTCGAAGCCGCGGCGCACGGCCTTCCCGTCGTGCTCGCGGACAGTTCTGCGGCAAGCCATTTTTTGGAGCACGATACGGCCAGCCTGCACTTTCGCAGCGGTTCGGTGGAATCGCTGGTCGGACAACTGGCACGACTCCGCAATGATGAGTTCACCGCAAGACTGGGGCGCGGTGGGTACGATTGGTATTGGAACAACCCCTGGAGTTTGTCCGCGCACACCGACGCGCTGCTCGGCATCTACTCGCGGATGCTCTCGACTGCTCGGTCAGCATGTGCTTGATGAAATCTCACTCATCACCTGGTCCACCAAGCTTCAACAAGACCGGCGGCGGTAACAGGTCGCTGTCCGTGCTGCTCGTCGTCGAGCCCGGCAGAGACGGTGCGTTCCGATTCGTGGAGCAACTAGCGTACTTCCTTCTGGAACAGCGCGGAGTATCGATACACCTCGCTTACTCCAGTGTGCGCGGCAGTCCCGAGCTAGACGCCTTGGTCGAAACGCTCAAACGCCGCGGGTCGCACACCCTCGATTTGCGTACCAGCAATTCTCCCCGCGTGCTGGATATCTTCGGGTTCACGCGATTGCGACGCCTCGCGCGAGTGGTGCAACCCGACGTGATTCACGCGCATAGTTCCAAGGCTGGTGTGTTGGTGCGGATGTTAGCTTGGACCGGCATTCGAGCGCAGATCATTTACACACCGCACGCGTACTATCAGATGTACGGTCCGAACAGTGTGAAGAAACGTTTCTTCCTGGCGGTGGAGCGATTATTTGCCCGGACGGGTATCACGCTCCACACGTCGAGGAGCGAAGCGGATCACGCGCGGCAGAAACTTGGCGTGAAGCCCGAGCGACAGCGTTTCACCCGGACAGGGGTAGACTGCGCACGCTTCCGCCCCGTGATCGATGCAGCCGAAAAAAGCGCGTTGCGTCGTAAGTTTGGTCTCCCCGCCGACGCCTGCGTGTTCGGGACCGTCGCGCGCTACAGCGAGCAAAAGGACCCGCTCACACTCTACCGGGCGGTGATTTCCGTGTTGGAGGACGTGCCGGACGTTTACTTCGCGCATCTGGGGAAAGGCGAGTTGATGCCTGCCGTCGCCGAGTTACTCCGCACCGTTTCGCCCGACGTTCGGGCGAGGATTTTACAGATCGAGACCTGCGATGACCTGCCTGGTTTTTACCGGATGCTGGATGTGTTCGTGCTGGCATCCCGCTACGAGGGCTTTGCCTTGGCGCTGCTGGAAGCACTGGCCTCCGGGATTTCGTTGATTTTATCGGAATGCCCGGGGAACCTGGATTTAAAAACTTACCATCTTGATGGAGTACAGTGGACAACGGTAGCTGATGCCGAACAACTCGCCGCGCGAATACGCACCAGCACAACACGAAGCTCCTATCACAATAACCACCGCGAAATCACCCTGCAGGTTTTTGGCGGAGAGGTAGGATGCCTGGACGTGCTAGGCTGCTACGAAGCGTTGCTGGACCGATAAAAAACGGCAACCTCGTACTCGACATTGTTAAAACGTTTTTCGCCTGCTCATAGCGAAAGGCGGGGGCAAACAATTTTCTCTGTCATCCTGAGGTGCAGCCGAAGGACTTCCCCGATGGTACTCGCGTCCCTCTCGCTCTTGGTCGGGCGTGTAACCAGGGTCAGCCAGATACCTTGGTGCGAGGTCCTTCGGCTGCGCCTCAGGATGACAGAAGGGTTAAAAGAGCACGCGCGTGACCGCAGGCAAACGGAAACGCGGTAACAGAACCCTTGCGGACCAAGTCCAGCTTTACAAGAAGATTGCCGTGCAGATCAGGGCACTTTATTCACGCTGCCAAGAGAATCGCCTTGTCTCTTCACTCCTTTTATCGTGGTGGTCACTCGCGCGAAAAAGCCGTGACATGACGGCTCGGCTCACGGTAGAGAACGTAGAGGTTCTCCATCAATTCGGCCATTCGAGATTGATCCAGCCAAACCTCTCCACCGAGCCGCTGCCGGGCAGGTTCCGTGAGAAGAATCGGTACAGCTTCCGGCGGCGGCACACCCACTCCCACCAAGGGGGAGAAATCGCGTTCGGCAGCCTCACGCGCCAACAACCGGCGCACGTTTCTCTCGCCGATCCGCCGGTAACTCATCGTCTCCACCTCCAGGCCTGGCACGATCATCTTGACGGCGTGAACCGCAGTCCCCGGTGGGGACAGGTCCACGTATAGTACCGCCATCCCGGCCTGTTCCAACCGCTCCACCGTGAAGCGCAAGAGAGCAGCTTGATCCGAAGCAAACGTCTGTTCGTCGGAGCGGCACAGATCGGCGAATGAGATCAGCTCGCTCACGTTAAAGACCGGAGCCAGAAGCTGACGCATCTCACCCAACCCGAGCGTGACCCAGTGCTGCATCCCGGCCAAACCGCGTGGCTCTTCGTCCGCCGGATTTACGACCTTGCGATACCCTTCGAGATACCCCGGCGGAACAACCTGTTGCACGAGGTCCAGCGGACCGTGGAAAAGCGCCAACCGGGCGCGCGAGGAGGCAAACTCCAGTAACGCTTTCCGCAAAGCAACTTCCGGAATCGGATGAACCGCCTCGCCGCAGGCCGCCGCCATGATCGGCAGGCCGCCGCTGGCGCTCGACCTGTCGTAGCCAACCACATAGAGGTTCACGAAATCGAAATCGGTGGCAGCCACCTTGACGATTATTTCGATCCCGGCGGCGTCATAACGATCCAACAGCGCGCGGGCAGCAGGATCGGTGATCGTGCGGAGGTCGATGGCCGTCGAGCCCGCGAAGGCGCGGTAATGAACGCTGTTGCCGTCGCGTTGCAGGAGTTCGAGCAAGCCGTGGGTCTGGGCCATCGCCAGGGTCGTGCCCGCGCCGTGTCCGTTGGTGATGGGAGTAACGAGGCGGCTCACGCCCGGGCGCGCCGGCACATCGATTCGGGCGCACGCGACGAACTCCGCCGGGATGAGCACCGGTTCGTCGTCGGACCAACGGCGGCCTTCCACCCATTCCAGCACGGTTTCCCTGGTGTAGGGACTGCCCGCTTCGAGGCAGAGCGTGACGGGATCAACGACGCCACTCGTTCCCTTTTGCGCGAGCATTTCCCGGTAGGACCCGGTCAAGCGCGGGAGTCGAGCGAGCGCCGCGCTGGAGGAGAGGTCTTCGGTCAGCTCACCGTAAGCCCCCACCCGGGCTGCCTCCGGCGTTTCGCCGTAGCCGATGCCCGCGCACAGCGGCCGGGACGAACCCGAGCCGCCGACGGCATCCGGGGGAAACAGGGTGAGGGAACAAACGGGAACATCGAGCCGATCCAGGGGATTCAGCGAAAACTCCAAAAGCTGACCCGGGGGCAGGGCGGCACGGTAAACTTCGATGGCTTGAGCGAGAGACAGGTTCATCTTGGGAGAGCAGAAACCACACAGGGGTGTCCAAGGAAAGTTTCGGCGTATGTCACCGGCGAGGGTTGCCCCTGCGCCTCGCGCTGATGAAAAGCGGTCAGTTTTTCCCGGACGCCGACCGGTCCGCCAAATTGGAAGCCGATTTGCGAGACGTAGAGCGAACATCCCGCGATTTTGCGATCCAGCACGGCGGATGACACTGGCACCTGGCAGGGAAAAAGGTCTTCCTCCAGCCGCAGCAATCCGGCGGGCAACGCATCGGGTTCCCGGATCGCGTAGGGTGTGTCACGATACCACAGGACGCGCTCGACCGGCCAGACCGCCAGCGCGGCGCGGATCGTTTGCAGGTGATCGACATGGTTGCCGAGACCTTGCGGAGCGAAAATCACATCGGGCCGCAGCTCATCGTCCAAAGCGCTGAGATCGTCGCTCAGGGCTTGCCAGACGGCGTCGTCATCGTGGGGTCCCGCGAACAAATCCGCCGGGGATTCGTAGCCGCGGTGCGGAGCCTCGCGATAGTTCCAACGCCGCGCGGCCTCCACGCCCGCGAACTTGGCGTAAGCTTCGTCCTCCGTGCGGCGCAACGCCATGTAATCCAGGTCGGCGTGGATGCCCTTGTCGGTCTGACAACGCAACGCAAAGCCCTGCGGGTCGGAAACCGAGGCGGTGAAGACCGTGCAAAGCACCACGCGCCAGTCGGGATCATCGGTCAGCCGCAGAAGCGTGCCGCCGCAGGAAAAGGCCACGTCGTCGAGGTGCGGCGAAAGAAAAAGTGCGATGGGCATCTCGAACGGATATTTAGAGCAGATGCGGAGCGGCGCGGTAGCAGCAAGCAGGGTCCAGCGGAGCACGGAGCATCCAATCGTTGTCAGGCGCGGTGCGCCGCAACTGCTCGTACACTCCGACAACCTGCCGGGCCACCACCGGCCAGGAATACAGCCGATGGACTTCCTCGAACGCGCACTCCGCCAACCGACGGCGCAGCGCGGCATCATCGAGCAGACGGCCCAGCGCATCGGCGAGGGCGTGGATGTCGCCCGGTTGCACCAACAGGCCGTTCTCACCGTCGCGCAGACAATCCACCACGCCGACCGCATGACAGGAAACGATGGGCAAGCCCGCGCTCATCGCTTCGAGGATCGTGTTGGAAAACCCTTCCGAGTAGGTCGGTGAAGCAAACACGTCGGCGCGGCGATATACCGCCGGCACCTCCTCATAGTTGACGTAACCCAAACCGGTATAAGCATCCGCCAACCCTAACGTCAGCACGCGTTCATCCACGGCGGCGCTGTCCGGGCCGATGCCGGAATAAAATAGCCGCGCACGCCGGGCCACCGGATGCCCGCGCCGACGCAGCGTGGCGAAGGCGTCCAGCAAATCCAGCGCCCCCTTCCGCCGGTCCACCCGCCCGTGGTAGAGGATTACGGGTGCCCCCGGTTCGATCCATTCACCCGCCTGCCAATCCTCGCGGGGGGAGAACCGGGAGGCATCCACGGCACCCGGCACGATGGTAAATCTCTCCACCGGCGTTCCGTGATTTTCGTGAACCTCCTCCGCGAAAGACCGTGAACCGATCAGCAGCGCACCCGCGTGATTCAGCACCACCTTCATCGCTTCGCGGTGCGTCTCGCAGCACTTCACGCCGACCCAATGACCGTCCCCTCCCTGGATTGACACAACGTTGGGTAGTCCGAGGCGTCTGGATGTCTCCAGCGCCGCCAACCCGGTTGGATAACCATACTGTGCATGGAGAAGGTCGAAGGGAGCCCGTGCGTGTTCGGCCTCGGCGGTTTCGACCATCGTTTCCACGTCGCGCTCGAAGTTGGCCAGGGGCTGCTCCTGCTCGCCCAACGCTTCGAGGCCGATGACCCGCACGCCGGGGACCGGCGGAGGTGGACCGCCGCCGTAAATGCGCGTGCCCGCCTCGTCGCCACGGTACTGCGAGATCATCGTGACATCGTGACCGAGGGCGACGAGTTCACGTAACAGGTTTCGCGCGTAGACGCTCATCCCGGAGACGGCGGGAAAGTAGCGGCGGGAAAAAAAACATATGCGCATGAGTGGTAAAAAGAAGGTTAGCGGCCAGTCCGGGATTGTTCTTCGAGGATGGCGATCACGTGACGGCCTGGTTCCCGGTACAGGGGATAGAGTGAGCCGACGGCGTCACGCGCAGCGGCGGGGTCAAGCCAGGGGACGCCATCGAAGGTCGCCGACGCAGCGGGCGTCAAGCGAATCGGCAACGCGCTCGGTGGCCGGCGAGCATCGCCAACGCCGACGATGGGTGACCCACGAACGAGCAACCGACGCAGGTTGCGCGCTCCGATGCGCTGGTAGGTCATCGTCTCGACTTCCAGGCCGGGCACGATGACTTTGCACGCCACCGCCGGGGAGCCGGGGAGAGTGAAATCCACGTAGAAAATTTCTAATCCTGCCTGCGCGAGCCGCTCTGTCAGCAAAGCGAGCAACGCGTCGGAATCCGGCACGTCCGTCGTCGGCAGTTCGTCGAAGCGCAAGCGGGTGCGCACGTCGAAGATCGGCCGTCGGATTTCCTCGAAGTAAGCGGCGTGGTCCAACCGCATCCAGCGTTGCATCTCGCGCAGCGCCCGCTCGTCCTCGCTACGGAGCGAGGACGAGCCAAACGCTTCCAGGTAACCCGGCGGTGAGACCGCCCGGACGGGGGCAAGCGGTCCGTGGTTGAACGCCTTCCGAACGCGCGCGGACACGAACTCGCGGAGGGCTTTGGCGAGCGCGCGTTCGCGGTCGGGATGCACCGCCTCGCCGCACGCGCTCAGGCTGATCGCCTGCGGCGCTTGCCCCGGGTCGCGGTCATGGCCGACGACGTAGAGGTTCGTCAACCCAAAGCTGTCGTCGGCCAGCTTGACGAGGATTTCGATCCCCGCCGCGTCCAGCGTCCGCAGGAGCGTGCGGGTCCGGGGATCGCGCACCTGTTGGTAGTCCTCGCCGAGGTCCACGAGTATTCCCCGATCCAGCGCGCGGTAATGGACGCTGTTGCCGTCGCGTTGCAGCAGTTCGAGGACGCCGTGCGCGAGAGCGTGAGCGGAGGTGAGTCCCGCGCCGAGGCCATTGGTGATGGGCACAGCCAGAGCGTTCGCACGATCAAAGCCAGCACCGAGATCGGCGAAGCGCGGGGCGACGAATTCCGCCGGGACAAAAATGGGTTCCCCGGTAGGATGACGGCGCGCTTCCACCCATTCCAACTCGGTCTGGTCGTGCGAATAATCGCTGCCTGCGGATAAACAAAGCGAGACGGGATCGAGCACGCAACGCCCCTCTTGTTGCAAACCCGAAAAGGTCCCGCGCACGCGCCGGGCATGACGAAACCATTCGCGGGCCAGGTGCCACTCCGCCGCCTCGCCCCACGCACTTGCCTGGGCCGCAGCCAAGGTCGGACCGTAACCAAAACCATCCGAGAGCGCCCCGTCAATATCCACCAGGGCAACCGTCCACAACGGCAGATCGAGTCGATCCAAGGGGGCTTGCGAGAATTCAAAACACTGGGCACCAGCCGCCCGGGCCGGGGCGTAAGCCGCGCGGTAGGCCGCCAGAGCTTCGAGGTCTGAGCTTTCGGGCGCGTCGATGCTCGAATAATTTTCTTCGGACACTTCTTGAACCAAAGGGATGGGCCCAAAGAACGGGACACCGCGCAACTGGGCCTGGAACAAACCCAGGATTGCCTCCCGGATGCCGATGCCTTTCGGGGCTCGCTCGAAGGTCGTGTAAACCTCGTCGAAATCGAGAGCCTCGACCACGGACCGATACCGTCGAATTTCCGCGTGGCTCATCGGGATCCGCCGGTTGAACCCCTTGTGCGTGGAGATTCCCGGCGGCTTGTCCGACAGATGGAATTTGACCATGTCGCCCGCGAACAAAATCCGCCGGTCGCGCAGGGAGAGCACCGCGTGGCCATCGAAATGTCCCCCCGTGTGTCGCAACTCGACCCCCGGCGCCAGTGCCATGAGTTCGTCGTAGGGATGGCTTGCGCGAAAGGCATTCGTCCAGGGCAAATCCTCCCGCTGGATGGCAACTGTCTCGGGCGCGAACCGCTCCTGCACCTGCCACATGCCGCCGTAAGCGTGTGGGTGCGAGGCAGCGAGCCAGCGGACACCGCCACGCGCCGCGATCTCCGCCAGCGCCGCCTCTGAGTACCACGCGGGATTTTCGAAGAGGAGATTCCCGCCGGGCAGCGCGATCAGGTAGCCGCTGGGACCGATGCCGAGGGCGGGTTCGCTGCGGAAAATCAGCACCGCATTTTCATCCTGGTGCCAGGTGGTGGTGATTCGCCGGGACGCCTCGTCCACGTCCCAGAACTCGAAGCCGGTTGCCGCCGGGGTGTGCCTGAAATCCAGGCAGACCGGGCAACTCGCGGGCACGGTGAAATGCCGCTGCCAGAAGCCGCAGTTAGTGCAAACGTAAGGGGACAAACTCACGGGTGTTCAGCCGATCCATCCTGCATCGCGGTGACGAGCAGGCGCATGGTGTGGAGATCGTGTTCGGGCGGGTACGGGAACGGTTCGCCCGAGCGCAGGCAGCTTGAAAACGAGGCGATCCCGGCCGCAAACGGCGACACGTCCTCGGCGGCAGGGACCGTCACGAGTTCGGTCGCGCCGGACGCAGCATCCACTAGCTTCAGAGAACCACCGGGGGTCTGCCCCATTGTATCTTGGGCGATGGCCATCGCGCGGGTGCCGATGAGTTCCAGCGTGCGCCGGGGGAAGCGGTCCGGACAATTGTAGGCGACGTTCATCAACAGCAGCGCGCCGGAGCGGAACCGGCCGACGAGCGCCGCACCGTCGTCCACGGCGTAGTCAAAAACCCGGCGTTGCAAGAGGCATTTTGCTTCGACCAGAGGCTCGCCGAGCAGGACCTGGGCAAGGTCCAACCCGTGCGGCGCGAGGTCGATAAAAGCTCCACCGCCGGCGCGCGCGGGATCGACCCGCCAGTTGTCGTGCGTCCCTTCCGTGGTGGGTGGCGACCAGTCGGCCGGGGTCCAGCACGCGTAATGCACCCGCACGGCGGTGATTTCTCCTAACCGGCCCGCGCTGACCAGTTCCCGCAGCCGGCGGTGGCGCGCCTGGAAGCGCTGGTCGAAGGCCGTCGCGTACCGGACCCGGTTTTCCTGGCAAACGGCCACCATCGCCTCGGCGTCTGCCAGCGTGGTCGCCATCGGCTTCTCGCAGAGGACGTGCATCCCGGCGTGCGCCGCCGCCTCTACGACGGGCCGGTGCAAGTCGTTCGGCGTGGCGACGTAGACGGCTTCCAACCCCGGCGTGGCGAGGAAACCAGCGAGGTCCGCGTGGCGGGCGGGCTCGGTGCCATCCCCACTTGTGATCCGTCGGCGCGCCGATGGGTCGGGGTCGCAGACCGCGACGAGGCGCGCCGCCGACCCGGTCATCGCCGGGGCCACGTAATCCCGCGCGACCCAACCACAACCCACGATCCCCCATCGAACGATAGGGTTCAGATGCATGGCAGGTGGCAAAACATGGGAAACACAATTCGCCCCTTCCACGCGTGCGGATGCAGAGAATCACCGGCCATTCCTCAGGACACTAGCGGAATCGCATCGCGCGCATGACCTCCAACTGAAACGCCTGCACCGGTCCGGGATGGATGATATCCATCTCGCCCAACGCGACTTCCAGGGTGAACGCCGCACTCCGGGCGTGCCATTCCATTTCCAGGACGCGGTCCACGGAATCCGCCGCCTGGAAGGCGCGGGCTTCCGCCGTGTCCGCCCGGTAGACCGTCGTAAGCCCGTGCTGGATTGATTCGTGCAAAGAAACGGGGATTTCCTGCAATGCCTGGAAACGAAAATGTTCCAGCAGCGGGCGATGGTGCTCGCCGAGCAGCACATCGCCGGCATCTCCCGCGTCCGGTAGATAGGCATTGTGCAGATGGTGCGCGAGGCCAGTCAGGAACGGAACGGCCGGGTCCGCGCCGAAGACACCTGCGGCCAGCACGCCGTTGACGGCGACCATCGCACAATGCTCGGCGTGGTTTTCCGCCGGTTCCAGGATAGCGCGCGGGAAGCCGGGTCTCGTCGCCCCGGCGCGCGGTTGCGCGGTGAGCAACGGCACGAACGGTGGTAACCCCACCGCCGGATGGTGGGTCGGTTCACCCGTCAACGTCACGCGCAAGGCTGCCGCCAGGGCCGGTTGGAGTGGTCGCGCCGCCGCGTCGAAGGCCCGTTGGAAAATCTCCCGCCGTGCCTCGCTGGTCACCTGCCCGGCGGCCAGGACGATGGCGTCGATCTCGCCCAGCAGAATCGCCGCCACCGCCGCGGCTGCTTCCTCACGGGCGATCTGTCCGGGGTTTTCTCCCGCGACGAGGCGGCTCCAGGCGCGCACGAACAGACGTTCGGCCCAGGAACCCGGCTTTCCGGCGGCACGGATGCGCTTGAGGCCGTTCAGTTCCCGGAAGAGGGGCAGGAGGCTGGCCAGACGATCCGTATCGTCCCCCGCTTGTCCGGTGCCAGCCGTCTGCATCCTTCTTTGCGGCTCAGACCATCGCGAGAGCTTCGCGCTGGCTTCCCACCGGGCGGGAATCTTCGTTTGCCATCGACACCGTGGCCTTGAGTTGGGCAATGCCGCGCCGCATCAGGTTTTCATCGATCTCGTGGACGTTAAAGCCCTCGCCGATTTGCCGCAGCATCTGGATGGTCAATTCACCGCCCAGATGCTCGCGGAACTCGCGCAGTCCCTGGAACACCTCGGACGATTCCAGCGTCGGCTCGTAGAGCGAAAACCCCACCCCCGCGAGCACCTTGTACACGCGGCGAACATCCCTCGCGTCGAGCCAGCCCTGCAAATGGGAGTAGGTGACATCCAGCGCCAGGCCGATGGCCACCGCCTCCCCGTGGCGCAACCGGTAGTTGGTCAACTGTTCGAGCTTGTGGGCGGACCAGTGGCCGAAATCCAGCGGACGGCTGCTGCCCAGCTCGAAGGGATCGCCGCCCTGGCAGATGTGCTGCACGTGGAGCTGGGCGCAACGGTGGTTGATGCGGCCCATCGCCTCCAGATCACGCGCGGCGAGGGCCGGCACGCTGTCTTCGATCTCCTCGAAAAACGAGGCGTCCTTGATGAGCGCGACCTTGACGGCCTCCGCGATGCCCGCGCGCCATTCCCGGTCGGGGAGCGTCTCCAGGAACCGCACGTCGTTGATGACCGCCCAGGCAGGAGCAAAGGTCCCGGTGAAGTTCTTTTTGCCGAAAGCGTTGATGCCGTTCTTCACGCCGACCCCCGAATCGTTCTGCGAGAGCGTGGTCGTCGGAATCCGCAGGAGCCGGATGCCCCGGTGAGCCGTGGCCGCGCCGAATCCTCCCACGTCCAACAGCGCGCCGCCGCCGACCACCGCCAGGTACGAGTGACGGTCCAGGCCGGTGTCGTTCACGGCCCGCCGGATGGCATCGACGTGAGCAGGATCGTTCTTGACGCGTTCGCCCCCGGGCAGGAGGAGCGGCGGTCCGGCCAGCGACACGGCATCGGCGTGGCGCTTGCAGTACGCAGCGATGTTGGCGCAGATCGGGCGGCTGTTTTCCACGTCCTGATCCACGACGAAGAGCACACGGGCCGGCAGACGCGCGGGATGGCTCCCGGCCAGGACCACCTCACGGAAGGTCAGATTCGCAGGAGAAAACAGGTCGGTGGTGAACCGAACGTCGTAGTGGAAGTGAACATGAACATCGCCAGAAATCGTTTGCATGGGTCGGGTACCGAGCTTTACGCCGGGGCGGAGGTCCGGGACGCATCCGCGGACAGACTAGTGACCCTCGCCCGGAAAAAATCAGAGTTTTCCCAAAGTAACCTGCAAGGCCCGGCCGGCGTACTTGCTACATGCACCCAACGCCCGCCCCTGCCCCGCACCGTCCATGAGAATCCTGATTACAGGTGGCGCGGGCTTCATCGGTTCGCAGATCGCCGCTGCTTACGTGCGCGATGGCCACGAGGTGGCCGTGCTCGATAACTTCCGCACGGGTTCCAAACGCAACCTGCCCGCCGGGGTAGCCCTGTTCGTGGGTGACATCAGCCAGGCAGCGGACGTGGAAGGGGCTTTCCAGCATTTCCAGCCCGAGGTGGTATCTCATTACGCCGCACAACTTGACGTGCGGCATTCCCTTGAAGATCCGGCGCACGACGCCGCCACGAACGTTCTCGGTGGCCTCAATGTGCTGCTGCAAGCGGCCAAGTTTAACGTCCGGCGATTCATCTTTGCGTCGTCGGGCGGTGCGATCTACGGGAACACCGAACGACTGCCTGCCGACGAGACGACCGCCGTACAGCCTCTGTCTCCCTACGGTCTGACGAAATGGACCTTCGAGTCCTACCTGCACATCTGGCGGCAGGTTCACGGTCTCACGTCCGTGATCCTGCGTTACGCCAACGTGTACGGTCCCCGGCAAAACGCCGACGGGGAAGCCGGAGTGATCGCCATTTTTTCGCGGCGGCTGCTGCGCGGGAAATCCTGCATGATCTACGGTGACGGGCATTCGACGCGCGATTACGTTTACGTCGGCGACGTGGTCCGCGCCAACCAACTTGCCCTGACGGCCGGTGACGGTGGCACGTTTAACATCGGCACGGGCTGCCAGACGACCATCCGCACGGTCTTCGACACCGTGCACGGCGCGGTGGATCGGATCCGCGGGGCGGAGGAGAACGGTCCCAAGGAGCCAGTACAGGCCCCGGCCCGCGCCGGAGAGGTGTCCCACAGCGCGCTGGATAATCGCCGCGCCCGCGAAACACTGGGCTGGACGCCGCAAACCGCGTTCGGCGAAGGAGTGACGCGGACCGTGGAATGGTTCCACCAGAACGCTTGATGCCGACGAAACTCCTTTACGATCTGTCGCTGCTGGGCTTCTGCAAGGACAACCCCGCCAAGATCACCGGGATGCCGCGAGTCGTCCTGGAACAGGCTACCCGCCTCCAAACCTCGCCGGATTGTGCGGCGACCTTCTGCGCGACGGAAGACACGGCGGAGACCTACCGCTTCATCCGGTCTCACCACGCGTTGCAAAGCGCGAAGGTCGCGGCCTGGTCGGACGACGCGCCGGCCGCCCTGCGTCCGGACGAGTTGGAAAATGCCGAGGTGTTTCACACGCCCCACTCGGCCGTGCCGGACATCGTGCGCCAGTATCCGAAACTGGCGGTGGTGCAAACGGTGTATGACATGATTCCATTTCTGCTGCCTGAGACGATGACGGTGGGATACCGGGAATACTACGCCGACATTCTCCGGCGGATTCGCCCGGAGGATCGGGTCATCACGATCTCGCAGTCGGCCAAGACGGATTTTTGCGGGTATGCCGGCCTCGCGGAGGATCGTGTCCACGTCATCCCTCTGGCGGCGAACGACGAGCTGTTTCAGCCCTGCCAGAATACGGGAAACATCGATGCCTTGAGAGTCCGGTATGGCATCCCCGAGGGTCCGTACCTGCTGAGCGTGTGTACCTTCGAGCCACGGAAAAATTTGGGACACGTGATTCGCGCGTTCGTGGAGTTGTTGAATTCTCATCCAGGGCTGGACGATCTATCTCTGGTACTCGCGGGCGGGAACGGCTGGATGTTCGAGCCGCTCCTGGCGGAACTCGCCGGAACCGCAGTCCCGAGGGGACGGATCATCACGACAGGGTACGTGCCGGATGACGATCTTGCCCCTTTGTACAGTGGGGCGTTGGCGTTTCTCTATTTGTCGCGTTACGAAGGATTTGGATTGCCGCCTCTGGAGGCCATGCAGTGCGCCACCCCGGTCATCACGTCGAACACGAGCAGTCTGCCCGAGGTTGTCGGCGACGCTGGCATCCTGCTCTCGCCCGACGATCAGGACGGCTTATGCCAGGCCATCCTGGATTTTTACGCCCATCCGAGCCAACGAGCGGCGGCAGCACAAAGGTCGCTGGAACGCGCAAAGGAATTTAGCTGGGCGAAAAATGTTCGCCAAACTATTGCGGTTTACGAACTGATGCGGTAACCGACAAACGTTGGCGGACCGGAAGTTTAACAACCTTGAGCAGGCGAAACATCTGGTGCTCGATCAATCGTAAGCCCTTCCCCGAGAGACCCGGAGTCAACGGGGCTCGAACCCGCAACCTCCGCCGTGACAGGGCGGCGCTCTAACCAATTGAGCTATGACTCCTTTTTCCTGACCGGCGGCATGGCCGCGGCGGGAATGCATCCATACAGGCGGCTCGCAGGGGATTCAACAACTTTTCGCGCGATTCCTGGGACGACACTACCCGGGCGTGGCCGCCATCGCTTCCATCTGCCGGGCCGGCGTGCGAAAACAGATCGCCACCAGGAACGTCACCAAGCAGCCGCACATCACCCACCAGGGCCACTCCATCACCGGAAGCCATTCCGGCTGTCGGTAAAGATCGGTGCCCGCGAACATCTGCATCAGGCGGTTCGGCAATCCGCTGACGACCGCGACCGTCACGAAACCGGCGGTCATTCCCGCCAGATTCCCCAGATCGTTGCCACGGCCCTTCGTGAGCATCCCAGTGAAGAACACCCCGAGCAGCGAGCCGTAGGTGTAGCAAAAGATGCCCAAGATGATGGGGATGATCCGCAGCCGGGGATTATTGATGACGAGATAAGCGGTGCCCGACGACACGGTGACGAGCACCACCGCGAACACCACCGTCGCCCAGCGCACGGCACGGATGGTCTGGCGCTCGCCGGCCGTCCGGTTGATGTAAGGCTGATACCAGTCACGCACGAAACTCGTCGCCAGTGCGTTGAGCGCCGTGCTCAACGATCCCATCGCGGTGGCAAAAATCCCCGCCATCAGCAGTCCGCGCATTCCTACCGGCAACCGGTGCAAAATGTAGTAGGCGAACACCTCGCTGCTCGCTTTGGGGGCGGCGGGGTCCGGCGTGGCCTGGTAGTAGGCGTAGAGCAAGATTCCGATCCCAGCGAACGTGAAAGCGATGGGAATATCCGCCAGACCGGAGAGGATCAGCGAACGCCGCGAACGGCGCACGTCGGGCGCGGTCAACATCCGCTGAACCATGTCCTGATCGGTGCCAAAAGTCGCCATGTTCAGGAACATCGCCCCGACGATGGCGAAGACCGTGTACTCGGATTCAAACATCCCTTTGATCTGATCCCAACCGTGGCGGGCCGGGTCGAGCCCCGTGTCGAAGAACAACTCGCCCGGGTGGGTCGTGGACAGGCTCGCCTTCACTCCCGCCCAACCGTTTGGGATCGAGTAAAAAAGGATCGCCGCCGCCGCCAACGCGCTGCCCATCATAATCGACGCCTGGATGAAGTCCGTCCACACCACCGCCTTGATGCCGCCGAGCGTCGTATAAATCGCCGTCAGCAACGTGATGGCGACACTCGCCGCCACGTAGATGTAAATCTTGTGCTGGGCGTCCGTCGGCACGCCGCGAACCATCTCGAAACCGAGGGCGAGGATGATCGCCGCCACGTAGATGCGTGATCCCGACGCCAGCGTGCGCGTCACCATGAACACCGCGGAAGCCGCGTTCTTCGTTTTTACCCCAAACCGGGTCGTCAGATACTCGTAGATCGAATAAACGTTGTATTGGTAGTAGGGCTTGAGAAAAACGTAGCTGACGACGATCCGCGCGAGGATCGTGCCGATGGCCAACTGGAGATAGGTGAAATTCCGCTTTTCGTACCCCTCGCCCGGCGTCCCGAAAAACGTCCCCGCGCTCGTTTCGGCGGCGATGATGGAAGCCAGCACCGCCCACCAGGGAATCCGGCGTCCGCCGAGGGCGAAATCGTGCAGGTTATCCTCCCGGCGGCCCATGTAGAGGCCAATGCCGAGGATCACGGCGAAATAGACCAGGACCACCAGCCCATCGATCAACCAGGCCGCGCTCATCGTCAGAACGTAATGTCGCCGTCCCCGACCGCCGGGGGGACACCCGTTTCAGATTGGAGGTCCAGCGAACCCGGCAGACGGAAATGTGGGTTTTCGATGATTCCGACGACGTTGCCGGATGGGTCCGTCACCGAGGCAACTTTGATCCCACCGCCGACATCCTGCACGGCGGCGTGTTCGGCGGCACCACGCGCCAGCAGCTTGCCGTACGCGTCGTCGATATCGGTCACTCCCCAATACGTGATCGCTCCGACCACGACACCCGTGTCACCACCTGCGGGATGCAGGCCGAGTTCGTAGCCTGCGACGTTAAAACCCACATAATAGGGTTCGTCGAAATAGGGCGACTGGCCGAGCAGTTCGGTCCACCACGCCTTCGCCCTCGCCAAATCCTCGACGTGATAAATCACCGTGCGCAACCCTTGGAACATCATGTTTCCTCGCGTTATTCGATGATGACCTGCGTGCCTCTGGCGACCATGCCGTAGACCTTGAACGCGTCCCAGTTCGATAAGCGGATGCAGCCGTGGCTGGCCGAACGTCCGATGGAGTCCGGGTCGCTGGTGCCGTGCATCCCTATGCCCGGCCGGTCGAGGGCGATCCAGGTGATGCCCACCGGGTTGTTCGGGCCGGGCGGCAACTCGAAGGCGTTGGCGCTGCGCTTGCCGTACAGGAGCACCGATTTGTCCCAGCGGAACGACGGCAGGAGCGTCTTTGCCACGACCTTCCAGTTGCCTTTGGGCGTGGGGATCGCCGTCGAGCCGGGCGTGATCGGGAAACAGGCCACCAGTCGCTCGCCGTCGCGGATTTCGAGGTAGCTTTCCTTGGTGTTGACGTGGCAGACGAGACGGCTGGAATTGGCCGGTACAGCCGTGAGCACCGGTTTGTTGTCCGGCGGGCTAGTCGCCGTGTCGGTCGCTGGGCTGGGTGACGTTTCCGCGACCGGGGCTGCGGTCGGCGACGGCGAGGGTACGGCCGACGGAGGCGGCGGCGAGGCGGACAGTGCGACCGTCGGGCCAGGCATCGCCTCTGGAATGGCCGGTGCGGTCGTGCTGCCGTCCGGTGACGACGTGCTTGCAGGCTTGCTGTTTCCCTTCGGCTTGCTTTCGCCGTTGGTTTTGACGGCCTTCTCGCGCTCGGCGTTGTACTGACGCATCGCAAAGACCTGCGCGAGGTTGAACGGGGGCACGACATTGGGCACCTTGACTTGATCGCCCTCTTTGAGTTGGTCGAGATTCTTGGGGGCGTTCAGCTTTTTCAGGAAGTCCACGCCGACGTGATAACGCTCGCCGATGAGTTCGGGCATACTCGTGTACGGCAGGGTTTTTGCCTTGGCTTGCTCGGCCAGCGAGGAAGAGACGGTGCCGAGAGCGGCGAGATCGTCCTTGGTCACGGCGTAGGTCGTGTAGATCGGATCGACGGAGGTGAAAGTCTTCGCGTCGAATTCCTCTTTCGGCGTCGTGCCCTGCGATTCCTGGTAGCGCAGCCAGCTTTTCTTGGTGAAGCCGCCGTAGCCCCCGTCGATGCGTCCCGGGCCGAAGTTCTGCTCGTCGAGGAAAATCTGGAGCCGCACCACGTCGTCACGGGCCGGTTGGGGTCCGGTGGGCTTCGGCGTGGCGGCAGGTTTGCTGGCTGGCCGGGCGTGCACGGGCGCGGCGACGGCCAGCAGCAGGCCGCCGGCGAGCAGCGTGAGGAGGGAGGGTTTGGTCATGGATTCTCGGAGGTCGGGGTCACGGAGCGCACGCAAGATAGGGACCGGTACGGCGGAAGGCAAGGAACTCACTTCCGGTCGAGCAACCGGCGGCTCTCGGCGTCGGCGACCTGGAGTTCCGCCACGCGCCGGTAGTGCCCCTGCGGCTGCCGCAGCAATTCCTCGGGCGGACCGAACTCCACGATCCGCCCGTGGTCGAGCACCATCACAAAGTCGGCGCGACGCAGCGTGCTCACGCGGTGGGCGACGAGGAACGTCGTCCGGCCAGCCATCGCGCCGTCGAGCGCGGAGAGGATTTCGTGTTCCGTGCCGGGATCGACGGCCGCCGTCGGGTCGTCGAGCAGGAGGATCGCGGGTTCCAACAGCAGGGCGCGGGCGATGGCCAACCGTTGCCGCTGGCCGCCGGAAAGATCGCTCGCCCCCTCGCCGAGCACGGTCTCGTAGCCGTCGGGCAGACCCGTGATGAAATCGTGCGCTTGGGCGAGTTTCGCGGCACGTTCGATCTGGGCGAGGGTTGCTCCGGGCTGGCCGAACGCGATGTTGGCTGCGACGGTGTTTGAAAACAGGAAACTCTCCTGGAACACGAGACCGATGTTGCGCCGCAGGTCGTCCAGTTCGATGCAGCGCGCGTCGTGGCCGTCGATCAGGACCCGGCCCTCGCTCGGGTCGTAAAAACGAGGAATCAGGCTCAGCAACGCGCTTTTGCCCGAGCCGGTCGGTCCGAGGATGGCCACGCAGATGCCCGGCGCGACCTTGAAATCCACCCCGCGCAACACGCTGTGCTCGCTGACGTAGTCGAAATGGACGTTTTCAAAGCAGACCTCGCCCTTCACGCGCGGCAACCGCACGAGGCAGCCCGGCTCGGCGTTCGTGATCTCCACGGGAGTGTCGAGCACTTCGAAGACGCGCCGCGCGCCGGTCAGGCTCGTTTGCACGTTGTTGGCGATGTCCGAAATCTTCAGCACCTGATTGGAAAACTGCTGGAGCAATCCGGCGAACACCACCAACCCCGAGCCGAGCGAGAGTTCGCCGCGAATGACCAACGCGCCGCCGTACGCCAGCAGCACGATCAGATTGACCTGGCTCAGAAAACCCAGCGATGGGATGAACGTGCTCAGCCGCCAGAAAATCCAGCGCTGCTGGTCGCGCACCTCCCGGTTGGCGGCGGCGAATTTCTCGATTTCCTCCCGCTCCCGCGCGAACCCTTTGACCACCGGCGCGCCCTGGACGTTCTCGCTGAGCACGCCGATGAGCTTGTCCACGAGTTCGCGGTTGCGGACGTAAGCCGGCCGCACCACCCGCGAAAACCACGCCGCGCCGACGCCGAGCAGCGGGGTCGTCAGCAGACACGCCAGCGTCAGCGGCAAATGCAGCGCGGCCATGTACGCAAACGCCAGCCCGAACTGCAGGACCAGGATGAATACCTGGATCAGCACGAGGTCCACGAACGAGCGCAGGCTCTGCACGTCGCCCGTCACGCGGTTGATGATCGAGCCGCTTGCGTGGTCATCGAAGAAGCGGAAACTCAGCCGCTGGAGTTTGTCGTACACCGCCGCGCGCAGATCGACGACGATCTCGCCCTGCACCAACCGCGCCAGCGCGAGCTGATAGTTGAAATCGAGCAGCGCCCGCAGCAGCGCCACCGCGAGCACACCGCCCGCGAGCACGGTCACGACGGTCATCGGGGACCACGTGGCGGGCGGTACGAGTCCCCACGGCCAGTGCGGAGATGGTCGCGTCGGATCGACGCGGTGGGCGATGAAATCGATGCCGATTCCGGCAAGCCCCAGGCCGCCCAGGTTACTGGCGAGCAGGAGCAGTTGGAAGAAAAGGACCTTCAGGCAGCCGCGGCGATAGGTCCAGGCCACGCCGAGCAACCGGCGAACGAGCGCAGCGTTGGACAGGTCGGCGGCGGGAGATGGAACGGACACGGAACGCCCAAACCAGAACAACCCTGGACCGGAAAGTCCAAGGATTTATTTGCGCAAAGCGCGCCCGTTCCCGCGCTTCCCGCGTAGACTGCACAGCATGAAAACGGTAATCCATTGGTTCCGCCGCGACCTCCGGTTGACGGACAACACGGCGTTGAATGCCGCCGCCGCCGCTGCGGACGGGCGCGTGGTCACCGTGTACGTCCTCAGCCGGTGGAAAAAGGGCCACCATTGGGCGGGGCCAAATCGCCAGGAGTTTCTCTGTGACTGCCTGCGTTCCCTCGCCAAAAACCTCGAAACCGTCGGCGGCCAGCTCATCATCCGCGCAGGGGACGCCGTGGCCGAACTGGAAAAACTCCTCGTCGAAACCAAAGCCGAGGCGATCTATTGCAACCGCGACCCCGACCCGTTCGGACGCATGGTAGAAGGCGACGTGGAAGCGATGGTGCAACGCCACGGCGCGACCTTCCACGCCGAAAAGGACGTGGCCCTCCACGAGCGCGACGAACTCCTCTCGGGCACCGGTAACTCCTACCGGGTCTATTCACCGTACCTGCGCGCGTGGTCGAAGAAAGAAAAGTCGCCCGGTGGTCCGCGCGTCCGTGAACTGACTCTCCCGGCAAAAATTGCCAGCCTGCCCCCACCGGACCTTTCGCATTGGGGAATGCAAAGCGAGGGGACGCGCATCATCGAAGCCGGCGAACATGCCGCCCGCCAGCGCCTGCGCGGCTTTTTGTCGAAGCGGGGCGGCGTGCGGGACTACGCCACGCGCCGCAACGTGCTCGGCGACGATACGAGCAGCCGCTATTCCCAGGACCTCCGCTGGGGTCTGCTGTCCGTCCGGGAAATCTACCACGCGGCGCGGGCTGTGGCCGACGAAAGTCCGGAGGAAGAGCGCGGGCACGCGGAGAAGTTCCTCGCCGAAGTCGCCTGGAGGGATTTCTACATGCAAATCCTCTTTTATTTCCCGGATGTCCTCAAGGATGACTTCAATCCCGGCACGCGCGGACTGCCCTGGCGCTGGGAACGCGACGACCCGGACGGGTTCGCCCGCTGGTGCGAGGGCCGGACGGGGTTCCCCATCGTGGACGCGGGGATGCGGCAGTTGTCCGGCCTCGGATTCATGCACAACCGCCTTCGGATCATCACGTCGATGTTCCTGACCAAGGACCTGCGCTTCCACTGGCGCGAGGGCGAGGCGTTCTTTATGCGCAAGCTCGTGGACGGCGAGATCGCCAACAACAACGGCAACTGGCAGTGGAGCGCCGGCACCGGGGCCGACGCCGCCCCGTATTTTCGCATCCAGAATCCGTGGACGCAAAGCGAACGGTTCGACAAAGATGGCGCGTTCATCAAGGAGTGGATTCCCGAATTGCGCGACGTGCCTGCCGATCGCCTGCACTCCCCGCCCGCTCCGGGACTGGGCCTGGCGAAGGGTTACCCGCCTCCGATGGTGGACCACCCCGCCGAGCGCGACCGCACGCTGGAGATGTTCAAGCTGCACCGGCTCCAAAACAAACCGGCCCGCGATTAAAGGAACCCGCCGCGAAGATTTTTCGCTTTTTCTCCGTCCGCGCGAACGCTAGGGTCGCCGCTCATGGAACTCGACGCCGGGATGCAGGCCGCCATTGACGAAATGAAAAAGGGACTCGCCGAGGGGGGTATCCCCATCGGTTCGTCGCTGGTCATCGACGGCCAGGTCGTCGCCGCCGGGCACAACAAACGCGTGCAGGACGGCGATCCGATCACGCACGCGGAGATCGATTGCCTGCGTAACGCCGGGCGCGTCGGCGCGAACCGTCTGCACCGCGCCACGCTCTACTCCACGCTCATGCCCTGTTACCTGTGCTCGGGGGCGGCGGTGCAGTTCGGCATCAAGAAGGTGGTCGTGGCCGAGAGCCGCAACTTTCCCGGTGCGCCCGAGTTCATGCGTAGCCACGGAATCGAGGTCACCGTGCTGGACGTTCCCGAATGCGTGGAGATCATGACTCGATTCGTCAGCGACCGCCCGGAACTCTGGCACGAAGACATCGGGGTGTGATGCGGATGGCGGGCCAGCGCGAAGCCTCCCACCAACCACGACGCATCACCCGCCGTTCAACTTTCCGCTTGCAATCCGGGCAAAATTGACTAAGCATCGCGCCCGTTCGTGTTCGCTAGAGAAAAGCAGCCCTCGATGAAATTGGTGGATTGTCAGTTGGAGTCGACTTCAGTGACAGTTTGAAACCTGATACGCAGGAACATTCGCGCTCAGCTCTTTTCCTCGCCGCGGCCAGATCACACAGCAATCGCAGATTAGTTTAAGTTCCGTACAAGACTCCCATGGGCAATCGACTTTACGTAGGAAACCTGTCCTTCAATGCGACCGAAACCGACCTGATGGACCTTTTCAGCCAGGCCGGACAGGTCAAGGACGTGGCCCTGATCCAGGACCGGGTCACCGGCAAAAGCCGCGGCTTTGCCTTTGTGACCATGACGACCGACGAGGAAGCGGCCACGGCCATCAGCACGCTCAACGGCAAGAACATCGAGGGCCGCACGGTCTCGGTTAGCGAGGCGCGTCCCCGCGAGGAGCGGCCGGGCGGTGGCGGTGGCGGTGGCAGCCGTAGCGGTGGCTACAGCGGCGG